>CAMBPV010000001.1 GCA_945869695.1 Prosthecobacter debontii
CAAGCCTAATAAGAAACAGATAAATCCCTTCATGAAACCGCAGTGATCGGAGGCTAACACATGCCGAGTCGCTCTTCCATTCAATATCAGGTCCCTCTTGGCATAAGCCCCTTCACCTGCAAGAATGCGATCCATCCATGAACCTTAAAGATTTGTTGCTGCTCAGCTTTGTCGTACTTTTTGCAGGCCATGCCGCCGCTCAGTTAGAGACACTGGGACAGGGTGAGTTCAGGTATCGCGTCGTTCCGAATTGGGGGAAGGAGGCCTTGGATTCCGTCCGCATAAAAAATGGGCATGGTATCCTGGTCGACCGCTCAGGGCGAATCGTTTTTCTGACTGATGATGCTGCGAATAATGTGATCGTTCTCAATCGTGAAGGAAAACTGATCGAGACTTGGACGGCCCGAATGCCAAGTGCCCACGGCCTAACCTCCACCATCGAAGGCAATCAAGAAAACATCTTTATTACCGACACGGCGCTGCATGAAGTACGAAAGTTGAGTCTGCGCGGCGAAGAAATCCTCCAGCTTACATGGCCGGAGAAGTCAGGTCTCTATCAAACTGCCGCTGAGTATCGTCCTTCCAAGGTTCTCATGTCACCCCTTGGCGGAGAGTTCTTTGTCTTCGATGGCTACGGGAAAGACTACGTCCACCACTATCGCGGTGATGGCTCACTCATCCGCTCTTGGGGTGGAGATCAAGGCGAAGGTGAAAGCAGATTGTCCCATTTCGGGCCACACGGAGGGATCATCGACACACGTGTCGCAGAACACCCCGTCATGCTGATATGCATGAGTGATCGCCGAGAGGTGAAACGATTCACACTTGATGGAAAGTATATCGATAAGTTCGCAATGCCGGGAGGGAATCCTCGGGATGCCGTTCTATTTGGCCAGCATCTCATCATTCCCCATCTGAGTGACGATTGGCCCGCTGATCGAAATGCCCCGGGTTTTATCTCTGTGCTCGATCGCAACAACCGGATCATATCCAACGTCGGTGGCACACCGGCTGAGTATTCGAAGGAGGGAATCCTTCAGCCAATGAAGTCCATCGTCTCCCCTTTCGTGCACCCTCATGCCGTCGCACTTGATGCAGCGGGAAATATGTACGTCGCTCAGTTTGCGTCACCCGGGGCACCCCTCCTGAAACTCGAGCGGCTGAAGTAACGAGATGGAAGCAGGCACATTCATCTTGTTGCTCCTCGCAGGACTGGGTGCAGGCTTCATCGATGCCATTGCAGGTGGCGGAGGATTGATCTCCATGCCCGCACTGATGTGGGCTGGTCTTCCCCCACACTTGGCGCTGGGCACGAATAAGATGCAGAGTTCCTTCGGCACCGCAGCCGCAGTGATGAGATATTCCAGCGCGGGACTCATCAGTTGGAAACAGGTTCGACTCGCTGCCGTGGTCACTTTTGCATTCGCGGGAGTCGGCGCACTGACCGTTACTCGACTCAGCACTGAAATACTCAAAGCCATTGTGCCATGGATGCTGCTAGCCGTCGCAATCTACACCCTTATGTGTCCACGGATGGGCATTCATTCTGAACGAGCGCGATTGAATTCCGTCTCTTTTTCAATCCTTGCAGGAAGTGCGCTTGGATTTTATGACGGATTTTTTGGACCGGGCACTGGCTCCTTTTGGACACTCGCCTGCATCGGACTCTTGGGACTCGAACTCACGCGAGCAACCGCTTTCACCAAGGTTGTAAATCTTTCGAGCAACCTTGCCTCGCTACTCATTTTTATCTTCGCTTCCAAAGTGCGTTACGACATGGCGGCAGTCATGATTGCTGGGCAAATTGCTGGTGCGCGCATGGGTTCGAGCCTTGTCATTCGGCACGGAGCGCCTTTGGTGCGGATCGTTTTTCTCATCGTGATTTTTGTCATGATCATCAAATTGCTCTCGGATCAATTGTGATGATTTACGCAGACAAAATAGATCACGATGACATAGGAATTTGAGTCACCGATGAAGCGCGCGAAATCTGATCGGGTTGCGAAGATGTAACTTACGCTTGCTTCATTTCATTCACTGAATATTAATTCCATTTCAATCAACCCTATATACTCATCTCTGACATCAGTGGTCTGATCAAGAGACCCCAAAAAGCTATGGCAACCAAAGGCAACAAGAGCATCAAGTACGTTTATAATTTCGGAGCAGGTAAGGCAGATGGTGACGGAACCATGAAAGCCTTGTTGGGAGGCAAAGGAGCCAACCTCGCTGAAATGAGCCGCATCGGCCTCCCCGTCCCTCCTGGATTCACAGTCACGACTGAAGTCTGCACTTATTTTTACGACCACAAGAAGACCTACCCTGCCGCCATGGAAGCTCAGATGCGCGCAGGCATCGCTTCGATGGAGAAGATCATGAACAGCAAGTTCGGTGATGCGAAAGGACTCCCCCTTCTCGTTGCTGTCCGTTCCGGTGCACGTGATTCCATGCCAGGCATGATGGACACGATTCTGAACCTTGGTCTGAATGACGAAACGGTTCTTTCACTCGCCAAGGTGACCAACAACGAGCGTTTCGCCTGGGACTGCTACCGCCGCTTCGTTCAAATGTATGGCGACGTGGTGCTCGGCGTCCAAAAGCGCGAGGGAGAAGATCACGAACCGTTTGAGGTCGTCATCGAAACCTTCAAGCACGAGCGTTACCATGCAGATATTGAAGATGCCAAGATGACCGCTGACGACCAGAAGGAACTGGTGAAGCGTTTCAAGAAGCTCGTGAAAGACCGCACCGGTCACTCCTTCCCGAGCGACCCATGGGCTCAACTCCTTGGTGCTGCAGGTGCTGTGTTCGGAAGCTGGATGAACGATCGTGCTATTGTGTACCGTCGTAAATACAACATCCCCGCTGAATGGGGCACCGCTGTAAACGTGCAGGCAATGGTTTACGGAAACACTGGCGAAACCTCGGGCTCGGGCGTGGCCTTCACCCGCAATCCAGCCAATGGCGTCAATGAATTCTACGGTGAGTTCCTGATCAACGCTCAAGGTGAGGACGTCGTCGCAGGCGTCCGCACACCAGAACCCGTCGCACAGCTGGAAAAAGAAATGCCGAAGCCTTTTGCCGAACTGATGAAGGTTCGCAAAACTTTGGAGAAACATTTCAAGGATGTTCAAGACGTTGAGTTCACCATTCAGGAGGGCAAGCTGTTCATGCTTCAGACCCGGAATGGAAAACGCACCGCTATGGCTGCGCTGAAATTCAGCATGGACATGGTGAAAGAAAAATTGATCGACTGGGAGACGGCCGTCCTCCGCAATCCTGCCGACCAGTTGGACCAATTGCTCGCTCCGGTTTTCGATCTCGCAGATTTGAAGAAGGCAAAAGCTCTCGCGACTGGCCTGCCGGCCGGTCCAGGCGCAGCTTCTGGCCGAGTCTACCTCAATGCTGACCGCGCCGTCATTGCTGAAGGCAAAGGTGAGAAAGTTCTCCTCGTCCGGAATGAAACCAGCCCCGAAGATCTTCGTGGCATGATCGCCGCAGAAGGTATCCTTACAGCCAAAGGCGGTGTGTCCTCACACGCCGCACTCGTTGCCCGTCAGATGGGCAAGGTTTGCATCTGCGGTGCGGCGGCGTTGGACATCAACTACGACAAGAAGACTGTTACCGTATCAGGCCAGACCTTCAAGGAAGGTGACTTCATGTCCATCGATGGAACGAGCGGTATCGTCTACGGTGGCGAACTGAAAACAGCTCCTTCCGAGATCATCACCGGAATTCTTCACGGGGATAAGGCTGCACTCGCTACTGAGAAACTGAAAGGCTTCAAGCAACTCATGGACTGGTGCGCTAAGGCAACCAAGCTCCAAGTCCGCACCAATGCCGACAATCCAGAGCAGACCGAAAACGCGATTGCTTTCGGCGCACAAGGCATCGGACTCACCCGCACAGAGCACATGTTCTTTGAAGGTGACCGCATCGACGCCATGCGTGAGATGATCCTCGCCACCACGGAGAAAGATCGTCGTGCCGCACTTGGCAAGTTGCTTCCTTACCAGAGAGAGGACTTCACTGGAATCTTCAAGGCACTCAAGGGATTGCCTGCGACGATCCGTCTTCTTGACCCACCGCTTCATGAGTTCCTCCCTCACACAGAGGCTCAGCAGAAAGATCTTTCCGCGAAGACTGGCATCAGTGTGGATAAAATCCAAGCTCGTGTGAATTCACTGCATGAGTTCAATCCAATGCTCGGACATCGCGGTTGCCGTCTCGGTATCGCGTATCCTGAGATCACTGAAATGCAGGCGCGCGCAATCTTTGAGGCCGCCGCTGATGTTTCCAAAAAAGGCATCAAGGTGAAACCCGAAGTGATGATTCCTCTGGTTGGCTTCAAGAAAGAACTCGACCTTCAGGTCGCAATCGTGCATAATGTTGCGAAGCAGGTGATGCAGGAAAAGAAAGTTAAGCTCGACTACCTCGTCGGCACGATGATTGAAGTGCCGCGCGGAGCACTGACGGCAGATGAGATTGCTCAGACTGCGCAGTTCTTTAGCTTCGGAACTAACGATCTCACTCAAACCGCGCTCGGCATCAGTCGTGACGACATGGGTAACTTCCTCCTTCCTTATACGGAGAACGAGATCTTCAAGAAGAACCCCTTCGCCACACTCGATCAAACCGGCGTCGGCCAGCTGATGGAGATCGCCATCGATAAGGGTCGCCGCACCAATCCAGGCATTAAGCTTGGGATCTGCGGTGAACACGGTGGTGACCCGGAGAGCGTCAAGTTCTGTCACCGCCTAGGCCTCAGCTACGTCAGCTGCAGCCCATACCGAGTTCCCGTCGCCCGCCTGGCCGCTGCTCAAGCCGCCATCGAGGAGAAGCGCCGCGCTGCAGCGGCCCCAACAAATGTCCGAGGAAACAGCGCAGCCAAGTCGGCTGCCCCAAAAGCAACCGCTAAGAGCGCTGCTTCACCGGCAAAAAAAACAAACGCAACCAACAAAACAACAAGGAGTAATACCATGGCTAAAAAAGCAGCAGCGAAGAAAGCACCAGCAAAGAAGGCCCCAGCAAAAAAGGCAGTCGCCAAGAAAGCCCCTGCTAAGAAGGCAGTAGCTAAGAAGGCTCCTGCTAAGAAGGCCCCAGCCAAGAAGGCTGCCAAGAAGAAATAGTCTTCTCGGTGATCACCCAGGCGATTCTGTCGCCTATGAAAGCCCTGTGAGGTTCACCCCTCACAGGGTTTTTTGTTTGGAGATTCAGCAGCACGTAACCCTACTTGGCGATCCGGTAGAGATGCGCGGGCAACCTTTCGCTGGTGCACCAGAAATGAGCACCATCGCGGCTGTAACACACCGCCTCGCCTTGAGGCATCAACGGCGTTTCGATCCGGATGGGCTTGAGCGCCAGAGCCTCACCCAGCGTCTGGTTTCCATGCACCGACCACTCATATAAACTGGAGTAACTCATCACGACCACCCGATCCCCCTCGGGCGAGAAACATGCGGCCGTCGAGCGGCAATTGTCGATCGGACGCTTGCCACTTCTGGTCAATGGCGGGAGTCTAAAATTCCCCAGGTGCGTTAACTGCATGACGGATTGGGACGATAGCTTGATCGGAAAAGCGTAAACCCCGCATTGACCATCATCTGTCTTTGTGATGATGAAAAGTTGTCCTGATTTCGGATGGCAAAGAAGAGACTCCGCATTGTGTCGCCCATCAGGATAACTCGCCCGAAAGATCTTCACGCCACCAACCTCGCCTTCGACCACCTCCTTTCCACTCGCTTTCACAGCAGGCTCCTCAATCTGATAAATCTGCAAGTCGCCACGAATGCCTAAATTATCTCCGATATCGCCAATATAGAGCACAGGCACACCTGCATCACTGATCCCAGATGCCATGTCCTCCCAATCGAAATTGAATGCGCCGCTCAGCGTGAAACGCCCGCGCACTGAACCCTTTTCATTCAATGCGAAAACGAATGGACCGTCCCCTGAGTCATTGTGCGTCCACAAAATTCCAGGCGTTCTCTGACTCAACGCAATCCCCGAGCTTTCATTCAACCGTGGATCATCCAGTGCCAGCGGCGAACTACTCACAGGTTCCTGCGCGAAGCAAGCCAGGCATGAGCAAACGACCAGCCCAAACAAAACAAAAGGCGTGAGTGCGTGCATCGTAACTTAGCCCAAGGGTTTAACTGGCCCCGGAATGATCCGCTGATAATGCATCTTCACCCGACTGAGAAACCACTGCCATTTCTTTCCGGGTCGACCATTGTCCATGAGGAAGTGCGGGCAATTTTTGTGAGGTTGGCTGATGTAAGGACTGATTCTCGGCCAATGATAATGAGGCACCACATGATTGAGCGGAATGCCGTAGGTATACATCAGGTAGGCGGACAACCGTGCAGTCCTGTCGATCGTCCAGGATAAATCATTGCCCTTGTGTTCACACATCTCGATTCCGATGCTGTAGTTATTTCCCGGCCCGTCAAAGTCAGCGTGCTCCCCCTGCTCTCTGCACGGGAGGTGTTGAATCGCCACATCCTGCTGCACCGTGAAATGCCACGTTAAGTAGCCGATTCGGTTACCCCCTTTTCTTTGTGTCGCGCGGAGGGCTCCCCTCTTCAGGGCCAAAGCGTGCTGATAGGCATTGCCGGTGTAATTCTGCGTGCTGTGGACTGTGATGTAACGCGCCCGCATCGGCCGATAGTAGCGCCGTCCATACTTCCCAGAGGCAATTAGATCCGGTCTCACGTTACACTCTGCCAATAACTGCAATGGAGTCACCTGCCCTAACTGTCCCACGGATCCGGTCAGGGAAGAATTGTTCTGACAGGAACAAAGCAGCCCGATAAGAGCAGTGAGGATGACGTGACGAAGAATGTTCATTGGATGGACTATCGATAATGTGTGGTCATTTTCCAGCCCGGATATCGGGTCACCGAGACGCCAATACCCAACTGACTTCAAAATTTAGACTCGAGTTAATTGCCGTTTCAAAGAGAAGTGAATCACAGCCAGAATGACTGCCAAGGCGAGAAAGATCACGACGCCATTAATCCACAAAGTGCTGAACACGGTATTGAAATAGGTCTTTACGGTTCCGAAGAAAACATTCGGACTCACCCGGCGACGATAGTCTTCACGCTCCATTTCAGCCTTAGTCACGAGATCCAATACCTTGCGATTGACATAAATTTCCTCTGCACTGGTTCCTTTGCTCTCGGATTGGAGCTCATCAAGCAACCCTTGCTCCAAAACGCCGCTCCTCACCGCGTTTCGAATCAATCGAAGCTGCCCTGAGATCTCGTCGGGCTTCCGAGACTGGAGCCCCGATATGATGGCCAGCGCCTGTTTCGCGAGTTCCAGTTTGTTTCTTTGCTCTGGCGTTAGCTCAACATCCCGAGGGAGACTGACAAGCGCCTGAATTTCGTCCTCAAGGAAATCTTGGTTCCGAGTGAGAGGATTCAGTTTTGATTGTGAGATTAGGATCGCTTCATAAGACCATCGCAATGGCATGAACTGACACACAAAGGGAACATTCAACTTGCTGGCAGAATCGCCCTCGGGGGTGGTCTTGTCACCGGTCCAGCGTCTGATTGAATACACCAAATCGAGATTTTTGTTCATCTCCTCATACTTGATCAGCGCACCGCCCAGAATGATCTGCGGAATGAGCATCAGCGGTATAGTGTTCAGTGCCGTGCGTGAGTCATGAACCAGGCTCGAGACCAAAAGACCAAGAAAAACACCCGTCAGCGAGGTCAGGAACATCCACCACAGATGGATGGCAAACATTTCTCGAACCTCGAGGATGTAGTTTCCGATCAGAAGGTAAATCACACACTGGATCAGTGCAAAAGTCCCCAGTGATAGCACTTTCCCAATCAAATAATAAAACGTTCGGAGGTTGTGATTCCGCTCCCGACTCAAGGTGTGACGATCTCGAATGATCTCGTCGGCGCTATTGGTCAAGCCGAGGAACATGGATACCACCAAGCTCATGAAGAGATAGGTGGGAATGTGGAAGGCTGAGGCAAAGGTGTAGCGATCCTCCTCTGAATAGCGCAACACGGTCGCAATCAGCACGGCGAGCATCGGTGCCTCCAAGAGAGTCGTCAGCAAATTGGCACGATTCCTTAATTTACTGAGGAATGCACGCTTCACCAGAGTGCTGAAAAGGATACCCTCCTCCCGAATGGTGTGCTGAGGTGCCTTCGGGGCCTTTCGCGAGGCTACACTCCCGGCTGCCAGAGCAGTCTCATCCCGACTTTTTTTGGGCTCACCCGATCCCACTCGATCCATCGACTCCATGACGATGTGATTCTGATAGCGGTCTCGCCAAAAGTTCGGAGGGAAGCGTCTTGCCGCCACGAGGTGACCGTCCGCACTTTTTTCCTGGATAACATCACCACTGATATCCCTGAGCGGCGTTTCCATCACATCAAAGACGTAGTCAGGCGTGAGTCCGTCAGGCATCGGGCCGATCTCGGTGCTCGGCCCCGTCTCCTCGTTATACGCATTCCAGAAATACTCCAACATGCCCTGCGGCGTGCCGAAGTACACCATCTTCCCGCCCTTATCGAGAAGGAGTGCTTTATCGAACATCTGCAACAACCTGACGCTTGGCTGATGAATGGAAGCGAAGACAATCTTATTCCTCGCAAGGGAGCGGATGATCTCTAATACATGCTCCGAGTCCTTCGAGGACAGGCCCGATGTTGGCTCGTCAAAAAGATAGACATCGGAGATGCCGATCATGTCCAGTCCAGCATTCAGACGCTTCCGCTCGCCACCGCTCAAAAATTTCTGCTGGGGTGTGCCAGCCAAGCGTTTCCTGAGTTCCGATAGCCCTAACTCCGAGAGCTTTGCATCCACCCGTTTCCTCCGATCCTCCACTCGAAGGTGAGGGCAACGCACAGCCACTGAGAAATCCAGATTTTCATCGACCCGCAGCAGTGGATCGAAAGCATCCTCCTGCGGAATGTAGGCGATGTAGGAGCTGAGGCTCTCGATGTTTGAATAGAGCGCCAAACCATTCATCAGCACCTCACCGCTTTTGGGTTTGAGTTGTCCTCCCAAAACGCGCAGCAGGGTGCTTTTTCCACACCCACTCGGACCCATCACACAAATCATCTCCCCACGCCGAGCCGTGAGACTAATGCCATCCAATGCCGTGTCTCGGCTATCGAATCGGTGAGCTGCTTCTTTAAGCTCGATCTGACGGATGACATTCCGCTCTTCTTCAATGATGCGGTCGGAAAAGTGGCATCGCAGAAACTGCCCATCATTCAGGGTGATGGTGTCGCCGTCACTGAGGAGGCATCGATCACGCACCGGCAGGTTATCCACGAGAATCACTCTCGGTGAACGAAGGACTTCCAGTGCTCCCGTTTTTTGAGCATACTGACATTCAATCCGAAGAAGAATTTCCCCCTCGGTTTCCTGGGAGAGCAAAATGTCCCCTTCCTCCAGCAGATCGGGATTATTGGAGACGAGATAAGTATTCCGACTGCCTTCGAGGCGAAACTGCCCTCCAAACTCGCGCGCACGACGGCGCAGATCACGAAGAGAAATTTCAACCTCTCCCTTCGCCACGATGCTATCTTCGATAGAAGCATCGATGATCACGCCATCCTTCAGTTTTTGGCCACCGAGAGTTGCATCCGTATCTCGCAGGGCTTCGATCGTTACCCCCAAGCCGAAACTGATGCGCAGATTGGTGCCACGTGCCCTTTGCTCACTGATCTCTGCATTGCCACCATCCGTTAGTGTGAGATAAAGCTGCGTGCCCGTCAGCGTGCGTTTTGCATTGAAATAGGAGACGAGATCCCCGTAGTCCAGCGTGACGTCATCGAGGACGACTCGTTCACCTTGATACAGTCTCGAAAAATCACCCGGGGGCTGACGACGGCTTCTGACCAAAATGGGCACACTCCCCGTGTTCTTCAGGAGCACCAAGTTTTGGTAACGGAACGCAATCACGGAGCAATTGCCCGAAATGGAGCGAAGCAGCACATCACAGGGCTTGCTCGATGCAATTCGAATGGTCTCGAGGGGCTGGGTACCCTTTCCGATGAAGGGATCATCTTTCGAAAACTCGTTTCCCGCATTCAGCTGATAAACAATATCGATCGCTTGGGCGGCGATGCCCAAATTCGTCATGAAGAGGTAATACTCTACCATTTGACGACGGTTTGACTGCGCATGAGAGATCAGCAGGTAGAGCTGCACACCGAGCAGGATTTTCTGATCTTCACTCAAGGTGCGCGCCAACTCCTTGGCCCTGCGAGTCAGATCCTGCTCTTGGTTCAGGGCCTCAGCGTAAAGTCTCCGTAACTCCGAGTAAATCGCCTCCGGATAATCGTAGCGTAAGTATCCCAGGCTGGAGTCAATTTCCTCGCCATCCACCTCACCGTCCAATTTGCTAAATCCCGCAAAGACCTCGATCAGCACCGGCAACATCGTGTTTTTGGTCTTTCCTTCCAACCTCTTTCCCGAAGTGCCACTCACCCATTTTTGCCAGAGTGCCCGCACAATCCCGCCAGCCTGCGCAGCCTTGGAGGCAGACGTAACCCCGGATGAATCGGAAAGCTTGTTTGGCGGGGTGGAGTCCGGAGAGGTCATCAATCAGCGGGAGATCACGAAGGGGGATTATGGAACGATGAAGGTCAAAAACAACCCGTCCGTCGTCGATCTTCCGACCGAGTGCAATCATTTCGGATCAGTGAATGAAACCTCGGCACTTAGTCGGGACAATTTTTGTGGCAATTACTCTAAAGCGAACGAGGTTTTCCCGATTCGTTCGCGCGAGTTCAGCTAGAACTCCCCCCGGATCGTAAACCCTCATATTCATGTCTGACGAACCATCCAATAACCGCAGCGAAGGTCCCAATCGCCGCAATCAAGAGCCCCAGTTCAATTGGAGGGGTTTCATCTTCTTCGCACTCTGTGCCATGCTGGTCGGGTCAGCCTTGATGTTCAAGGACAGCGAAGGCAAGAGCATCACCAAGTCCTACGCCCAATTTAAAGAGATGCTGGATAAGGATCTCATCGTGGTCGATGCAGACCACCCTCTCAGCCTCTCTCGCAGCGCCTCCACAGGTGAAGAGTTCATCGTGGGCTTCTACCGCGACCTGAAGTCCGGCAGCCCGCAGTCACTCACCGTCAGCGACTCGGGAGACACTCAGGAATCCAGCAAGGTGCGAGTGACGAAGGAGCAGTTTCCAAAGTTCTCCACCCCGGTGAATCTGGATTTTGAAAAAGAAGAACTGCACAAACTTCTTCAGGCGAAAAATCTGAATTACTCCCATGTCGTGGACAAAGACGTGTGGGGCTCCCTCTTGGTGACTTTCCTCCCGCTCCTCCTGATATTGGGGCTGATTTATTTCCTCGTCCGTCAGCAGCTCCGCAGCGCAGGCCGCGGTGCGATGAGCTTTGGCAAAAGCCGGGCTCGGCTGCTGGCTCAGGACCGAAATAAAGTGACTTTCAAAGACGTGGCCGGCGTCGAGGAAGCCAAAGATGAGGTCCAAGAGATCGTTGAGTTCCTCAAGGACCCCAAAAAGTTTCAACGCCTCGGTGGCAAGATCCCGAAAGGTGTGCTGATGGTTGGATCCCCAGGCACGGGCAAGACTCTCTTGGCCAAAGCGATCGCGGGCGAGGCGGACGTGCCGTTTTTCAGCATCAGCGGCTCTGACTTCGTCGAGATGTTTGTCGGCGTGGGTGCCAGCCGAGTTCGGGACATGTTCGAGCAGGGCAAAAAGAATGCCCCCTGCTTGATTTTCATTGATGAAATCGACGCCGTGGGCCGTCACCGGGGCCATGGGATGGGCGGTGGACATGATGAGCGGGAGCAAACGCTCAATGCTCTCCTCGTGGAGATGGATGGCTTCGACACTCAGGAAGGCATCATCATCATTGCGGCGACCAACCGTCCTGATGTTCTTGACCCGGCCTTGCTCCGCCCGGGTCGATTTGACCGTCAAGTCACCGTCAGCCTGCCAGACGTCAAAGGACGCGAGGAGATCCTCCGCGTTCATGCCAAGAAAGTGAAATTGGCCGAGGAGGCTGACCTTTCGAAAATCGCCCGTGGAACGCCCGGTTTTTCGGGCGCTGAACTGGCCAATCTGATCAACGAAGCAGCTCTACTTGCAGCGCGGAAGGACATGAAGTCCATCTCCACACCTGAACTTGAAGAAGCCCGGGACAAAGTACGCTGGGGTCGTGAGCGCCGCAGCCTCGCCCTCAGTGAGAAGGAAAAGGAAAACACGGCCTACCACGAGGCGGGTCATGCTATCCTCATTGAAGTTTTGGAGCACACCGAACCGCTTCACAAAGTCACTATCATCCCACGGGGACCTTCCTTGGGTTCCACGATGTGGTTGCCGGAAGAGGACAAGTTCACCCTGCGTCGCAATGAGATCCTCGACGATCTCGTCGTGGCGATGGGGGGCCGCGTTGCTGAAGAGATCAAGTTTGGAGACGTCACCAATGGAGCGATGGGCGACATCCGACAAGCGACGGGCCTTGCCCGGAAAATGGTCTGCGCCTGGGGCATGAGCCCCAAGATGGGAATGATCGAATATGGTGAAGACGAAGGAACCGTTTTCCTGGCACGCGACCTCGGCAGGTCTCGCAATTACTCAGAAGTGACGGCCGGGCGGATTGATGATGAGGTGAAGAGGCTCATCGATGAAGCTTACGCCACAGCGACAGCCCTGCTCACTCAACATCGTGATCGCTTGGATGCCATCGCCGCCGCACTTCTTGAATACGAAACCTTAGATGGGTCCCAGATCAAAGAGATCATGCAGAATGGGAGGATGCTTAACCCGCCGACTCCACGTCAGCGTCCCCCAGCTCCCCCGCCGATCCCGAAGGTGACGGTGAATCGCCCGGTCCAGACTGAGGAAGAAGATCCTGGTGGTTTAGCCCCCGGATTGGCGGGCGCTCCAGCGTAGCTTCTAGTTCAATTGTCGATCAATTTGAGCACCGCTCAGCACCTGAGCGGTGCTTTTTTGTGTCAGCCCCTGAGTTGACACTCATTCTTGGCAGGGCTAATGCTCCACTCTCAAAAAACCCAATCGTAACACACAAGAAATATGGTCAAAATCGGCATCAATGGTTTCGGGCGCATCGGTCGCCTGGTTTTTCGCGCAATCTGTGATCAGGGGCTCCTGGGCAAGGAAATCGACGTGGTCGCAGTGAATGACCTCGTGTCCGCTGACAATCTCGCCTACCTCGTCAAGTATGACTCCACGCAGGGCAAATCCCGCGAGAGCGTTTCCTCCAAAAAATCCAGTCCGGATCTCGCTGAAGACGACGTGCTCGTCGTCGATGGACACGAAATCAAATGCTTGGCCGTGCGCGCGGGTCCATCCGCCCTTCCGTGGAAGGAACTCGGCGTTGATATCGTCATCGAATCCACCGGACTCTTCACCGAGCGCAGCAAGGCCCAGGGCCATATCGATGCAGGCGCGAAGAAGGTCATCATTTCCGCTCCCGGCAAGGAAGAGGACATCACCATCGTGATGGGCGTGAACCATGAGAAATATGACGCCGCCAATCACCACGTCATCTCGAACGCTTCCTGCACCACCAATTGCCTCGCTCCTGTTGTCCACGTTCTTTTGAAAGAGGGATTTGGCGTGGCGGAAGGTCTCATGACCACCATTCACAGCTACACCGCCACTCAGAAGACTGTGGACGGCCCTAGCGCTAAGGATTGGAAAGGTGGCCGCAGTGCAGCCATCAACATCATCCCCTCTGGCACTGGCGCAGCCAAGGCAGTGGGTCTCGCTATTCCAGAAGTGAAGGGCAAGCTGACCGGCATGTCTTTCCGAGTGCCCACCCCAACCGTCTCCGTGGTCGATCTCACGGTGAAGACGGATAAGGAAACCAGCTACAAGGAAATCAGCGCCGCCATGAAAAAGGCCAGCGAGACTTATATGAAGGGCATTCTCAACTGGACTGCGGATGAAGTCGTCAGCACCGACTTTATCCACGACCAGCACAGTTCCATCTTTGACCATGGCTCAGGGCTCGAACTGAACAGCAAGTTCTTCAAGCTCGTGAGCTGGTATGACAACGAGTGGGGCTACTCTAACCGCGTGGTTGACCTCGTGAAGTACATCGTTAGCAAGGGGCTGTAATCCAGAGGGGCTTCCCTAAACTTAATCCCCCGAAAGGCCGGACTTCCAACGAAGTCCGGCCTTTTTTTGCGCACCTGATTAGGCCGAAAACAGACAACACACGCCTTCTCGGCAAGTTTAGATTCCAATGATTAAAACCACATTAAACATGAATTCTCCTTAACAATAAAAGCAATTTAATCTAATATTTATGGTTTTGCATTGATTTATTTCAAATTAGAGATTCATTATCGAGTCTTTTCGTATTTTTGATAATGAAAATCTCAGCCTCGCGGCGCCAATCTCTATTTATGTGTAGATCGAGGGCGATCTCTCTCGTGATTTTCGTCGTCACATGGGTCGCTGCGAATTCGAACGCACTTGAGGTTGGACACAGAGACATCGCAATCGAGATCAAAGCCACATGGGCAGCGAAGCCTCTAGCCCTGAGTCAGGACGTGGAGACGGACGACATGAAGGTCAAGGTCACGCGGATCGATTACCTTCTGAGCCACGCCTCCCTGAAACGAAAAGATGGCTATTGGTTGCAAACCAGAGACTGGTTTGCCTCATTCAAGCACTCAGCCGGAAGGGACACAGCCCTGATCTTTGGCGTCCCTGCCGAGGAGTTCACGGCCATCCGATTTGCAGTGGGAGTAGACCCCGAAACGAATCGCTCAGATCCCCATCTCCGAGCACCCGAACATCCGCTAAATCCTGAAGTCAACGGCCTCCATTGGGGCTGGCAGGGTGGCTACATTTTCATGGCCCTCGAAGGCCACTACACCTCAAAAAGTGGGAATGATGGTGCCTACTCCCTCCATTTGGCAAATGATCCACACCTGGTGTGGGTCGAGGTGCCTTTGAAACTGCCACCAGCAGGTGTCGGCACGATCCATCTGACTCTCGACCTCGAGCAGGTGTTCCACGGCAAAAACAAGATCAACCTCACTCAAGGTGAAAACTCGACCCACTCCCGTGAGGGTGACCCACTGGCACCCAAGTTAGCTGCAAACCTCCAGAATGCCTTCCGCCTGAAAACTCTTTCGGCTGATCAATTCCAATCTCCTTCAAAGGCCCCTGCGCTGAAGAATCGACTATCCTCCCCTTATCCATTATCGATCTCTGCTCGATTTCCAAAAGTTCAGCTTCCTCCAGACAACTTTCCGACCATCGACGGCGTCGCCCTCGGGGAAAGACTCTTTCATGAGACGAATCTGTCCAAAACCAACAAACAATCCTGCGCCAGCTGCCACGACTCCAGCGCCGCATTTGCAGACCCGGGAAAAAGATTCAGCACCGGAGCCGAGGGCCAGATCGGATTCAGAAATGCGATGCCGCTTTTCAATCTTCTCTGGGAGAAGGAATTCTTTTGGGATGGCCGGGTTTCGGGCTTGAGGAATCAAGTCCTGAAGCCAGTTCAAGATCCGCACGAGATGAATGAGACCTTGGAGCGGGTTATCGGAAAACTGAACAGCAAGAAGGGTTATGCGGAGCGATTCGAAAAGACATTCGGCGACCCAAAGATCACGACTGAGCGAATCAGTCTCGCCCTCGAGCAATACCTGCACTCGCTGATCTCACAAGACTCCAAGTTTGACCGAGCCGCACTCAATCAAACGACTCTCACGCCCTCTGAAGCAAGAGGACTGCAACTTTTTGTGACGGAAAGTGACCCCAAGCGAGGACTCAAAGGTGCCGACTGTTTTCATTGCCATGGAGGCATGCTCTTTACCAATCATGAGTTCCACAATAATGGGCTCAAACTTGCAACTCATGACATCGGTCGCATGACGGTGACTCGATCTCCGGCGGATAAGGGAAAGTTCAAGACCCCATCCCTGAGAAACATTGCACTCACCGCGCCCTACATGCATGACGGTCGTTTTGAGACGCTCGAAGAGGTGGTCGAGCACTACGATCATGGCGTGGTCTCCACCGATACTCTGGATCCCAATCTCGCGAAACACCCGACTCAAGGCTTGGGACTCACCTCCGAAGACAAGGCCGACCTCGTGGCCTTTCTACGCACCCTGACGGATCCGAAATACAACGAGCAGCGCCCCACTCTTTCTCAAACGGCACCCAAGACAGAACCATGAAAATCCTACTCAATCAACTTCCGCTAGCCACCCTTTTGCTATCGCTGATCACCTCCGATATGAGGGGAGAAGTAGGGCATGCAGCAGATGATGAATTGGCCCTCGCCGCCGCCCAGATCGCATCGAGGTCCACTCCCGGGGCCGCCGCTGCTTCGGGCACGACGGCAACTTTGGCCGCTGCCGTCGATCCCGCAGACTGCATTAACTCCGGGGCCTGGGGACCCGTGATCAACTGGACCCCGCACATCCCCGTATCGGCAGCTAACTTACCAGATGGTCGCATTCTCACTTTTGCCTCAAATCAAAGGACCTCCTTCCCCGTCGGCCCTGAATTCACTTTCGCCGCCACTTGGAACCCCGCGACCGGTGTTTTCCAGGAGGTCAATCACCCGTCTCATGACATGTTTTGCGGAGGGATCACACTCATGCCCGATGGCAGAGTGATGGTGAACGGTGGTCGCAATTCAACCCCCTTTACCAGTGTCTTCGACTGGCGAAACAACAGCTGGACACGACTGCAAAACATGACTGGTGGACGCTGGTACAACACATCCGTTTCCATGCCCAATGGTCACGTATTCACAGCGACCGGTGACGGCACTGGCATCAATACCACCGAAAGATGGAGCCCCAGTGGTTGGACCCTTCTCACCGGTATGCCATGGCCCGCCATCCTGGGTTCCGACGCTGGCTACTTCAAGCACTGGCACCCCTTCATGAGCGTAGGTCCCGATGGCCGAGTGCTCCACTTTGGTCCTACGGATACGATGCATTGGTTTACGACCGATGGCACTGGGAGCTTTGTCAATGCTGGGACGGCAGTTCCGGGAACCCATTACCCTAAGGAAGGCTGCTTTGCCATGTATGACGAGGGGAAAGTCTTGGTGGCAGGGGGATCAATCAACACCAATTCCAGCCCGATCGATGGAAGTATCGGGATCAGCACCTCAGCAGCCTACATCGTGGACATGACGACAAACCCACCCAGGGCAACGGTCACCGGTTCGATGGCTTTTCCCCGTCAATTCGCAAACGCCGTCGTTCTGCCGAGCGGAGAAGTGCTGGTCATGGGTGGAAACAGCCCCGGCGTAAAGTTCAGCGACCAAGGCTCCATCCTGCCGTGTGAAATTTGGAACCCCCGCACGGGAACATGGCGCACGGTGGCCAGCATCACCGTGCCTCGGAACTATCACAGCATCTCACTTTTGCTCGCAGATGGACGTGTGATGGCGGCCGGAGGTGGACTCGGAGGAGCGGATCACCGCGATGCTCAGCTTTACACACCGCCCTGTCTTTTCACAGCCACAGGCACCGCCGTCACACGCCCCGTTTTGACTTCCGCACCGAGCGTGGTTGCTCCGGGCTCAGTGTTTAACGTCGTCGGCACGCCTGGTTTGGCCAAATTTGCCCTCATTCGCATGGCATCACTCACTCACTCGGTCAACACGGATCAACGTTATCTCTCCGTCCCGTTTACCGAGACCACCGCCGGAAACTATCAACTCACCACACACACCAATGCCAACGTTCTATTGCCTGGCTATTGGATGCTCTTTGGGATCAATGCGACGGGTGCCCACTCGATATCCCAGATCATGCATGTCAATGCCGCAGCGGGAGTCACACTCATCAATCCGGGAAACCAAACATCCAATGTAGGAACTCCCTCATCCCTCCCGATCAACGCGACTGCCCCAACGGGGACAACCCTAGTCTACAGCGCCTCCGGCTTACCCGCTGGACTCAGTATGAATGCAGCATCGGGGCTGATCTCTGGGACTCCCACGACCAGCGGCATCTTCAATGTAACAATCACCGCTAATGGAGGGGGATTGACATCGACGCAAAACTTCACGTGGACGACCTTGCTCATCAATACTGGCTCTGGCACCATCCTCCGAGAATGGTGGACCGGAATCAACGGTGGTGTTCTTGTCAGTGATCTCACCAGCAGCGCATCCTACCCAAACAGCCCCGCGGGCAGTAATCAGCTCACTTCTTTTGAGACGCCTACGGATTGGGCCGACAACATGGGTCAGCGCGTCCGCGGATACATTCATCCACCCGTCACCGGGCAGTACCGATTTTGGATTGCCTCCAACGATGAGGGACAACTCAGACTCTCCACCAACCGAGACCCAGCCAATTCAACTTTGATCGCCGGAGTTCCCCAGTGGAGCGGCCCCAGAGAATGGAACAAGTTTCCTCAGCAAACATCCAGTCTCATCACTCTCCAAGCAGGCCAGTCCTACTATGTCGAGGCCCTGATGAAAGAAGGCGCAGGTGCTGACAATCTCGCGATCGCCTGGGCCACTCCCGGCAGCAGCACTCCGGTTGTCATTGCAGGACAATATCTTTCACCTTGGGTGAACAATAGTCCTCCGCTGCTCACCAATCCCGGCAATCGAGTTCACGTCATCGGATCACCCGTGAACGTGAATGTGATCGCCACGGATGCGAACAATGATCCCCTTTCCTATAGCGCCAGCGCATTGCCGACGGGACTGAGTATCAACACGAACACTGGCATCATCACAGGCACACCAACTGCGACAGGCACATTCAACAGCACCGTGAGGGTGACAGATGGCCGCAGCCCTGTGGTCTCGGCCACTTTTGTTTGGACCATCAATCTCATCGTGAATCTCAACCCACCCATCGCATCCCCACCGAGCACGACGGGTGTCGCCCTAAACTACACTTCTGGCAGCACCGGAGGCGCCAATGTGCGATACAAATGGAGCTGGGGCGACGGCACAGCGGACACGGCCTTCAGCAGCAATCCTGCTGCCACACACACCTTCGCTTCCCCGGGCCGCTACCAAATCACGATCACCGCCACCGATGATTCAGGTCGCATCACGACCTCCACATTCTACCAGGGCATTCATGCGCCTCTGTCGACCCTGCGCCCGACTTCCTCCAGCAGCATTGCCTTCGAAGACAGACCTGCTGGCACGAATGATCGCGTCTGGTGCGTGAATCCGGACAATGACAGCGTGGCAGTCTTCGATGCCGTTACTCGGGCGCGAGCCGCCGAGATCAATGTGGGCACCGCACCTCGCGCTCTTGCAATTGCACCCGACGGTCGTGTCTGGGTCTCCAATGTTGAAAGCAGCACCATCAGCATCATCAACCCATCCACACTGACAGTTGTTCAGACTCTCACCCTCGCTCGCGCGGCACGTCCATTCGGCATCGCTTTCGATCCCGACGGAACCGATGGGTGGGTGGCCTGTGAAGGGACAGGACTTCTGCTTCGGATGAATCCAACCACTGGAACCCAATCCGCCAGCCTCAATGTGGGTCTCAATGCAAGACACCTTTCGGTCACCGCCAATAGTTCCCGAGTGCTGGTGTCACGGTTTATCACGCCTCCTTTACCCGGCGAAAGCACAGCCACCATCAACAACACGGACCAAACCGGAGGCGAGGTGATCAGCGTGCTCACCAGCACACTTGCCATCGAGAAAACAACCATTCTCACCCACAGCACCCGCGCAGACTCGATCACAACCGGCCGAGGCATTCCAAACTACCTTGGCCCTGCAGTGATCTCACCCGATGGACTGACGGCGTGGGTTCCCTCGAAACAAGACAACATCAAACGCGGCATGCTGAGAGATGGCTCTCAACTCACGCACGATCAGACGGTTCGCAGTGTCGCTAGCCGAATCGTCATCACAGGCGGCATTGCAGCCAACACAGACGATATGCTTGGCCGAGTTGATTTTGACAATGCGGGTATCGCTAGCAATGGAACCTTTGAACGAACGGGCCTCTACTTTTTCACGGCACTCGAGGGCAGCCGGGAAATCGGAGTGGTGGATGTCTGGGGCAAAAAGGAGATCAAACGCTTTTCGGCGGGGCGCGCCCCACAGGCTGTCGTCACCTCTCCCGATGGCCGCACTGTTTATGCTCATAACTTCATGGACCGCACGATCACCGTGCATGATGTCGGCCCGTTGTTGGATGGGGCTGATGCAACCCCCACTCTGACGGCCACATTGAACTGCGTCACCACTGAGCGCTTATCCGCCCCCGTTCTACTCGGGAAACAGCATTTCTACGACGCAACAGACTCCCGAATCGCATTCCAACAATACATCTCCTGCGCCTCCTGTCACAATGACGGCGCTCAAGATGGGCGCACTTGGGACTTCACCGGATTTGGTGAAGGACTCCGGAACACGATCACGCTGCGCGGTCACGGCGGCACCGCACACGGCCCCCTTCATTGGACGGGAAACTTCGATGAAGTGCAGGACTTTGAGAATCAAATTCGAAATCTCAATCTCGGCACCGGTCTGATCAGCGGCGGAAATCCCCATCCCCCGATGGGCACCGCCAATGCCGGTCGCAGCGCTGATCTCGATGCACTCGCCGCTTATGTGACCTCCCTTAGCTCACAAGACATCAGTCCATTCCGCAGCACAAATGGCACGCTCACGACGGCCGCAGTTGCAGGTAAATCGGTCTTCGAGAACACAAATTGTGCCCAGTGTCACTCCGGCCCTGCATTTACCAATAGCTCTCCCAATGTGGCGGCCAATATCGGCACGATCAAACCGACCACCGGCAATCGGCTCGGCACCTCGCTCACGGGATTAGACGTTCCGACGTTACGCGGCCTCTGGGCGACAGGGCCCTATCTTCACGATGGTTCCGCCGCGACGCTGGCTGCAGCCGTTCAGGCCCATCAAGGCGTGAACTTAAATGCAACCGATCTGAGTAATCTCGTTTCCTACCTCCAGCAGATCGATGGCGGAGAAGTGTCAGCTCCCGTTTTGGCCGCACCGGCCATTACGCTCACAGGTCCGACCTCGGCACCCGGCGCTTTTGATGTGACCCTTAGTTCAACGCAAATCGTCACAGGCCTCACAGCCAGTGAATTTGTGCTGTCCAATGGCTCAGCCACGGCACTCAATGGATCAGGGGCGAGTTATACGCTGAGAATCACGCCAACCACTCCAGGGCCAGTTTCCGTCTCCCTTCCAGCAGGACGTTGCTTCAATGTGGCAAACATCGGCAACATCGCCTCAAACTCTTTGAGCATCACTTTAGTGAGCGGCGCACTGGTCCTCACGAGCTCAGATGTCGGACCCGTCATCGTTCCCGGAACCACGTCTGCCAGCAACGGCACTTACACTCTGACTGCCGCGGGTGAAGACATCTACTTCAATGAAGACGGACTCCGTTTTGCCTTCCAGCAAGTCACTGGCGACGGAGAAATCATTGCGCGTGTCACCAGCCAGACTTTGACCAATGAGTGGGCCAAAGCAGGTGTCATGATTCGCGAAAACCTATCAGGGGGATCACGCCATGTCACCGCGTTCACGACACCCATTGCGGCTGGAAACGGTTTCGGAATGGTGTGGAGACCCACAGCTAACGCCGCGACGGACTATGCGCGCGGCCCGAATCTGAATGCTGCCCCAAATAATTGGGTCAGGCTGGTGCGCGCGGGAACGACGATTACTGCCTATGCTTCAGCCAATGGCACATCATGGACAGAGATTAGCTCTGCCACACTCGCCGCCCTGCCGAGCTCTGTTTACTTCGGGCTAGCCCTTTCAGCTGGGGACAATTACTCAGGAGCAGTCGGCACCGGGACGTTTGATAACGTCAGCATCAATGGCGCACTCAACCCCACGCCGCCATCAGTGACTCTTGTGGCTTCACCGACGACGGTCAGCGGAGCCTTCACGGTTACCGCGACGTTCACCCAGAATATCACGGGTCTGAGTTCATCCGATTTCATCATTACCAATGGCACCGCATCCGCCATCTCGGGGAGCGGCACCCAATACTCGGTCACCATCACACCAAACGTTGCAGGAGCTGTTTCAATCACTCTCCCCGCAGGTTCTGTCACCAATGCAGCAGGTCTCGGAAACATCGCTTCCAATACGATGAACGTAACGTTCAGCCCTCCAGTATCTGGTGCTCTCACGGGAGTCGATGTCGGTCGCGTATTGGTCCCCGGTTCCACGAGCCTGAGCCCTGCGAGTGGGCTCTATACCATCACTGCCTCGGGTGACGACATCTTTTTCAATGCCGACGGTTTCCATTTTGCCCAAACTCGAATCACCGGAGACGGAGAAATCCGAGCCCGCGTGACTGGCCAGACAAACACGAATGATTGGGCCAAAGCAGGCATCATGATGCGAGAAACGCTGACTGCCGGATCCCGCCACTCCACGGTCTTCACAACCCCCGCAACAACGGGGAACGGCTTCGGCATCGTTTCCCGCACGATAATCGACGGAACCACTTCATACCAAGGTCCTCGACCCATGAGTGCGCCGCCCAATAACTGGGTAAGACTGGTGAGGTCAGGAAACACACTGACCGGTTTTGTATCCTCAAATGGCACCACCTGGACACAATTAGGCACAACGACTTTCAGTGCCCTTGCTCCCACTCTGCACTTTGGGCTCGTGGTCACTGCGACGGATGACTACGCCTCAACCACCTCCACTTCAACTTTCGACAACGTTCAGATCACCGGAGCTCCAGGTGCTGCCATGGCCTCCCGCTCCTCCACACGACTCCCCACCCCAGCTTCGGTCACCTCCGCAGATCCGAGCCTCCGACTGGGATCCACGGGAGATTCGGCACTCAGCCTTTCGTTCACAAGATCCACCTCTGCAGACACTCGATACGAATTACAGCTCTTGTCTGACCTTTCGAAGTCACCCTCAGGTTGGAGACGCGCCGGCACTGAGCCGACGATCACCCCAGGCGCGGCAGGTGGGCAGACCCTTTCCTATTCGGATTTTTCAAAGGAATTTGCGGGTTCTAATCAAGGCTTTGCTCGCCTCCACATTGAACAAGACACGAACGACGACGGATTCGCGGAAACCGAGAGAAACGGAGAGGTCTTCGGTTTCACCCGAACTCTCTACCCCGTCGGAACCGCAACCGCAGGCAATCCATTTGCGGCTCCCTCACAGGGTTCGGGAGTGATTGCATCCGTTGGCACTCACTCGTTCACGCTCGATAACACCTTGTCGCTTCCGAGCGGCAAAGCTTGCTATGCAGAGGTGATCAAAGGCAAATATGCGGGACATCGATTCGAAATTGACGAATCCGCCAGCCGTGGACGCACGATCAGTTTAGAGTCTAGGGCAGCCCAAAGCACCTTGAATGCTCTGCCAACAGATCTCAGAGGTGACAGTGTCGAGATCAGGCCACATCGCACCGTTTCCGAACTCTTCCCAGAAAGCCGTTTCACGGGCGCAACAAACATGGATTCCGCAGACCGACTTCTCTTTCACAACGGAAATAGCTTCGAAACACTTTGGCTTCACAAAAGCTCCAATGGCAGCCCGCGATGGGTCAAAGAAGGGGATATCACTCTGTCGAGCGCAGGTTCCCGGATCATTGGCGTCACGGAAGGTCTTTTGATCCAAATTCGCAACACCCCCGTTAGCCTCACCTTCAGTGGCATCGTCCGACAAAACGCCGTGGCACTCCCCCTCAAAACCGGAGCTCAACTGGTTGCCAATGTCTGGCCCGCAGGCATGTCCCCCAATTCCCTGGGTCTCACAGTTGCCAACGGCTTCGTGGGGAGTCAGAATCCAGCGAGTTCTGACCAAGTCCATGTTTGGTTGGGCGATACTAAAGTCGGCGCATCGGGCTATCTCACCCATTACCTTTTGAGGTCAACCACCCTTCACCAATGGACAACCACCGGTGACGCGGCTCTTGCGAGTCAAAACGAATCGACTCTCCTCCCCATCATGCGGGCAGCATTCATCAAAAGCACCACCGATAAGCCAATTTTCCTCTCCCCCTTATCCTGGGCGCCTTAAACCTGATGTCGAAGTTCCAGTTTGATGACCAAATCTTGAGCGCTTGCCGCTTCATGATTGACTCGATTCAACATTTCCTGCTAAAGTCGGTCATATTCATCAAATGAAATCAAAACTTCTTCAAAGATTGCGCTCAAGACAGATTTCCAATTTCCAAAAGCATCGTGGATTTACCCTGATCGAGTTGCTTGTGGTGATCACGATCATTGCGATCTTGGCAGGTGCCTCCTTTCCTGTGATTAATGGAGTCATGGCACGTGCGAGAAAGGTGAAAGTCATGAGCGTGGCCAAAGACCTGCAGGTGGCAATCAAATCCTACCAAACCGAGTATAACCGATACCCTGGCCCTGCGGGTGCAGACTTGACTCTCGACACGTCCAGCGACCTTGACTTGGTTTCAGTTTTATTGGGAAACGCAGGCACCGGTGCCTACATGAACCCCCGTGAAATCAAGTTCATCGAATTGCCCATGGCTAAGAATGGTGTTGGAGGGCTTGTTGGAACTGGTGGAGCCGGGGGATTCACGCTCCTTGATGAGTGGGGTCTAGGTTTCACCGTGATCATGGACAACAATTACGATAATCAAATTCTCAACCCGGATGCCGCTAACTCGGATCCCCGAGTCTCTACAGGTGCGAGCCCTCAACTGCCAATGAGCGCCATTGTCTATAGCAACGGGCCGGATAAGGCACCTACGACCAAAGACGACATTGCTTCTTGGCGGAATTAAGCCGCTACTTCTTCCCCTCGTCCGTCAATTTTCCCTGTTTCAGCTTGAGCTTCAGACGCGTCCAAAAGTCGGACTCGAGTTGCTCATCTGGAACGGTGGCTCTCGCAGGCTCAGCGCTTTGTGTGTTACCCGCTGGCGCAGGCGTCTCTTTGGGCATGATTTTGTCTTCAGGCTTCGTTTTGTCGGCATTCGCGCCACCTGGAAACACGGGTATGGAAATCGAATTTCCAGCCGAGCCCTTTTCGATATCGGCCAAACTCTTCCCGTAGGCGGCGAATGTGTTGACCGGCATTTCGAAGCGTTGGAGTCCCGACTGCAAATGCCGACGCGGCGTGATGAAAGCAGTGGGGCTGTAGTAGTTTGAGTAATCTCGCCCGAATTGGGATCGATTCATCCCGATCTTCAAATTCTTCCGGACCTCAAAGTGCAAGTGGACATAATACATGCCGTTGTTGCTCCCCATGGTGCCAACTTGTTGGCCCCGAGCCACGATATCGTGAAGCTTCACATCCCGACGCTGCAGATGCCCGTAGAGTGAATCCACCATCTCGATCTTTCCGGTGACATCGCGAAAGGCATGGCGAATGATCACCACATTCCCCCAGCCCACGCCGATATTCTCCGACTGGACCACGACGCCGATGCCCATCGAATAAATTGGATCTCCCAGGTCACTATCCCCGCCCCCGCGTCCATTCCAGTCCTCGCCCAAGTGCCCATTCGGATAAAAACCTCTCGCTTTGTAATAGCCAGTCCCATCAGGCTTTCCCACCGGAAAATCGAATCCGTCTGCCAACTGGCACCGGATCGTATCCACACCCAAGGAAGAGGAAACGCCCGAGAGAATCACCGCCACGAGAAAGACGGACAGCAAATGTCGTTGGCTAGCTGGAGATTTCACATTCATGTGCGCAAACTCCGCTAAACGGAGGGGAATGAACCTATCCAATCTGCAACCGTTTGCCAATCTTTAATACTTCTTCACAGCGACGCAGCCCTTCAATAAGCGAAATTTTAAGAATCAATAGAACAGATAAATGATCAGGAGCTTGCAATAGCAAAGCCCCCCCCCATTCTAGCCGTCCAGCTTTCCCTCCCAAACTCATGCCCGACTGGCTTGCCGCAATCATCCTAGGTCTCATTGAAGGCCTCACCGAATTCATCCCTGTCTCATCGACAGGCCACTTGCTGATCGCAGAAGATTTGATGCAGAAGCGCGGCGTCCTTCACGCTTTGCTCACAGACCCGATCAAAAAAGAACTCTTCACCATCATCATCCAAAGCAGTGCAGCGCTCGCCTTGGTCCCCCTTTTCTGGCGAAAGTTCAGTGGGATGATCTTTGCCATTCATGTTCCAGAAAACCGCCAGCTGCTCCTGAAGTTATCCGCCGCATTCCTGATCACCTGCATCGTCGGCATGGCGCTCAAGAAAGCCGGCCTAGAGCTTCCAGAGTCTGCGGCTCCTGTTGCGTGGGCCACCTTGATCGGAGGCTTCGTCATCTTCGGTGTTGAGGCTTGGAGCAGAAACAGGCCCTCGACGTCCAACTTATCCTGGACTCTCGTCCTCATCTTTGCTGTTGGCCAGATCGTTGCCATGGTCTTTCCCGGAGCCTCGCGCTCAGGCTCCACGATCATGTTTGCTCTGGCGCTTGGCCTTGCTCGACCTGCAGCCACGGAGTTCTCCTTCCTCCTGGGCGTTCCGACCCTCCTCGCCGCTGGCGGATACGAGCTTCTCAAGGCGGCAAAGGCAGGCGCACTCATCGGCATGGATTGGAACTTGGTAATCCTAGGAATGATCGCCTCCGCCATCTCAGCTTTCATTGTGGTCCGTTGGCTCATTCATTTTGTCCAATCCCACACTTTTAATGGTTTCGCCGTGTACCGCATTGTCCTGGGTTTGGCTCTGCTTGCGTTGATTGCCTGGGGCTTGTAGCCCTACAATGACCGACTCTACCGCCTCCTATGCTGGACCTCGCCAAAGGCTACATCCGAAAATCGGTTTTCAAGACCTATCGGTATTTTAAGCATCCGAGGCGTCTCAAGAAAAACTCGCTCCTTCGCTGGTTCTCCTTTCACTTTCTCGACAAACGTGTCTGGAGACCAACGCAGCACACTTTCGCGGGCGGACTGGCCGTCGGGATGCTTGTCATGATGCAACTGGTGCCAGGACAAATGTTCTTTGCAGTCGTCATCGCCGCGGTTCTTCGGGTGAACATCCCCATCGCCATCGTCGCCTGCTGGATCACCAATCCAGTGACCATGGTGCCCGCTGCCGTTGCTCAGATCACATTGGCAAATTGGGTCATGTCGGCGTTTGGTCATGCAACAGTTCCCGCGCCGGATTTTGACTCCGCCCAGAAATTTGTCTCCTTTTTGTGGGACTGGCTCAGCAGCGGAGGTGCGCCTCTCTCAGAGCCACCCTTCGGCGTGCAGACTTCACTCGCCTGGATCAAGGCCATGCTTGTCGGCGGTGCCTTGGGCGGGCTAATCCTGGCGGGTGTCGGGTACGTAGCCTCGTACTCCATTTGGGGTTTATGTGCTAATTTCTGGTGGAAGAAGCACCCCGCTCCACCTCCCTCGAAAGAAATCACTGATGTGAGCTGAACCACCCCCATGCCCACCAATTCATTCTACACCTCATTCGACACTGAGACGCTCGACGGGAAAGGCGCTCATGCAGATGACCACCGCAGCCAATTCCAGATTGACCGGGACCGGATCATTCACAGCTCATCGTTTCGGCGACTTCAAAGCAAGACGCAGGTGTTTCTATCAGGCGAGTACGACTTCTACCGCACACGACTCACCCATTCCATCGAGGTCTCTCAGATCGGTCGCTCCATTTGCGGCTGGCTACAAAAGTCCAGCGACCTCCTCTCGGACGACTTTTTCATCGATCCCGATCTCGTCGAGTGCGCCTGCCTCTCTCACGATCTAGGGCACCCACCCTTCGGTCACACCGGCGAGCGCACACTGCACTCCCTCATGGGCGGCAACGGAGGATTTGAGGGCAATGCCCAAACCCTGCGCATTCTGACCCAGACCCTCTTTTCTGAAGGGCGTGAAGGCATGAATCCAAGCCGAGCCCTGCTGGATTCCGTTCTCAAGTACAAGACGCTGCAATCCGAAGTCAAGGATGCCAAGAACCATTACCTCTACGACGATCAGGAGCGCTTCCTCGACTTCACTCTCGCCGGACAATGCTTTCCCGTTGAGTTGACACCCGGCAAGGCGAGGAATCAGTT
The DNA here is from genome assembly GCA_945869695.1 of Prosthecobacter debontii. Lineage (GTDB taxonomy): Bacteria > Verrucomicrobiota > Verrucomicrobiia > Verrucomicrobiales > Verrucomicrobiaceae > JAIBCL01. The sequence continues at coordinate 27,984 of CAMBPV010000001.1, forward strand.
TCGCAGCATCGAGTGCCAGATCATGGATTGGGCGGATGACACCGCCTATTCTCTGAATGACATCGCTGACGGCATTCACGCTGGTTTCATCACCCTCTCCCGACTTGAGACTTGGGCCGCCGACCGGGGCCTTACCAAAGAAGAGTCCCCCCACTTTGAATTTCTCTGTGCCGCCATTCGTGAGAAGCGAGTCGAAGCACGCCTCAATCGGTGCATCGGTAACTGCATCCGGAGTTGCACCCTCACATCCGACACCAATTTCCTGAGCGCCTCTACCCGCAGGCATCAGTACAGACTCGTCGTTGCTCCTGAAGTCCAGGCTCAGGCCTCGCTTCACAAAAGGATTGCGCTGGACCTTGTCTTCCTCTCTCCCGCCCTCCAGCAACTTGATCACAAAGCAGACTTCATTCTGACTCGCCTCTTTGAAGTGCTCCGGGAACGCTACATCGAGAAACCTGCCGCATCGAAGCTTCATCTCATGCCCGCCGGACTCGAAGCAGTGATTGATGAATCCGAAAATAAATCAACCCGCGCTCGACTCGTCTGTGACTGGATCGCCAACATGACAGATCGTTTTGCTTTCCGCACCTACCGACGCCTTTTTGACGCCGACTTCGGATCCATCACGGATTTTGTGTAGTCGCCACCGTGAGGAATGGGGCAAACTTCGACTCCCACCTCTTGGGCACCACACACTGCACGAGTCCCACGCCCTGCTCGTAGTCTTCACTCAGCACCTTGCCCTCTTGATGAGCCAAGGCCACGAGGTCCATACGGTGTAGAGGAATCGTCAGATCCATCCGCACCACGCGATCGATCATCATGTGGTGCAGCCGGTGCATCAAAGCATCCATCCCCTCACCCGTCCGGATCGAAATCGATTCCGCATCCGGAAACTCCCGCTGAAGCTCCCGAAGTCGATCAGGCTCCACCAAATCAATCTTGTTGAGCACCACCAAGACCTTTTTGTCACCCGCACCCAGTTCCTTCAGGACAGCGGTCGTCGTCCGATACATTTCCATGACATGCTTCGAGCTCGCATCCAGCACTTGGATGAGAAAATCAGCAATCACAGACTCCTCCAATGTGGCCCGGAATGACTGAACCAAATCATGAGGTAAATTTCTCACAAAACCGACAGTGTCCGTGACGAGAAGAGCCTGCCCATCCGGCAGTTCCAGTCTCCGCGTCGTCGTATCCAGGGTGGCAAACAACTTATCCTCCACCAGCACCTCCGCATTCGTCAGTCGATTGAGGAGAGATGACTTCCCCGCATTGGTATAACCCACGATGGCGGCCATCGGCACACTCACACGGGCTCTTTCTTTCCTCGCAGTTTCGCGCTGTTTCTTTACCTCTTCGAGCTCCGCTTTCAGCTTATCCACTCTTTTGGAAGAAAGCCGACGATCCACCTCCAACTGGGTTTCACCCTCGCCTCGCGTCGCTCCGCCACTCCCACTGCTTCCACCACTGCTACCACCACCCTGACGGTCCAGATGCATCCACATCCGCGTCAAGCGGGGCAGCGAGTACTCGAGCCTCGCCAGTTCGACTTGCAGTCGGGCTTCCTTCGTTCGGGCCCTCATGTTGAAAATATCCAGGATCACCTCATGCCGATCAATCACACACGAGTTCGAATCCTGCTCCCAAGCCCGCTGCTGGGCCGGTGAAAGCTCGTTATCGATCACGATACAGTCCGCATCGAGTTCCTTCGCCTGGGCAATCAACTCAGCCGCTTTTCCTTTCCCTAATAGGTAGCGCGGGTTGGCCTCTCGAACAAAAACCAGCTCTTTGCCAGCAATCGCAATCCCGAGCGTTTCAACCAACTCCTGCAACTCATCCAGCAACGCCTGCGCATCCTCCTCTTCGCGGCGATCAAAATAAGCGCCAATCAGGAAGGCCCGCTCCACCTTGTTGGGCTTCTCACGAACATCAAACACGCGTCCACCCTACGGCAGGAAATGGCTTTGCCAAGGGCTGGCGGTTGCCCTCGCTTCGATTTAGTGGCATACAAGACCCGAACATGAAGTGGCTATCGCATTTAATCATCTCGCTATTCCTCATTCTCACCGGATGCGATTCAGGTGAACCTGGAGAAGTATCCCTCGGAGACTATGAAAGTGACCTCGGAGAAGCCGTGGTGCGTCAACTCATCAAAACGCTGCCTGATCCCGCGCCCAGCATCCCGAAATCCTACTGCGTCGTCAAAGGCAAGGACCTTGAGAATACGAGAACAGAATTTGTCGAGCGCTTGAGTGATCTCAAACTCCGCTTCATCAGCGCCAATGTCCTTCTCGTTACCGATCCCGATAACGCCGTGGTCGATCCCGAAACACGACTGGCACCCATTTTTCTCCAGATTGCCCACATCAAATCAACCGGTGCCGACTCCTGGACAATCGATGTCGGATGGTCCTACAAAAAGATCTTTGAGAAGCATCGCTGGGATGTAAAACTCAACGGCGGCAACTACCAGTTCGGCGAAAGCAAGAGAATCGAAGGCAACTACGATTCAACTTCGCCAAGCCAAAAATGACTTCTCCAAACACCCTGGTCACCAAGAATTGAGTCACCTATGAATTTGCCCAATAAGCTAACCGTCGCCCGACTGGTCTTAACCATCGTGTTCGTAGCTTGTTTTTATGCGCCCATTCCGAATCCCATGACGTGGGCGCTGCTGGTTTTCTCCATCGCATCCATCACCGACTACCTTGACGGCTACCTCGCTCGAAAGCACAACCTCGTCACAAACTTCGGTAAACTCGTCGATCCGCTCGCTGACAAAATCCTCATCGCCGCAGCCTTCATTCTTCTGGTGGAAAAAACCGAGATGAAAGCATGGATCGCCATTGCCATCTTGGGAAGAGAGTTTTTTGTCACAGGCATCCGTCTCGTCGCCGCCAATCAGGGAGTTGTCCTCGCAGCTGAAAAATTGGGCAAACACAAAATGGTTTGGCAGATCATCACCGTCGTTTACTTCATGCTCAAAACGGCTTCCAATGAGCCTGTATTTGCCTGGGCCAGCCCATTGTTTTCATCCAATTCCATCAACATTACGGTCGGTGCCGCCATCACTTATTTCACCACCGCCATCACTCTTGTCTCAGGCTACAGTTACTTCTGGAAGAATCGCAGCCTCTTCTCCGATATGTAGAACACCACCGCCATGACCGCCGAAGAAGCCATTCAGCATCACCACATCAAGCTTCCCACTGCACCCCCCAAGGGAGGCGTCTATAAGCCCGTCGTCATCGTCGGAAACATCGTCTACTTGTCTGGCCACGGACCCTACTTGGGAGACGGCAAATACATCACCGGAAAAGTCGGCGCCAATCTAGACCTCGACCAAGGCAAGCAAGCCGCCCGACAAGTCGGCCTCGCCATTCTCGCCACACTTCAAAAGGAGCTGGGCAGTCTCAATCGCATCACCCGCGTGATCAAACTTCTCGGCATGGTGAACAGCACTCCCGACTTCCCAGACCACCCCAAAGTCATCAACGGATGCAGCGAGCTCTTTGCCACCATCTGGGGCGACGACAACGGCATCGGAGCTCGAAGCGCCGTCGGCATGGGCTCCCTGCCAGGTGATATCTCGGTCGAGATCGAAGGCATTTTTGAGTTGGCCTAAACCTCTCAAGGCACCGGCTCACCCGAGCCGGGATAGACCCACCGCACAACCTTCCCATCGCGAATGTGAGCCTGAGCGTGGGCTTCCATCGGTCCGCAGAAAACAATGGTGTCATAGTGCACATCGATCACCCAGGTGGGTCTGCCTTCGGTCGTTACCAATTGTGGAGTCCCCATTCGCTTCACCTTCTTCGGCGTGATGTCGGTGACGTCCCCCGCATTCATACTGGCCAAGAGAATAGGATAACTGCCATTCCCAGCCCTCACGGGCTTGCCACTTTCATCGATCGCACCCGCGGGCACTTCAACACCGACCGCATTCGGTTTGGTCTGCTGATTTTTCTCCCACTGTTGCCTCAAGGTCTCCACCCGCCACGCCACCCACTTTTGGTAAGGCTCCGCAAACTGCGACTTCAGATCCGTTTCACTGACGCGCACGTAGCCCCGAGCAGTCGAAGTAGGCACTGGAGCCAGCGTCACGACACCGTTTTCGCATCCCAGCGCCGTTACCATTCCACCCGCCGCCATCCGCGAGAAACCCGCAGACATCTTGAATTCGACATCCCGCATTAACTTCACCACCCGTGGAAACGCTGACAGCGGAATGACCGTCCAGTTCTTCGTCAAGACCTCCAAAGACTCAATCGCGGGCGGCTCAAACTTCGGCGCGCTTGCCCTCGCGACCTCGGTGTTGACCGGGGCAGTCAATTGACCTCCCAAGGAACCTTGCTTCTCGACAATACCCTTCTCCGCAGCATCACCTCGAATCCCATCAGGCCCCCTTTCGAAGACCATCCTTTGCGACTTAGGTGCACCCAAATAGTCGTAGGCCAAAAATGCGATTCCTAAAATTAGCCAGGTGTAAATCAGTGCCTTCATTTCAACCCCGGACTTTGCAGATAGGCGATCAAATCCGCAAACGATTGCGGTGTCATCGCCGCCTCAAGGCCTTCGGGCATCAAGGATGTTCCCGCACTCTTCAAAGAGGCCACATCACTGCGCAGCACCGACTTCGTCACATTCCCCGCCATCTTCAGCGTCAGGCTCGCGCTCGTTTCGGTGGCGATGACACCGTAGAGCTGCTCGCCGCTCTTCAGGGTGCAGTGGTAGGCCATGAAGCCGGGCTCGATGATCGCGCTGGGGTCGAGAATGGAGTTGAGGAGCTTTTCGGCGTCGTGCTGCGCCACGCTGCGCAGATCCGGGCCGAGTTCGAGGCCCACGCCGTCGAGTTTGTGGCAACTGATGCACACACTCGCGAAAACGGTCTTCCCGCGTGTCGCATCGCCTCGGAGCTTCAACGCCGGTTTGAACTTCTCCACCACCGCGGTGCGCGAAGCGCTCGTGGAGTCAGCGAAGACCTTCTCCGCCAGGTCGGCGATGTTTTTCTTCGGATGCTTCATCAACCGCGCCCGCATCGCCGCGTCCGCGGATTTGGCTTCGGGACGTTTCAGCAGCGCCAGCGTCCAGGCGTCGTTCGAGAGAAGCGTTTCGAGGATCTGCACGCGCAGCGCCGGTGTGCGCTGGTCCCAGCCTTCGAGCAAAAACTGCTCGCCACCCTGAGGTTGCAGCTTCGAGACGAGCCGCAGCACCTCCGCGTTGCCCGTCTTCGCCCATAGCTCCGGCAATAGTGCTTTGACGCGTTCCCGATGCTCGCGATCCGAGGCCAGCAAGGTCAGCGATTCCATCGTCGGAGCCGTTTGGATCGACTCCGCGGCCTGTTGCAGCCTCGCGGCCATTTGATCGACCGCCGCCCGTGCCTTCGCATCCGTGACCTGTTTCGCGAAAGCGGCCAGAGAGAGGTTTTTCTCATCCAAGACGGTCAGCAGCTCCTCCAGGCCCTTTTGCGCATCCATCCGCGTCACAAGCGCCGCGATGGCTTTTTCGTTCTTCGTCGCCAAAGCGCAGCGCAGGAGCATCGCGAAGGATTTGGCATCCGCACGAGCACAAACTCGCTCCAAATGCGGCAGCACCGAACTCAACGCCGCGCCTTGCAGCGGCGAACCCGGCTCCGCGCTGTTCAGCACCTCCGCGAGCAAATCTCCGGCCCACTCGAACTTCAGCTCGCCAAGCGTGCAGGCCAGTTGAAGGCGCACCTTGGCATCTTGATCAAGCAGTCGCGCCTCCAGCGCCATTTGGAGCAATCGAACATCATCACCCTTCCAGTCAATCTTCTCAGCCATTTGAAGGGCTTGCTCGCGAATGTGCCACTGCTCACCGTAGTCATCATTCAAAAGGACAATGCAATCAGAGGCGCTGAGTTTGCCCAATGAAAGAGCAGTCCATGCATCTGCCATCGTGCCAATACCTGATGCAACTGGGTTAAAAGCTGGAGCCTTGCCATCCCATAACGCCCTCATTTGCGCTTTGTCCCTGCACCAGCCATTCGCGCTTGCGAAAGTGGCTTCGGCTTTAGCCGAATCATTCGCCCCAGATCGAGCTGAAGCTCGAACTACTTTCCAAATCCGTCCCTTGTCATCCCCTTCGCGGTAATGCGGCAGAAGCTCTTCTTTGCCATTCTGCGGCAGCCACTGCGGGTGCTCGATCATGTAGCGATACATATCCGCCACCCACAGTGCGCCGTCGGGGCCGGTGCGGACCATGACGGGGCGGCACCAGCGGTCTTCGCTGGCGAGGAAGTCCATCTTGGACTCGGCGGGATCGCGTACGGCTTTGAAGGTGACGCCGTCGTCTTCGAGGAGGTGATGTTGCACGACGTTGTGGAAGGGCTCGCAGGTGAAGGCGTGCGTTTTGCCGTCCTTGAAGAGCTTCACATCGCGATACACCTCGATGCCGCAGGCGCTGGTGAAGCGTCCGGCCTGGTCGAAGCTGTGGAAGCGCTTCTCCATGCTGCTGGCGGGATACACGGGCGGATTGCGCGGGAAGAGCTGATGAATCGGGTCCGGCGGGATGACGTGCGGATTGCGGCGCAGGTAGTGATCCTGCAAAACATAGTGCCAGAGCGGGAAACTGTTCTGCACGCCGAACCAGTGGCCCCAGTCATCGCGGGCGCGGCCGAACTGCGAGGGGCCGGTCTGCGGATCAAACTCGCCGGTGTCGGGTTTGAAGCGGAAATCGCGGCTGCCGAGGTCGATCTTCTCGCCGGTGAGCTTGCACTCGATCTGCGTGCCTTTGTTGTAGCCGCCGTGATGCGCGCCCGCGGCGCAATACACCCAGCCGTCCATGCCCCAGCGAAGGCCGTTCACGCGGAGCTGCTGATTGCCGGTGCTGAAGCCGGTGTAGAGCACTTTCTTCGTGCAATCGGGCGAAATGAAAAAGATGTCCGGCGCGGCGGTGACGATGACGCCTTCACGCCAGGTCAAGATGCCGGTGGGATAGCTCAAGTCGCTGACGATGACGTGGCGCTTGTCGTAGCGACCGTCGCTGTCCGTGTCCTCCAGCCGCACGACGCGTCCGCCAGCCGTGCCATTGCCATCCATGCCGAGCGGGTAGTCCGCCATCTCGATGACCCACAGGCGACCCTGCTCATCCCAATCAAACGCGACCGGATCGAGCACCACCGGCTCCGCCGCGACGAGTTCGATCCGGTAACCCTCGCGCACATGCCACTTCTTCGCCGACTCTTCCGGCGAGAGCGGTTGCGAGGCCATTTCGACCTTCGTCGCTGGCGCAGGTGCGGCGGGTTTTTCCAAACCGGCGACCTCCACCTTCTCAAACTCACCTTCCAGCGGCGCGAAGTCATCGCAGCGTTTGCCAAAGAACAATTCCTTCGCGCCGGGAGCCGTGACGGGCAGTTCGGCGTCGATCTCTACCTTGCCATTGAGTGTCACCTTCACCCGCGAGCCAATGCGTTCCAGCTTCACGTCATTCCATGTCCCAGGCTCGATGACCGTCGTGCCGCGCACGATTTGCGCGGCCGCATTGCCATTGAAGACGAACAACCGGCCCGGCGACGAGTCCTTAAAGTTCCCGCCAATGCCGAGGTGATCGCCCGGTGCTTGATGATCGCCCTTCGGCCCGCGCGAGATGAGGTAGGCGGTCACGGCGCTGACGTTATTGGCCTTCGTGTTCTTGAAGCGCATCGACGCAGACCAGTTCTCATGCGCCATCAGCAAGGCGGAGCTCTGCACCTGCGCCCGCTTCTTCCGCTCCGCCCGCGAAACCGCCCGCTTCGCATTCTCCTCGCCCACTTTCGAGATGTTCCAAAGCTTCGCGATGAGCGAAGGCTCAATGACGCGATCCCAGATCGTGATCTCGTCGAGTCGTCCTTCGAGTTTTTGCCCCAACTCTAGCGTTTCTGGGCCACCAGATGACTCCAGTGAAAGCACGGGCTCGGGTTCTCCATCAATGTATATTTTAAGTTCCCCCTGATCCTGAACGAGCGCCGCAAAGTGCCAATCATCAGCATGTCCGATCTCAGCTGATGCTTTGTGGCCTGCGGCAACGTTCACTTGATGCCGATCATTTTGGCGAAGTATGATGTCGCCAATAAGGCTACCACTTCGATTCGATGCGCCGCTTTCATGGCCTAGCCAGAACCAAAGTGCCACGGAGAACTGACCATCAAGCTTCAGATTTGGAATTTCAAGATGTCCACCTGCGAGGTGGATCGCTCGGTTGATGTGTTTGGTGCTGCTGAATGCAGAACCGGTGAGAGCAGATTCGCTGTCGTAGCCGCGTCCACTGCCGACTCCGGGTAGATAGAAAGCATGAGGGCCAACCAGCTTCGCCAGTTGTGTCTCTTGATTGATTACGGAGATCAAAGAGCTTCCCCCTGTTTGGCCGCAGCCAAAGTGAGCCAGAGGATCAGTGGAATAGATTTCTGCCGCATAAGGCCCGGCGAGAGAATCCTGTTGGCGCTTTTTTTCGTCTGTGAGCGAAGCGATGGCTTTACTCAACTGATCCACCATTTGAGGTTCAGCTTTGACCTCAAGCCCGGCTGTTCGCGCAGGCCACGTTGTGTATCCGCCGAGTGTGTGCTGCTCAGGTGGTGGAATGTAGCCTGTGGCGCCGTTCGCTAGCTCAATGTTGAAGTGCGTTCCGAATGGCGACATCAGCCGCAGCTTCAATCCCGTGATAGCATACACCTCGTTCGGCAGCGTCGCGATACTCAGATCGCCGATGCGGATGGCTTGGAGCTTCACGGTGGTCTTTTGCCGCTCGTGGAGGATGAGCGCCTCTCTCGCATACACTTCCTCTTTGCTCTTCGGCACGTCGTTCTCGATCTTCGCGGCGATGGGGCGGGCCCAAGCGAGGCGTTTTTCGTCGGGGACGCGGTAGTTGAGCTCCATTGTCTTCTCGATCATGCCGAGCGGGGCGTGATCGACATACGTCACGGTTTGCAGGGCTTTGATCGCGCTGTCGGCGACCTCGGAGGCGTAGGTGTCGATGGTGAGGGTCTTTTTCTCCGCACCGTAGTCCATCCACATCTGGTCGCCACTGGTGCCCTGGCTCATGGCGCAGACGAAGGGGCCGTTGCCATCGCCCTGCTGGCCCATTTTCGCGGCGAGGTGACGGCAGAAGTGCCCATAGTAGTCGGCGGAGATCGGGCCGGTGCCAAAGTAGTGCTGCGAGTAGTTCGCCAGCACGCCGAGCGGTTTGCCATCGAGCGTTTCCAGTGCGATGACGCTGAGCTGCGGGTCCACCGGGCCGCTGGGGCCGACGACGTCCTTGCTGAGGTAGCCGGGGTGCATGTTCGCACGGCCCGTGGGCTGGCCGAAGGGATCGACGACCTCCTTGCCCGGCAGGCGAATCCAGCGGCGGTTGTGCGTGTGCTCCCAGTCGTCGTAGTTGCCCCAGCCGATACGCGCCGGTTGCAGCGCCGCATTCGCCGCCACAATCGCCTCGGCAATCTTCGGCGTGAGGAATTTCGCATACACGGTGTCCTTCCGCGTGCCGAGGCAGCCCATCGCCGCCGGCGCGGAGTGCGTGTGCGTGGCGCTGACCATCATGCGATCCACCGGGATGCCGCACTGCTTTGCCGCGATGCCTTTGGCCTCATCGATGAGTGCCTGCTCCATCATGCAGGTGTCCACAATGGCGAAAGCGATCTTCATCTTGCCATCATCGAACACAAAACTGCGCACGAAGAGCTTGTCCGCGAGCTTTTCGCCTCGTCCTTCGAGAAACCCGCCCGCGATGATGCGAGGGAACTCCGTCGGCGAGATGTCCACCGTGGCCACTCCGGCGCGGAAGGTGGCCGCAGAGGCGATGGTGCTGAGAAGAGAAAGGAAAAGAAGGGCCTGCTTCATGAGTGAGAGAGGAACGTTACAGATGTGGTCTTCCTTCCTTTTTGCAGAATGGCTCCCGAAAGAAACTAAAAGAGCCAAAGTCAGAACTTGAACCGATTTATTCAAAAACGATTTTCCGCCTATAACGCACAAAAATTGGGTTATAGGCTGAAAATCATTTCAGCAATTCATCCGCTTGAATGATGCGGTGAAAATAGCCTGACGCCTCGACATCCTTGGAAATCGGACCATCCACGACAAGAACAGACTGGATCGATCGGCGTGGAAATTCCTGCCGGAGAAGCTCCACTTTTCGTTCGACTTCTGTGATCACGGCGCGGCCGAGCGGAGCTGTTTGACGCTTCATTTCGCAGAGCGTGATCACTTTGTCGTCACGATCATAAGCGAGATCAATCTGCACGCCTAAGGCACCTTTGCGTGGAGCTCGGAACCAGGGACCCACATCGTAGCTAATGGCCTCAAAGCCGATCAGCCGTGCGATTTGGTCACTGTGACGCATGCACACGAGCTCAAAGGCGCGGCCCATCCATGAACGAAAGGCTCCGGTCTGGCGGAGCGTGATGAAGAGGTCGCGCTTGCCGCCTTCGCGGATTTGTTTGAGCCGTGTGCGCATGAAGGCGTGGTAGAAACTGATCCATGGGTCGCTCAGATGGTAGCGGATGAGGCGTGTTTCGTGCCCTTTGTCGAAAGGACGCTGCGAGGAGATGAAGCCAGCTGCTTCGAGATCGTGCAGATGCTGAGAAAAGGTGCCTCCCTCGGCGATGTCCGTCTTGGTGGCGAGTTCACGGCGGCCCAGGCCATAGGGTGAGTCGGCGAGGACGCGGATGATGCGCTGGAAATCGCCGCCATTGCCAAAGTGGCTCACGAAAATGCGCTCGTATTCTTCAACAAAGTAGCCGTCGGCGCGAAAGGCATGCTTCTCCATGCCGAGCGGGATGGATGGCGCGTCGGCGAGGAGTTCGAGGTACTTGGGGACGCCTCCAGTGAAGCATTGCGCATCGAGGATCTCGGCAAAGCCGCGCTTTGAAAGCATACGTGCCGTCTCAGTGAGGCGAAAGCCTTGCAGGTGAATGGTCAAGTCAACACGACCGTAGAACGCGCTGGACTTAAGCACCTTGGTGGTCATGAAGGAGGCAATGGATCCGCACAGGATGAGCGTGCGACCCGGTTTACGGCTCCAGTAGTTCTCCCAGACCATTTTGAGCGTGGAAACGAGCTCGCTGCGGTAATTAGCCAGCCATTGAAACTCGTCCAGCACGATGACAATGGGACGCTTCTCCAGCGCTTGGTCCAGCGCCATGAGCGCGGCCTGCCAGGTGGTGGCGTGCGGAATTTTCTTCCGGAACTGCCGGGAGGCTTGATCGAGGAAACTGGCTATTTGCACCTGCGTGGGCCGGTTTTCGAGTCCTTCGATGAAAAGCGCAGGCTGCTTGCCAATGGCCTTGCGGATCAGCGCGGTCTTTCCAATGCGACGCCGACCATAGATCAGCGCGACTTTGGCCTCCCTCGCATCAATTGCGAGGCGCAATGCATTTACCTCTTCATTTCGCCCTACAAACATGACGAAAATTAGCTTTGAAATCAAATAACGTCGACAACGATTTTCAGCCTATAACAAAATTTTTTTGCTTTATAGGCTAATTTTCATTTCCCCGATTCAGGTCTTATAGACAGAATTCCGCTCGATAAATCGATAAAAGAATAACCGGACTGCGTCGTTTACGCTTGGATGCAATGCCTTCGATTCTTGATTTTCACCTTCGCAGCTTGCGCGCACTCTCTTCTTTTTGGCGTTGATAGTCGGCCCAATATACTCTTCATCATTTTCGATGACTGGGGCTGGCAACACGCAGGAGCCTATGGGTGCGATTGGGTAAAGACTCCGAACTTTGATCGCGTCGCCAAAGAGGGTACACTCTTCAAAAACGCCTTCACATCGAATCCGAAGTGCAGCCCATGCCGCGCAAGCATTTTAACAGGCAGGAACACCTGGCAACTGGAAGAGGCGGCATGCCACAACGGCCTGTTTCCTGCAAAATTTGCGGTTTACCCCGATCTATTAGAGGATGTGGGTTATACCATCGGCCTTACGGGAAAGGGCTGGGGTCCCGGGGATTTTAAAACAGCCGCAGGTCGCACTCGAAACCCCGCCGGACCAGGCTTTGATGAGGCAAAAATGCCCACTTTGGCCAAGGGGATCAGTGTGAAAGACTACGCGACAAATTTTCAGAGTTTCCTGAACCGACAGGAAGCAGGAAGGCCCTTTTGTTTCTGGATGGGTTTCTCCGAGCCTCATCGGGCATATGAGGAAGGATCGGGCTTGAGGCTGGGTAAGAAGCTATCAGACGTCAAGGTTCCGGGATACTTACCCGACAATGAGGTGATCCGAGGAGACTTGGCAGACTACGCCATCGAGGTGGAATGGGCAGACGCACACATCGGGCGAGCCCTGAAGATGCTGGAAGAGAAAGGTGTGCTGGATGACACACTCGTCATCGTCACTTCCGACCATGGAATGCCCTTCCCGCGGGTGAAGGGGCAGATCTATGAAGACGGCTTTCATCTCCCGCTTGCCATGCGTTGGGGGAAGGGAATCCGACCCGGACGAGTGGTCGAGGACTTCATCAATGTACGTGACCTTGCTCCCACTTACCTCGAATTGGCGGGCATCAGACCCCACGAGCAGATGACAGGCAGGAGTCTCGTGAACATCCTGCGCTCCGAGAAGTCTGGTTGGATCGAAGACCGCAGGGTGATGCTCATCGGTAAAGAGCGGCATGATCTCGGACGCCCGAATGACTGGGGTTATCCCGTGCGGGCCATCCGCACACCAGAGTATTTTTATAGCCACAATTACAACCCCGAGCGTTGGCCAGCCTGCAATCCTGAGACAGGCTTCGGCAACACGGATGACAGCCCCACAAAGAGATGGATCACCGAGAACAAGGGACCCTTTTACGACCTAGCCTTCAGCTACCGGGCGGAGGAAGAACTTTTTGACGTCCGCACGGACCCTGAGTGTTTGAAGAATCTAGTCAACAGTCCAGAGCACCGAGACATCGCTGCAAAGCTCCGGAAGCAACTCGATGATCAGTTGATCGACGAAAAAGATCCGAGAGCACTCGGGCAGGAGAGCGTTTTTGACACCTACAAATACCTCGGCAACAGGAGCCGGAAGGGATACGCAGAGTGGGAAATGAGACAAGAAGAAAAAGAACGCTGAATGAAAACCAACGCAGTGAGCACACTTGCACCGAGTCACTTTTCTCTGCAAGATGTGCGCTCCCTCCATGGCCCACCGATTCACCTGCATTGAACGCGTCCAGTTTTCCGACACCGACATGGCTGGAATCGTGCATTTTTCAAATTTCTTCCGCTTCATGGAGCGCGGAGAACATGCCTTCCTCAGGTCCATTGGTTTATCCGTGCGTGAGGACCCGGCGCTGATTGCGCCTGAGGATGTCGTGGTTTGGCCCCGAGTGCATGCTTCATGCGATTTCCATGCCCCGCTGCGCTTTGAAGAGGAGGTCCAGATCGAGGTGCTCGTCGAAGAAGTGCGCAATCGAGCCATTCGGTATCTCATCCGACTTTGGCGCCCTGATGGCGAACTGGCAGGTGAAGGCCGCATGGCGGCAGCCTGTGCGCAGAAAGATCCCGACACCGGTAAAATGAAGGCCGTCGAGATACCTCCTCGTATTCGTAGCAAGATCGAGGCTGCTCCCCCCGAATTACTTCGGCGGCCAGCCCGCTCATGATCTATTGATCTGCTTAATTCCAATGACTCAATCAACCCCACCCACAAAAAAGAAAACCATGGCTTGGCAAACATTTGCTCTGATGACAGTGCTCTCTTGGGGCGTTTACGGCGTCCTCCTCCACACCGGCAGACTCGGCATGATGAAAGCCGGAGACGTGGGCAATGCCTCCATGAAGGCTTTCCTCCTTGTCGGAGCAGCCTACTTCCTCGTCGCTATTGTCGGGCCCGTTATCGTTCTGATGCGGAATAAGACCAACTGGTCCTTCACGGGTGCGGGTCTCTCTTGGAGCTTCATTGCCGGTGTCGCCGGTGCCATCGGAGCCTTCACTCTCATCCTCGCACTCGGCGCTGCTGCCAAAGGTGGAGCTTCAACTGCGAATGTGATGTCGCTCGTCTTCGGGGGAGCCCCGATCGTGAATGCCCTTGTCGCCATGTCTCTTCACCCACCCGAAGGGGGGCTGAAATCTGTCCCATTTGCCTTCTGGCTAGGAATCGCGATGGCTGCCACGGGGGGCTACCTTGTCTCCAGCACAAATCCGAACGCACAAGCGCCTAGCAAATCACCAGCAGCACACGGATCACCCCCTGCTGCTGGCAAGTGACCCGGCGCCGTGTCTTTGCCGCACGCCATCATCGATCGTGTCCGTTTACGCTCCAATCAGTGGCGTAAGCTCCGCGCGGTTGTGATGCACCTCGCCACGAGTGATTCCTTTTACGGGCACAAATTTCGCGAATGGGGTGCGAGGGTGACCGCGATGAATCGGCTGGAAGATTTCATCGCGAAAGTGCCGCCAACGGTTAAGGCCGACATCCTTGCGGATCGCGTGGAGCATCCACCCTTCGGCACCAATCTCATGAAGCCTCTCACTCATTACACGCGCTTCTGCGCCACGAGTGGGACCAGCACTGGCCAGCCTATGGCATGGATCGACACCCCGGATAGCTGGGAGGCCATGCTTGTCTGTTGGCGGCGTGTTTACGAGGCGGCGGGCTTGGAAAAGGGTAAAGACAGACTGCTTTTTGCTTTCTCATTTGGCCCGTTCCTCGGCTTTTGGACGGCGTTCGAGGCGGCTGCTAAAGATTACCTCGTGATCCCTGCGGGCGGACTTTCGAGCCAGGCCCGACTGGAGGCCATGGCCCGTTACGGAGTGACCGTCCTTTGCTGCACTCCAACTTACGCACAACGTCTCGGCGAGATGATCGGCGATCAATCCGGCATCGAGCGGATGAGCCTCAGAGTGAGGAAGATCATTGTCGCTGGCGAGACGGGTGGCAGCATCCCTGAGGTTCGCAGGCGTCTTGAAAAACTGTGGGACTGCGAGATTTTCGACCACCATGGCATGACGGAGATCGGCCCCATCAGTTACCAGATGCCGGGACATCCCGGCACCCTTTGCGTAATGGAAGAATCCTATTTTGCCGAGGTGGTGGACCCCGTGACTCTCGCCGAGGTGGCGGATGGCGAATGCGGTGAGTTGCTTCTCACCAATCTTGACCGCACCGCCTGCCCACTGATGCGCTACCGCACCGGGGACTGGGTCAAGAAGAGGATAATCGGTGGTCACCTTTGCCTTGAAGGTGGGATGCTAAGCCGAGTCGATGAAATGGCGGTCATCCGCGGGGTGAATGTCTATCCGAGTGCCATTGAAGGCATCGTCAGAGAGTTTGATGAAATCGTGGAGTTTGTGATCGAACAACGAAACGTTGACGGAATGGAAGAGATCGAGCTGCTCATTGAAGTGAATGGAAACGTGGCCAAAAGCCCGCTGAAACGGCTGGAAAATAAATTGCGGGACACCCTCCATCTTCGGATCCCCGTTCGACTGGTCGAGTCCGGATCGCTACCGAAAGCCGAGTTTAAGTCAAAGCGCTGGCGGCGGGTTTGAGTGCCGCGCATTTTATTCTTTCGCAACATGCCACTCATCGAACTCAAAAACGTCTCCAAGTCCTACACTGATCCGGGCAGCGGATCCTCGGTTCCCGTTTTACGCGGTATTAACCTTCGGATCGAGGCTGGGGAATCCGTCGCCATCATTGGTCCATCAGGCTGCGGGAAAAGCACCTTGCTGAATATTCTTGGCACCTTGGATGAGCCCGATGAGGGAGAAGTTCTTTTTGAGGGAGATACCCTTCGCGGAAGTGATGGCCAAAGGCTCAGTGCACTCCGCAGTGAAAAGATCGGATTCATCTTTCAGCTCCATCATCTGATGCCTCAATGCACCGTTCTCGAGAATGTCCTTCTTCCGACACTCGCGCTCCGGGAAAAACCCGAAGCAATCGAAGCTCGAAACCGCGCGGAAGAATTACTCGAAGCAGTTGGCCTCAAAGATCGTGCTTCGTGGAAGCCCGCCCAGCTCTCGGGTGGAGAGCGCCAACGCGTCGCTGTTGTTCGTGCACTGATGAATAAACCACGCCTGCTTCTTGCTGATGAGCCCACCGGGGCGCTCGATGAAAAGAATGCCGATGGCCTCACTCTGCTTCTTCTCGACCTCCAGAAGAAAACGGGCACGAGCCTTGTGCTCGTCACTCATCACCCTGCACAGGCGGCAAAGATGAGTCGGGTTTTGAAAATCCACGAAGGTCAAATTGAGTGAGTCTTGCGGCCATGTCACTCGCCTCTTTCATTCTTCAATCCCTCAAGCACTACTGGAAAGGTCACCTTGGTTTACTTCTGGGAGTCAGTTTAGCCACGGCCATTCTCAGTGGTTCGCTAGTCGTCGGTGATTCCGTGCGGGCAAGCCTGAAGCGAGTCGCTGAGTTGCGCCTCGGAGAGGTGAGGTCAGGCATGATCGGTGGAGATCGATGGTTCACAGCAGACCTTGCAGCCCGGGCCAATGCAGTCCCTCTGATTCAAACGAGTGGCTCCGCGAGTGCCGCGACAGGGGCTGCGAGAGCCAATGGCATCCAAGTGCTGGGAGTGGACACCTCCTTCTGGTCTCTCAGTCCCAGTGGCCGCGCAGTGCCCATCGCGGATGATGAACTCGCCGTCAATGAACCTCTGGCGCGGAAACTCAGCGTGAAGGCTGGCGATACGATCATTGTTCGTATCGAAAAACCCAGCGCCATCTCTCGGGATGCGCCGCTCTCTGGCAGCACGAATGAGCAAATCAGTCTTCGACGGAAAGTGGTATCCGTCGTTTCAGCATCCGACTTTGGCACCTTTCACTTGAACGCCTCACAGCGTCCACCCGACACCGTGTTTATGCCCCTGGGTAATCTGGCGGGTCAGTTGGAAAAAGGGGATCGGATCAATGTCATGCTGTCCTCGGGCGAGCCCGCTGCGCTCGCAGCACCCCGACCAAGCTTGGAAGATTTCTCCCTGAAACTCATGAAGCTTAGCTCACCTCAAAAGGAGTGGGAGATCAGCACCGACCGCGTGTTTCTCGATGGCACCCTCTCTGAGTCTCTCCTGAAGAGGCCCGGTGCATACGGGGTGCTGACTTACCTCATCAATGGAATCTCCTCATCCAAAGGTGCGACCCCTTACTCCATGGTGACTGCTCTGGATGGTGCAGAAATCTCATCTCCCATCACTCACTTAAAGGCGGGGGACTCGACCATCACTCAATGGCTGGCTGAGGATCAGGGTTTGGCAGTGGGAGACAGTTTTGAGGTCCGGTATTTTGTCGTGGGAATCGGACGCGCGCTCAGAGAGGAGAAGGCTATTTTTAAGGTCGGCGCCATCTTACCCATGACCGACCCGAATGTCACACGCTCATGGACGCCCGAATTCCCCGGCGTTTCAGACGTGGACAATTGCAGCGACTGGGACCCTGGCATTCCCATGGATAACAAAGCCATCCGCGACAAAGACGAAAAGTATTGGGATGACTACAAGGGCACTCCAAAAGTCTTCATCGGTCTCGCTGATGGACAACGACTTTGGGGAAATCGATTCGGCAATGATACCGCCACTCGTTTTCCAGATGCGGGTGAGTCTGAAGAACAAATCCGCAATGAGATCACCCGCTCTCTTTCACTCGCGGACATTGGACTCGTGCCGCGTGATCTAGGGGGTGAAGCCGCGGCTGCATCAAAAGGCAGCGTTGATTTTGGTGGGCTCTTCATCGGTCTCAGCATGTTTCTCATTGCCGCTGCACTCATCTTTGCATCGCTGCTCCTCCTGTTTACCTTGGAGCGTCGTGCGCCGCAGATGGGGTTGTTGCTGGCCATTGGCTGGACACCCAAGAAAATCCGGCGCGCCATTTTGACGGAAGCTGGGGTCGTTGCGCTTTTGGGTTCGGCACTCGGACTTTTGATGGGCTCAGTCTACACCCGGGCCGCATTGGCAGGACTCGGCGGAGTTTGGTCGGGGGCCACACCGGGTCTTGAATTGATCTACCAATCAACGCCCCTGACTCTCGGCATCGCATGGATTGCAGCCCTCGGAGTTTCACTGTTAACGATCTGGCAAACGGTAAGGAAGCTATTCAAAGTGCCGGCGAGAGATTTGCTCGGCGGCGGACTCCAGAGCACGACGGCCTCTCGACTTCAAAACTCAAGCCGCCGCGCTAAGCTCATCGCACATGGCTCTTACATCCTAGCCGTCGTGCTCATCGCAGCCGCTGCTAAAACAACGGATGCGCAGGCTCTCGCAGGCATGTTCTTCGGGGCAGGAGCGCTCATCATGACTTCCGGACTTGCCTTTGCTTCTACGGTGATGAAGCGCAGTGGGCAGGGCCAGAAAATTGCCCGATCCGTCTGGCAAATCGGCACCCGAAACATTTCCCGCCGCCCATCACGCAGTGTCGCTGTGCTGGGAATGATGGCCGGAGGCATTTTCATCGTGATGGCAGTGAACGCCTTCCGGCTGGGTAGCGATGCGGATTCCTCTCGGCGCGATTCAGGCACCGGTGGCTTTTCTCTGATTGGTGAATCATCACTTCCCATTTACGAAGATCTGAACAGCAAGGCAGGGCTCGATGCCTTTGGTTTGGACGAAGAAATCCTGAGGACGGCAAGCATCGTACCTTTCCGTGTGCGCGAAGGTGACGATGCAAGTTGCCTCAATCTGAACCGAGCGCAAAATCCAGTGCTGGTCGGAGTCAATGCATGTATGTTAGCTGAGAAAAAAGCGTTCCGATTTGTCGGAACGGGCTCTTGGGATCAACTGAAATACTCGCCCTCAACAGAATCCCTCTCCATCCCTGCGATCGCCGATCAAGCTACCGCAATGTGGGGTCTAGGTAAGGGGGTAGGCGATTACTTGGACTATACGGATGGCAAAGGGAGACCAGTTAAGGTGCAGATCGTAGCGTTGCTTGCGGGATCGATCCTCCAAGGCAAGATGATCATCAACGAGCGAGCGTTTCTTGAAAAATTCCCGGATGCAGCGGGTTACAAGTTCCTGCTAATCGATTCGCCATCCGACAAGACCCCTGAACTCAGCTCTCATCTCACACGACAGCTCGAAGCACGCGGTCTGGCTTTGGAGTCCACCGGAGCGCGGTTAGCAGAGTTCAATAGCGTGCAAAACACCTACATCGGCATCTTCACGGTGCTCGGAGGCCTTGGTGTGCTTCTAGGCACAGCTGGCCTTGGCGTGCTCCTAGCCCGGCATGTGATGGAGCGTCAGGGTGAGTTGGGGCTTATGCAAGCGCTCGGATTTAAACAAGGCGCGCTCCGCTCAATGATCCTCGGGGAGCACTTGATGCTTTTGGTCGGGGGACTCGTCCTCGGCGTCTTGAGTGCGGCGGTCGCTGTCTGGCCAGCATTGAAACAAGGCGGCGGAGATTTACCCGTTGGTTTCCTTGCCTACTTGCTTGCGGGGGTTCTGCTCTTCGGGATCGCCATTTGCGCAACCGCGGCACATGCAGCCATCAGCGGAAAACTGATTGATGCCATCCGAAGGGAATAGAGGCAAACGTTGGCCTCTTTCCCTTTCAGGCGAACCCCAATCCGGATTAGGGTTTTACAGGGGAAGGAGCGGCTGCTGGAGCCGGAGCCGCAGCGGCTGGCTTTCCAGGCGCTGGCGTCGCGGGGGCTGGAGTAGAAACAGGAGCTGGAGCAGGCGGCGGAGTTGCGGGCTTCACATCTGCTTTAGCATCCGTTTTCACTTCTGGCTTCGCATCGGTTTTCTTGGCATCGGCAGGAGCAGCAGGCGTCGGTGCTGGAACGGGGACCGTCTTCGTTGCTGTCGCAGCGGGAGCCTCAGCAGGTTTGGCTCCTGGGGTTGCGGCAGGCACTGCCGGCGTAGCGGAAGCGGGCGCAGGCGTGACTGCCGCTGGAGGCGTGACTGCGGCTGGGGGAGGGGCTTCGAAAAGTTTCTTCGTATCGACTTTGCTCCGTTGAACTTTTGTGGTCAGGACCGCCAAGCAAAGCGTCAGGATGAAAAGGGCAGCGCCCAGGTAGCCCGTGAATTTTTGAAGGACGTTTGTTGTCTGAGCTCCGAACATTTGATCCGTGACTCCACCGCCGAAGGCAGCACCGAGACCCTCCTGGCGGGGACGTTGCATAAGTACGACGAGGACGAGAAGGAGGCAGACGATGACCTCAATCACTGTGAGAATTCCGATCAAAATGGACATAAGGGCGCGCAATATGCCGGGACTCGGCTGATTGGCAAGAAGTTCTAACCTTTCACCCCTAACCCGTGCCGCTGGCGGACGGCCTCAAAGAGGCAAACCCCGGTCGCCACGGATACATTGAGGCACTCGACTTTGCCAAACATGGGCACCATCGCCATGAAATCACAGCGCTCACCGGTCAATCTTCTCATGCCTGGCCCCTCGGCCCCCATGACAATGGCCATCGGGCCCTTGAGATCGATTTCATAAATACTCTGGGTGGCCTCATCACCCGTGCCGACGATCCAAATTCCAAGCTCCTTCAGTTTGTCCATGGCCCTGGCCAGATTGGTCACCCGCACGATGGGTAGCCTCTCGGCGGCCCCGCACGCCACCCGGCAGACCGTGTCGGTGATCGGCGCTGACTTGTCCTTCGGTAATATCACGAAAGATACTCCCGCTGCGTCGGCGGAGCGGAGGCAGGCGCCCAGATTGTGAGGGTCCTGCACACAGTCAAGGATCAACACAAGGGGCGATGGATTGGCCTCCACCAGCGAAGGGAGATCAGATTCTTCCAGAGAGCGAACTTGTGCCTTCGGGTCTGAATGCCGATTGGCGCGGGCGGTAGGTTGAGGGCGAGGCATGGAGGAGGAGAAAAAAACGGCACATAAGCTTCCGCTCATGTGCCGTAGATGAAAGCATTGATATCAAGAAAATGGCTAGTCGTCGGCTTCTTTGACTTTTTCCTTCTTCTTGCGTTTGCCGCCGGCATTGCGGAGCGCTTTCGGAATAGGATCCTCTTTCTTCTGCAAAGCACGACGCAGCTTCCTCAGCGCGATGTTCTGCAACTGACGAATACGCTCGCGGGTCACACCGAATTCCTGACCCACTTCTTCCAGTGTCCGCGGCTTCTGGCCCATCAGTCCGAAACGCGCATCAATGATCTTGCGCTCACGCTCATCCAGCACGGTCAAAAGACCATCGAGCTGGCTATGCATGTTCTTGTGACTCAGCAGGTCAAAGGGAGTCTGGGCGTTTTCATCGCCCACGATTTCGCCGAACTCAGTGCTATCATCTTCACTGATCGGCGCATCGAGAGACGCTGGACGCATCGAAGCAACCTTGAGCTGGGAAAGCTTGGCACGGTCGATTCCGATTTCTTCAGAAAGCTCATCGTCCGTGGGTTCCCTGCCCAGTTCTTCAGACATCGCCATGGCCACGCGACGCATTTTACTGATCTTGTCCACCATGTGGACAGGAAGTCGGATGGTTTTGGACTGATTGGCCAAAGCGCGTTTGATGGACTGCTTGATCCACCATGCTGCGTAGGTCGAGAGCTTGCCACCTTTGTTCGGGTCAAAGCGTTCCACTGCCTTCATCAGGCCGATGTTGCCTTCGGAGATCAGATCCAAGAGAGGCAATCCGTAGTTCGCATAATCCTGAGCGATCTTCACGACGAGGCGCAGGTTCGCGCGGATCATGTGAGAACGTGCCTCGGGGTCGCCACGCTTGATGCGCTCTGCCAGTTCGACTTCCTGATCAGGCGTGAGAAGATCGGTTTTGCCGATCTCTCGAAGATAAATTTTAATTCCGCCGTCTAGTTCCATATTGGACATTTAAAAATAGATACGCTTGAGGTATGAAGTTTATTGGACCTCGGAAGAAAATCCGGGTTCCAGTTGAAGTAACGTCGCCATGGTGGGTTTTGTGTGTGTGATCCTCAGCAATTTCTCTGCCAAGCTCAATGCGGGATACACGGTGTTTCCACCTGAATGGACAAAGGGAGATAGCACAAAAAAAAGGGAATGCTACTGTTCAACTCAAATTCTTCGGGTTCGTCAATTGAAAAAAGCGGAAAAGTCAACTTCCTCGTCAGCTTTTTTCAGGAAAAACGAGCCGTCAGACGACGCTTCCGCCGCCATCTGTCTATGCCCTTTTTGAAATCACCGTCGCAAAGACGGAGTTGGTTTCCCAACTCCGTCCCTCGATTATCTAGATTTCAGCAGCAAAAAGCGCTCGGCTAAATTTCGGGCAACTTGAACTCTTCGACGTAGTTTTCAGTGGCCAGCGCATTCGCCTCGGCTGCGAATTCACCGGTGAACTTTTCGGCCACCGGATCAAATTCGAGCCATGGGCCCGCATTAATCTTGTCCACATTCAGGTCGATTTTGTTATCCACGAGGTTCTGCACGAAGTGCTCGTAGGTTTCGAGACCCGCCTTGTCGTTCTTGATGCGCTCCCTGACCTCATCGACGCCCGTCGCTTTGCCGAGGCGATATGAAATGTTGGCCAGATGTGCCAGTGACGCCGCATGGAAGCCGTGGGAGACGTGAAGGTTAGGATTGATCAGCTTTCCTGCCCTCACCGAGTTGATGAAGTTCAACATGTGGTCAGAGCCGTCGTTGAAGTTATCGAACTTCGTGATGGTCTTGCCCTCAAGGTCATAGGCCTTGGACTCGATGATGTAACCGCCTTCGCAGTGAATGACATTACCGACACGAGCCGCACCGGTCTTGCCATTGACCCGGTAAACAGGCTCCAGCTTCCAGTCCATATCCTTCAGCGGCAGGCCGCGATTATCAAAAAGCAGCGGTGCTGGCTGATAATCCCAGAATGCGAGTTGGTTATTGGCAGTCTCACCGTCATCCTTGTTACCCCAGCGTCCACCGAGGCTCATCACGCGTTTGGGCAGCAACTCAGGATCTCCCAGCGCCCAGCGACCCACGTCGGTCTGGTGCGGCCCTTGGTTTCCAATGTCGCCATTGCCGAAGGCCCACTGCCAGTGCCAGTCATAGTGGAACTGAGTGCGGCTCACGGGTGCGATACCGCGAGGTCCCGCCCATAGCTTGTAATCTGTATCCACTTCCTGCGGCGCACCCTTGGGGTCGGTCTTCACATTCCGGAGATCATGGAAGGTTCCTTTGATCACGCCATCCTTGGCTTCGACTGGCGCGTCGACTTTGCCGATGGGCTCACGCTTTTTGAAATTGATGCCACGGGAAAGTGTCACCTTGCCAATGTGACCTTCCTTCACCCAAGCCATGGCCGCAGCCCAGCCAGGGCTGGACCTGCGCTGCATGCCGTGCTGGACCACGATGCCCTTCTTAGCCACCTTCTCGGCTGCGTTCAGCAGTTGGCGACCTTCCCAGATGTTGTGGCAAACGGGCTTCTCGACATACACATGTTTACCATGCTGCATTGCCGTCATGGCGATGAGCGTGTGAGTGTGATTGGGCGTCGCGATGGTGACGGCATCCACTTCAGGATCGAGCATGAGCTTCCGATAATCAGTATACGCGGTAACTGTGTTGCCTTTCTTTGCCTGACTCGCGAGACCCTTCTGGAGCACGATATTGTCCACGTCACAGAGGGCAACGATGCGCACGCCAGGAATCTCCTCGAGGCTCTTGATGTGCCCTGCCCCGCGTCCGTTAAAACCGATGACCGCGACACGAATGTCACCATTGGCACCGGTGGGAGCAGCCCAAGTCGGAAGTGCGGCCAAGCCTGTGGCACCGGCGAGAGATGTGCGGATGAAATGACGACGACTGGTTTGGGTGGATGGAGGCTGCATGTGGATGGATGAAGTTAAAAAACCAACACTGAATAGTTGAATTGATACCGAAGATTATCGAAAACGGATGTCCCAAGGCAATCTTTCGTTTCGAAAAATCGCACCCGGATCGCACTAGTTTACCACCCTTTGCACAGTTCCGTTCCAATCAAGAACAAGAATCTCGCCCTGAGCATCCTCGCAAAAGGCAGTGGGCTTGATCAAAACGGCGGGCTTCTTTTTGGGGTCTGATGGCGGGGTCTGAGGACTGGTGTAGAGCAACTCGTTCGACAAGACTTTGCCCTCGTCAGAAACCTTCAGAGCCCAAATTTTCCCAATCACAAAATCACCGTAAATGTAAGCACCCTTCCGCTCAGGGAATCGAGCACCGCGATAAACAAAGCCCCCGGTGATGCTCAAGCCTTCGCCGTGATTGTATTCAAAAATGGGGTCAATAAACTTGACCCCTTCCGGTGCCGCATCCGTCCGAAGAGGGAACTGCCTGGCGCCCTCGCGGAAGCTCCAACCGTAGTTGCCACCGTTCTGGATCCAATTGATCTCCTCCCACAAATCTTGACCGACATCCGCGCACCAAAGACGTCCTTTTTCATCAAAACTCAGACCCCATGGATTGCGAATTCCACTCGCATAAATCTGAGGCTGCGCATTCACGCCATTGGCATAAGGATTGTCCGCCGGGATTCCGTAAGCATGGCGAAATTCACGGGAGTTCACGTCGATGCGCAGAATTTTACCATTGAGCGAGGCATTGTTATTCGCCATGCGAAGTTCGTCATTTCGCTTCGAATTGTCGCCAGTGCCGACATAAAGGAATCCGTCCTGCCCAAACACAATGTTACCGCCGTGATGGTTCCAATTCACCAAGGGCATTTCGAGCAGCACACGTTCAGAAGCCATGTCTGCTTTGTCAGGATCGCTGCCGGAAACTTTCAATTCGCTAATGACCTTCCGCTTCGGCTTTTGCTGGGTATAAGACAGATAGAATAGCCCGTTTTCACGAAACTTGGGATGGAAGGCCAAGCCGTTAATTCCCTCTTCAAACAAGCCGTCCTTCGCTTCCATCTCGCGGGTGGAGAAGTCTAAAAAAGTTTTCGCCTCCGCGCTCGTGTCCTCTTTGGGCAAGATCAAAATCTTGCCGCGCTGAAGTGCCAGAAATTGGCGTTGACTCCCATCATCGGGGATCACCACAGCGATTGGCCGATCCGTCACCAAACCCGCAAAGGCTCGGGTAAGTTTGACTCGATCCGGTTGCTGGCCGAAAGAGAGTGAAGCAAAGAGGACAGAGGCAAAAGCCAGTTTGGACGTGATCGACATGGTTGGAAGGAGTGCGGGTGTGAATTGGCCTATAGGCTCGTTTACCAACGACGCAAGAAGCCACTCTTTGCCAAAGTAATTTAGATTCATGCGCGTCCCTCTTGCTCTTCTAGTCCTTTCCCTCCCAGGCTTTGGCCAAATTGGCCCAGCTGGAAATGACGCCGTCAAAAAGATCATGGAGACCCGTCCCGGACGCGGCGTCATGCGCGATGACACACCGCCCACCGCGCCGCAGGACGCGGTGAAGCTCTTTAAAACTCGCAGCGATGTCGCGATCGACCTCATGGCGCATGAACCGGTCGTCGAGCAGCCGCTTTATGTGAGCTGGGACTCGAAAGGCCGCATGTGGGTCACGCAGTATCGCCAGTATCAGTTTCCCGCCGGATTGAAGATCGTCAGCTACGACCAGCATCTCCGGGCGAAGTTCGACAAGGTGCCGCTCCCGCCACCTCGCGGCGAAAAAGGCGCCGATAAGATCACCGTCTTCGAAGACACGGATGGCGACGGCTTTTACGACAAGCACGAAGACGTCATCACCGGCCTGAATATCGCCAGTGCTGCGCTGCATGGCATGGGCCGCATCTGGGTGCTCAATCCGCCTTACCTCCTGAGCTATCCCGATGCCGACTTCGATGCCAAACCGGATGCCGACCCCGAGGTCGAGCTCAGCGGCTTCGGCCTCGAAGACACCCACAGCGTCGCCACTAGCCTGCAATGGGGCATGGATGGCTGGCTTTACGGCGCGAATGGCAGCACCACCACCGGCAATGTCAGCAGCGCCAACACCAAGAACGTCAAATGGGAAGGTCAGTGCATCTGGCGCTACCATCCGAAAAAGAAGACTTTTGAAATTTACGCCGAAGGCGGCGGCAATACCTTCAGCCTCGACTTCGACAGCAAAGGCCGCCTGTTTTCCGGCACGAACGGTGCCACTCGCGGCATGCACTACGAGCAAGGCAGCTACGGCATCAAAGGTTGGGGCAAACACGGCCCACTCACCAATCCGTATGCCTTTGGCTGGTTCGAGCACATGAAGCATGAGGGCGACAACAAACGCTTCCCGCAAGCCTTCACCGTCTATGAAGGCGGTCTGCTCGGCAGCGCCTACGAGGGCAAAATCATCGCCCCGAACGCCCTGCACAACCTCGTCTATGTCAGCGAGCGCCTCCCCGACGGCTCCACCTTCCGCACCAAGGATGAGGAGCAACTCATCACCACCCCCGACCGCTGGTTCCGTCCGGTCTGGGCTGGCGTCGGCCCCGATGGCGGCTTCTACATGGCCGATTGGTATGACACGAGACTCAGCCACGTCAGCCCCGTCGATGACTGGCACAAAACCAGCGGCCGCATCTACCGAGTGCGTCCCGCGAGTGGTGCGCCAAAGCTGAAGCCCTTCGATTTGAGCAAAGCGAGTGGTGAGGAGCTGCTCGGTTACCTGAGCCATCCGAATGAATGGTTCAGGAAGCAGGCGGTGCTGGAGATCGGGTGGCGTAACCTCCAAGACCTCGCCCCTAAACTCTCCCAGTCACTTGGATCACTGGAGTCCCTTTGGTCCCTTGATGCGCTCGGAGCCGTCAAAGAGCTTCCAATCACCTCAAACGATCCCTACATTCGCCGCTGGGCTTGGAGGATGGCCGGAGAGAGGCAAATCCTACCACCTCTCGGCGAAGAAAAGCATCTGGAAGTCTGTGCTCAAATCCTCGCCTCAGCCAAGAAACTGCCGAGTGCAGGCGCTCTCGCTCTTCTGCGAGCTGGCGACATTGAAGACATCAGCGGCCACCTCCCGCTCCTCGCTTGGTGGGCACTCGAATCAAAGGCTGAAAAGGAACGCGGAGCCGTTTTCACTTTCCTCAAAGCCGATCCCGCCTTCCTCCAAACCAAACTCTTCCGTGATCACCTCGCCGAAAAGCTCGCGAAACGCTACGCGCTGGCTGGGGGCGAAGAAAACCTCAACTCCTGCGCCGACTTGCTCGCTCTCACGAACGACGAAGCCCTGCGCGGCAAGTTCATCGCAGGCATCGCCTCCGCCTTTGAAGGCGCGGAGATGCCGAAACTGCCGGATTCTCTCACCAAGGCCCTCAACGGCTACATGGCGAAACAAAGCGGTGGCGACCTCACACTGGCCTTGCGCAGCGGAAACGCCGACGCACTCGCCAAAGCCCTCAAACTGCTTTCCGATACCAAAGCGACCAACACCGCCCGCATCGCCATCGCGAAGACGTTGGCGGAACTCGGCAAGCAAGAGGCGGTGATGCCCATGGTGGCCCTTTTGAAGTCCAGCGCGGCTCCGAGCCTCAAACGCGGCATGTTGCAGGCGGCGGCTAAATTCGACGACAAACGCCTCCCCGAAGCCCTGCTGCTCGGCTGGGAAGGCCAAATCGCGGGCGACAAGGCCCTGCGCGAGGACGCCCTCCGCGTCATGGCCGGTCGCAAAGAATGGGCGCAGATCCTCATGAATTTCGTCAACGAGTGGAAAGTGCCCGCGAAGCATTTCACCACCGACATCGTCCGCCAGCTCAGCCTGCACAAAGATTCCGACATCGACGCCGCCATCGATAAGCACTGGAAAGGCCTGCTCGCCACCGGTCCCACCAAGGCGAAGAAAATAGAAGCCGAGCGCATTAAGGCCGTGCTCAAAACCGGCCTCGGCGATGCCGCCAAGGGCAAATTACAGTTCACCGCCCGCTGTTTCATCTGCCACAAGCTCTTCGGCGAAGGCGGCACCATCGGCCCTGAGCTCACCGGCTACGACCGCGCCAACGTGGACTTCTGGCTCGACAACCTCTTCAATCCGAGTATGGAAATCCGCGAAGGCTTCGGAGCCTACATCGTGAAAACCAAAAGCGGCCAGTTCCTCACCGGACTCATCGACGCTCAGGACGCCAACGGCATCGTCATTAAAGACATGGCCAACAACAAAACGGCCGTGAAGCAGATCGACATCGAGAAAATGGAGGCATCACCGATCTCCCTTATGCCTGAAGGCATGACCGCCGGGATGAGCGATGCGGATATGAAGGACTTCTTCAGTTACCTGATGAAAAAGTAGGAAACGCTGATCGTGAGGTGCATAGAGCCTGCCGACTCGACTAAGAGCAGGAGCAGCACCCGTCAAATCTTCCGCCAAATTGGGTCGTCATTAACGGTCAAATCGCCAAATATCCTACTTATTCAACCGGCAATGAGCTTACTTTTACGGTAATCTCTCCTTTCTTGTTCCGCAGGAACGATCCTTTCCCGGCTCCCACCGCTCCGACGGCAACGGTCTCACCTGCCGTGGTCCAGCCCGCCAGACAGCCCTCGAACACACTGCGTTTCTTCGCGGCGCTCGGCTATCCCCTGCGATGGTAAATGATGAAGATGCTGGTGAAACACGGCCCGCTCTGCGCCTTGCGGAGCGCTGTCATGCTGAGGCGGAATTTCGACGGCGTGAGCAAGCACTTGCGGGTTTGGAGTGCTGGCGGCGTGGTCAAGGGTCTGCCCGGCAAGGATCGGCGGCAGATTTTTTCTGCACCCCTCCGGCCAATCAACGCGGAGTCGCCCGCCTCGACTACGGCATCCTCAAGCTCGACCTCCGCACCACCCCCAACCTGAGCCACACCTGCAAGTCACGGCATGAGGCCGCTTTGAAAAGTTCCCGAAGTAAGTTTGATCACTCAGCGACGGATGCCTAGTGCTCCTTTGAAAACAAGATCCGCAGGCTGTTTAGGCAGACGACGACGGTGCTACCCTCATGGGTGAGGACGCCGAGGGTGAGGGGTACGATGCCGAAGAGGGAGGCGATGGCCATGATGATGACCGATCCCAATGAGATGGCGATGTTTTGCTTAATGATGCGCCGGGCCACTTTGCTGATGTGACGGGCGGAGAGCAGCTTTTCGATTTTGTCCTGCATGAGGACGACATCACTCTGCTCCAGTGCGGCGTCACTCCCACGGGCACCCATGGCCACGGAAACGTAGGCGGCAGCCAGGCTCGGCGCATCGTTCACCCCATCGCCGATCATCGCCACCTTGTGACCTTTCTGGGTCATCTCGGTGATGGCAGCGACCTTGTCTTCAGGGTGCAATCCCGCGCGCACTTCAGCGATGCCTAGCGCCGTGCCCACCTCTGCGGCTGCCGCGCGGCGGTCACCTGTGAGCATCACTGTGCGGACATTCTCTTTGGCTAGCTGAGCCAGCACGGCGCGGCTGCCACTGCGGATCTCATCTTTGAGCAAAACTCGACCCATGATTTTTTCATGCACCACCCAGATTTCGGAGAACCCGAGGGGCGCATCCGGAACATCGGCGAGCACCTGGCCCAGCTCGCTCTGTTTCATGAGCTCCCGCCGGCCGACGTAGCTGATGCCACTTTCCGTTCGTCCACGCAGCCCCTGCCCCGTGATCGATTGAAACTCAGCCAGCACTTCAGCAGTTACGCCGTGCGCTTTTCCATACTGCGTGATCGCCCGTGCGATCGGGTGATTGGAATTGGCCTCCAGCGTCACCGCGATGCGGAGCACTTGGTCCTCATTGCCAGGCGGAAAACTTTCGATCAGGGAGACCTTGAGTTGCCCCTCGGTCAGCGTGCCTGTTTTGTCCATCGCGATGGTATCCACCTCGGCAAGTTTCTCGATGGCCGCTCCTCCGCGAAAAAGAATACCGCGTCGCGCACCCCAGGCGATGGCAGCGAGAATCGCAGAGGGTATGGAGAGCACGAGTGCACAGGGGCTCATGACCACCAATAGAGTCATGGCCCGATAAAATGCCGACTTGCCCATCTCCGTGTTTTCAAAGGGCGGAATCTTAAAGATCAGCGACCACACCAAAAACATGACCACCACCAGACCCAGGGTGATGATGGTGTAGCGAGTGCCAAATTGATCCGTAAATCGCTGACTCGGTGCCCGTAGATGTTGTGCGTTTTGGATCAGGTGAATGATTTTGGCCAGCGCGCTCTGCGTAGCCAGTTTCTCCACTCGCGCATTGACCACGCCCCACAAATTCAGCGTCCCGCCGAAGACTGGTGCGCCGATTTCTTTATCAATGGGCATCGACTCACCCGTCAGGGTTGATTCATCGACAGCGGTCTGTCCCGTGATCACTGAGCCGTCCACCGGAAAAAGTTCATCGGGTTTGACAAGGATAGTATCTCCCACCTGCAGCGCGGCTACGGGTCGATCCTCAGTCGTGCCATCCTGCAGCACCACATGTGCAAACTTGGGTGCCGCCTTCGTCAGCGCATTGATTTCCCGATGCGTGCGGTGAAGGGCAAAGTGCTCCAAAGCTCCCGAGGTAGAAAAGAGGAAGAGCAAAAGCGCACCTTCCTCCCACGCGCCGATGCTCACAGCTCCCACGGCCACTGCCAGCATGAGGAAATGAATGTCGAGCTGCTTCTCTCGGATCTTTTCCCAGGCATCACCTGCCGCATCCCAACCGCCCGAAATCAGCGAGACACCGAAAATCGAGTGCACCAGCCACTCGGGCGCATGGAACACCTTTTTCGCCACAAATCCGGCGATGAGCGCGACCCCGCAAACCGACGCCTGAATAGCGAGCATCTGCCACTCCTCCCGGCTTGCGCGCTCCAGATCCTCAGCCTCGGGCCACTCAAACTCGCGCCATTTCCAGAGTTTCGGCGCCGTAGGGCAAGAGGGTTTTTCCAAAAGCACGTGATCACCCGTTTGTTTCAGATTCAGGGCTCCGATCGGGTGAAGCGGTGGAGCTTTCAGAAGCTTTCCATCCACCACCCATGAGGAGTCGAGGGAGCGAAGAAGCTCCGTGAGCTTAGCCTGCAAGGCAGCCGCATCGACCCTGCCCAGAGTAGCGACGGACACCTGCTTGTCCTCAGGATTCACGCGAATAGCCTCCACACCCTGTTCGCTCAAAAGAAAATCGGCCATCTTATCCACCCACGTGCTGGCCTCGATCGGGGAGGAGGCGGAGGGAG
The DNA here is from genome assembly GCA_945869695.1 of Prosthecobacter debontii. GTDB lineage: Bacteria > Verrucomicrobiota > Verrucomicrobiia > Verrucomicrobiales > Verrucomicrobiaceae > JAIBCL01. The sequence goes on from CAMBPV010000001.1 coordinate 58,902, forward strand.
TGGCGTTTTCCATCCCTCTATTTGCCACATGAAAAAAGGAAGGCACAAAAAATCTTCGATTTGTGCTATGATCGTCCGGATGATCGCAAAGCCCACTTCCCCTTCCTTACTCGGAACAACTCAGGACGAGTTGTTGGCCATGTTCGCGGAGTGGGGTGAAACGGCCTATCGCGCCAAGCAGGTGGTGGAATGGGTTTATCGGCGTCGAGTCACCAGCTTCGACGAGATGACCAATCTCAGCCTCGATTTGCGCACTCGACTGGCTGAACAGTTTTCGTTACGCACGACCACCGTCAGCAGCGTGACCGGCTCTCACGACACCACACGGAAATATCTCCTCAGGCTTCATGACGGACGGTTCGTGGAGACAGTGCTCATCCCCGCCTCACCCGCGCTTTACGGCGACCGCGCTGACCGCCGCACCCTGTGCGTTTCCAGCCAGGTAGGCTGCGCTTACGACTGCAAATTCTGCGCCAGTGGATTGGCAGGATTCACTCGAAATCTGACCGTTGCAGAGATCATCGAGCAAGTGGTGCAGGTTGAGGCTCACTGCGGCGAGCGCGTGGATAACATCGTGTTCATGGGCATGGGCGAGCCTCTGGCCAACTACTCGAACCTCAGCAAAGCACTGGAAATTCTCAATGCGCACTGGGGCATCGGCATCGGTGCGCGACACATGACCGTGTCCACCAGCGGCCTGGCTCCGCAGATCAAAAAACTGGCAGAGCTGCCCTTGCAGATCCGTCTCGCCATTTCGCTGCATGGTGCCACTGACGATGTGCGGGATAAGATCATGCCGGTGAACCGGAAGTATCCGCTGGTCGAGCTGTTCGAGGCTCTCGATCATTGGACCTCTCTGAGAAAACAGCGGATCACTTTTGAATACATCCTCATTGAGGGCGTAAACGACGGCCTTGATCAAGCCCGCGTCCTCGCCTCCCGCGCTCATCGCCTCGATGCCCTGGTGAACCTGATCCCCTACAACACCGTCGACGGACTCGAGTGGAAGCGCCCGAGCGAGTCCCTTCAAGATGCCTTCAAGGACGTCCTCGTCAAAGCCGGCGTCATGACCACCCTCAGACGTGAAAAGGGACACGACATCGCCGCAGCCTGCGGCCAACTCCGCCTCAAACAAGAGACCGAGCTGGGGATCATCGAGAGCGCGATCCCGGGGAAACGGATAACGATCGGTGTTTAGGTGCTGGCAGTTGGTCGAGAGGAAAGTCTTCGAATAATGATCTTGCCCGAAATTCAGGTTTCCGACAGGATATCGAATAATCACAGATACCCTGATGTCAGCTTACTTGCGCACTACCGTCCTAATCTTCAGCGTTCTCGCCTTCCTGGTCGGGACGCTTCGAGCCCAGGACACGACGACACAAGCAGCTACGGGAGTAACTGACATTGCGGCGACCTTTCGTGGGTCGGTCACACCGGGCTCTGGTGCCTTCAGCGCGTATTCGTGGTGCTGGTTTGACTACGGCACGACCTCTAACTACGGCTCAACGGTCAATGCCGATCCCCTGAATGCGACCGGTGCCAACCCCGTGGCCGTTTCGGCCAATCCGCCCGGCCTGCTGCCCAACACAACCTACCACTACCGAGTGAGGCTGGGCGCCCTTTTATCCCTCTACTCCGGCGGCTTCGCGGGCGATGACATGACCTTCACCACGGGACCAGCCGCCACCCTGCCGAGTTTCGAGTCCACCACCTCCTCCATCATCGGTGCCACAGCGGCGAACTTCGATGTCAGGGGGGCGAAGAGCGGCGCCTCAGCGGCCACAGTCTCCGTCGAGTATGGTCTGACGGCAGCCTACGGATTGGTGCTGACATTTCCGGACGTCATGCCGGTCAACAGCTCCCAGTCATTCCAGCAATCTCGCGTCACCGGACTGACGCCCACCACGACCTATCACTGGCGTTTAAAGATCACCAACGCACAAGGCAGCGCCTACAGTCTGGATCAGACCTTTACCACCCTCGCCACGCCAGTCGTCACCACAGGCAGCACCAGTGCTGTGACGTTTAATGGTGTGACTTTCAGCGGCACGGTCGATTCGGCGGGCCACACCGTCGGCATGAATTTTGAATACGGCACGACCACCGCCTATGGCTCTACCGCGTCGGGAACGCCCTATCAGATCAGCACTGCTGGCACCACCGCGATCACGGCCACGGCCATGGGTCTGCTTCCGAGCACCACTTATCACTACCGCCTTTCAGCCTCGGACTTTTGGAATGGTGGTGACATTTATTCCGGAGCGGATCAGACCTTCGTCACCCCTTCAAACATCACCGCGCTTCCAGCCACGAATGTGACCGATCTCTCAGCCACGATCTCCAGTCGCATCGACACGGGCGGCAGCAGCTACTTGCTCTCCATCGAGTTCGGAACCAGCACCGCTTACGGCATGAGTGCTGGTTTCGTCACCACGCAGAATGATACGCTGAACCCCAACATCAAGACACTCAGCGCCACGCCGCCGAATCTGCTACCTTCCACCACGTATCATTTCCGTCTCAAAGCCAGGCTCGGCGCGAACGGTCCCGTCTTCTATGGTAGTGATCAAAGCTTCACCACGAGCCCTCCGGCAACGCCTCCCGGCCTTGGCACGTTGGGTGCTGATGCGACGTCTTCCACCGCAGTGTCGGTCGGACTGAATGTCAGTGCCGGCAGTTCCGTCACCACGCTGTTTTTCGACTATGGTCTCGATACCACTTACGGATCGACGGCGACTTGCACCACCACGTTTGCGGTTAACACCACGACCTACGTGAGCCTGCCCATCACTGGCCTCACGATGGGAACCACGTATCACTTCCGTGCTCGTGCGACGAACAATGAGGGCACCACCACGACTGCCAACTCCACATTTACAACACTGCCACCGCCATCTGCCACGACCACTGCGGCGACGTTCATCGGTGCCACGAGCGGCACGCTCAACGGCATCTACAATCTACAGGGCGGCAGTTTCACCGTGACCTTCGACTACGGCCTCACCACGGCCTATGGCTCCACAGCAAACAACGGTAGCGGTGGCGCTCCCGTTTTGATTATTGGTGGTGGTGGCCCAATCGGCGGTGGCGGGATCATCATCGGAGGCGGAGGTCCGATCGGCGGGGGTAGTGCGACTACACCGCAGGGCGCAACTGCCACCATCACCAGTCTCGCACCGGAGACGACTTATCACTACAGGCTTCGTTTGACGGACAACAGCGGGAATAATTACACCGGTGCTGATGCCACCTTCACGACTCTCGCGGCGCTGACTCCCATCGAAGAATGGCGGCAATCATTCTTCAACACCACGTCCAACAGCGGAGACGCTGCTGACACAGCCACGCCCTGCGGTGACGGCATGAGCAACCTCCTCAAATATGCTCTGAGGCTCAATCCAACGCAGCCTGGCGTTCCGCCTGCCGTTTCGCTCGTCCCCTACACCGACGGCTCCACCCGGCTAAGCCTTTCCTTCAACCGCGCGCTTTTTGCCACTGACCTCACGTTCGAGGTGGAGGCAGCTGGCGATCTCGCCGGTCCGTGGGTCACGATTGCAAGTGCCAGCGGTGACGGCCTCTTCGCGGTAACGCCTCCCGGTGATCCAGCACTGTTGACTGAGGCTCGTCCGCCGTTCGGACTCATATTCGCCCACTCCACTTCATCGGTAGTCGTGCATGATACGGTTCCCTGCGCATCCGCTGCGCGCCGCTTCCTCCGGCTTAAGATCACGCGTTGAGTTCTCCGGCGGTCAATTTTCCTGCAAGCTTCAACTCGTTTTAGAGTTCTCCGTTCCTGACATGCGCAAGTTCATCCTCCTCACCGCTCTCTGCCCTCTGTTGTCCGCTTTTTCGGCACATCCGCTGAATGTGCTCTTCATCGCCGTCGACGACCTGCGACCGGACATCGGCTGCTACGGCGTTAAGCATGCGAAAACGCCGAACCTCGACCGTCTTGCTGCTCGCGGGATCGTTTTCGACCGCGCTTACTGCGCTCAGGCCGTGTGCAGTCCCTCACGCACCGCCATTTTGACCGGATTACGACCGGACACGACGAAGGTGTGGGATCTCGACACGCACTTCCGTGATGCTCAGCCAGATTGCGTGACGCTGCCGCAGCACTTCCGCTCCAATGGCTACCACACCGCCGCTCTGGGGAAGATCGAGCATCATGGCTTTGAAGACGGACCGTCGTGGAGCGAGCCACGTTGGTTTCCGAGCGGCGAAATGGTCAGCGTGGACGAAAAAGACTGGACGAAGCACACCGTGACGAGGTTTGACGGCGTGGAGAGTGAGTTCGCGAATCCGCTCGAAGACGTCGCGAAGCGCAAAGGCGGCAAAGCGGGTAAAAAAGGCCCTTCATTCGAAATCAGCCCGAAATCCGACGATGAACTCCCCGATGGTGCCGTGGCCGCAGAGGCCGTGAAACGCCTCGCAGCGCTCAAAGCGGCCGGAAAGCCGTTTTTCTTCGGCGTGGGTTTTGTGAAGCCGCATCTGCCCTTCGTCGCGCCGAAGAAGTATTGGGACATGCACGATGCCGACACGATCCCCGGGCCGGCTTTTGCCACGTTCCCTGAAGGGACACCCGATTTCGTCGGTCACAACAATAGCGAGTTGCACGCTTATCCAGGTGTTCCCAAAGAAAACCCCATCCCCGCCGACTTCGCGAAGCCGCTGCGCCACGGCTACAACGCCTGCATCACCTACACCGATGCACAGGTCGGCCGCCTGCTTGATGCGCTTGACAAAGAAGGCCTCTCTGACAGCACGGTTATCGTTTTATGGGGCGACCACGGCTGGCAACTCGGCGAGCATGGCCTGTGGCACAAGCACACGAACTTCGAGATCGCCGCACGTGCGCCGTTGCTCATCGCTTTGCCCAAGAGCAGCACCGCAGGCAAACACTGCGCCGCGCCGACTGAGTTCGTCGATGTCTATCCCACGCTCGCCGACGTGTGCGGCCTCAGCATCCCGAAAGGGCTCGCGGGCATGAGTTTGAAGCCCTACCTCGAAAATCCCGACGCGCCGATGCAGAAGCCCGCCATTAGCGTCTATCCGCGCTCGTCGAAAGAGCACGGCGGCAGCCTCATGGGCTACAGCGTCCGCACCGAGCAATGGCGCTGCACCTTCTGGCGCAAGCGCAACGCCGCCGACATCGGCTTCATTGAGCTCTACGACGAACAAAACGACCCCAACGAAACCGTGAACCTCGCCACCACGCCCGAGCACGCTGCTTTGATCGAGTCCCTGAAAAAACACCTGCCACCCACCGGCAGCGATGCCCAACCACCGAAGAGCGGCAAGGTCGCCAAAACCGTCGGCGGCAGCAAAAGCAAAGCCTACGACCCCAACGAGCCCCGCGACAAACGCTACGACCGCCTCTACCCCGGCAAACCCAAGCTCACCGAAGCCGACTACCTCGCCGGCCAAGGCGGCGACAAAGCCGAATCCAAAGCCCGCTTTTTAAAGCTGGATGGCGACAAAGACGGCTTCCTCACGCGTGAGGAGTTCATCGGGAGGGGGAAGAAGAAGTGAGTTTGGTTGAGTTCTCTGAACTCATCTGAAGCAGCCGGGACGGCTGCACCCCATTTCTGAATTCCATCATTGATATACACTGGCAATCAATGTTTTGCGGGAAATTTTGATTTGGCAGGTGTGCATCTGCGGTCTATGAGGTCAGGCTCCAACCATGACCACCGACCACCCGACCAACCACGGGCGGAAGGGACGGGCTGCGGTTCTCGGGCTTTTCTTGAGCCTGGGGGCCACGGCGTCGTCCTTTGCCGCAGATGCCTCTCCAGCTTTTAACTCGGGCGATACGGCCTGGCTGCTGGTTTCCAGCGCATTGGTTCTTTTCATGATGATACCCGGGCTCGCTCTTTTTTATGCGGGGCTGGTAAAGTCTCAAAACACGCTGTCGATCTACATGCAATGCTTTGTGCTCACCTGTGCGCTGAGTCTGTTGTGGATCGTCTGCGGCTACTCGCTGTCATTCACGGACGGTGGCTCCTTCTTGGGTGGGCTGAATCATTTGTTCCTCTCGGGCATCACAGCTGAGTCCGCGCGGAGTGACTACAAAAATGTGCCGGAGGTGCTCTGGGTCGTTTATCAAATGATGTTCTTCATGATCACGCCGGGCCTTTTCATCGGCGCTTTCGCAGAGCGTATGAAGTTCAAGGCGATGCTAATCTTCAGTCTTGTGTGGAGTCTTGTGGTCTATGTGCCGTGCTGCTACGGCGTCTGGCACAAAGCGGGTGACTTCTTCGGCCTTCACGGTGTGAAGGATTTGGCTGGCGGAATCGTGGTCCACATCACAGCGGGCACGGCGGCTTTGGTCCTATGCATCGTTGTAGGACCGAGACGCGGTTTCCCTCAGCACTCGTTTATTCCGCATAATCTTCCCCTGACTTTGATCGGAGCCGCCATGCTCTGGGTGGGTTGGTTCGGATTCAATGGAGGCAGTCAGGTGGCTGCAAACGGCGCAGCGGCCATGACGGTGCTGGTGACGCACACATCAGCGTGCACGGCGGCGCTGGTCTGGATGTGCATTGAGTGGTTGGTGCTCGGGAAGCCGAGTGCCTTGGGCATCGCGACGGGTTCCATCGCGGGTCTGGCGGCGATCACGCCGGCCTCAGGCCTTGTGGGTCCCGTGGGCGCTGTCTGCATCGGAACGGCTTCAGCCATTCTCTGTTGGCTGGCTTGCGCGAAAATGAAGCGCCGTTTCGGCTACGACGACTCTCTGGACGTGTTCGGAGTGCACGGCGTGGGCGGTTTTGTGGGCACGATTTTGCTGGCGGTAGTCGGGAGCAAGTCATTCCCCGGCGGTTTGGGAGACTTTGACATGGGGAAACAATTGGTCACCCAACTCCTCGCTTCCCTTTACACCATCGTGCTTTCGGGCGTAGCCAGTTACGTGATCCTGAAGGTCATCGCTCTCTTCATGCCACTCCGGGTAAACGAGGAGCAGGAGCGCCAGGGACTTGACCTCGCCGAGCACGGCGAAACGGCTTATAGCGAGTAGTCCCCTCGTTTGTGTAGGCTTCGGAGGACCCCTTTGTGAAAACTTTCACAAAGGGGTTGCTCGACTCCGCGCAGGGTCGTAATTCTACGCGAAACCCTTCAGTTCCCCCATGAGCGCTCCCGAACAAACTTTTGCCGCCTACGACTCGAAAATCGAGGGCAATGTCGTGATCACCAAACTGGACTCGGCCATCAACTGGATGCGGAAGAACTCCCTCTGGCCGATGCCCATGGGCCTGGCCTGCTGCGCGATCGAGCTGATGGCAACAGGTGCCAGCCGCTATGACATCTCCCGTTTTGGTGCCGAGGTGTTCCGTTTCTCCCCCCGTCAGAGCGATGTGATGATCGTGGCGGGCACAGTGACCTACAAGATGGCCTTGGCCGTGAAGCGTATTTGGGATCAGATGCCCGAGCCGAAGTGGTGCATCGCCATGGGTGCCTGTGCTTCCAGTGGTGGCATGTATCGCAGCTACGCGGTCCTCCAAGGTATTGACCAGCTCATTCCTGTAGACGTTTACATCTCGGGTTGCCCACCCCGCCCAGAGGCCCTCCTCGAAGGACTCATGCGCCTTCAGCGGAAAATCGAAGGCGAGCACTCGCTGTTGGACCAGAAGCGGCAGTTGGTCGAATCCCTCACTTAGTTTTTCCCCAGTCCCATGAAAGCGCCGCAGATCGTCGAAGCCCTGAAGCAAAAATTTGGCACGGCTGTGACCAGCACCCGAGAGCATCTCGCAGAGCACACATTGGTCGTCAAAATCGATACGGTGAAGCAACTCCTTAAATACGCCCGCGACGAAATGGGATTCGATTATCTGATCGATGTCTCCAGCGTGGACAACTTCGAGACCGAGCCTCGATTTGAAGTGGTCTATGAGCTCTACGGCTACGGTCATAATCAGCACCTCCGAGTGAAAACGACGGCATCCGAAGACGAGTCCGTGCCCACCGTGTCTGATATTTGGCCGACGGCCAACTGGCATGAGCGTGAGGTCTACGACATGATGGGCATCACCTTTGACGGTCACCCCGATCTCCGTCGGATCCTGATGTGGGAGGGTTACCCGTTCTTCCCGCTCCGCAAAGATTTCCCTCTCGCCGGCAAGCCTAGCGACATGCCTGAAGTGGCATTCACGGGGATCGCTCCGCTCGAGGGTGGTCCCTTCGTGACCAGCCCCGGCACATGCGGCACCGTGGATGCTGAGCCGCGTGCGAAGCGGTTCGATTGAGCGAATTTCGATTTGATGATTGACGTGGAACGAGGGTTAACTAGCCTCGCCCATGATGAAAGGCGGAAGACACGTCCTGCTCTCAATCCTGTCCCTGTGTGTTTTCACAGCAGCGTCCGCACGCGAATGGCGCAGCGCCGATGGAAAGCAGACTTTTGAAGCCGTTTTCGTTGGGCTGAAAGGCAATCAACTTTTGCTCGCACCACCGAAAGGAAAACCGTCACTCTACCCGATCACAGCTTTCGCAGCAGAAGATCAAAGCTTTGCCAAAAATGCTCAAGCCATCGCAGAAAGTGCGTTGAAAATGGGCACTCAGTCTTTCGAAGTAACTCTCACTTTGGACGAGGGTTGTTTATGCCGCATGGCCTTGTCGGGAAATCCGACGAAGGCACCTTTGATTTACGCGGGCGAGACCTTTTTCCTCGTCGGCGCAGGTGCTGAAAAGAAGCAACCCGGCACGCGAGTGAGCGACCAACTTTTATTCGGCGCGGGCAATCGAACCTTTTACCCGATTCAAGGAGCCGAGACGCCCATTCGCGCCTTTTCACTGGTGGCCGAAGAAGCCATGAGAGTGTGGTCCGAGACTGCGGGCAGCGGTGATCCGACGCTTCAATCTCCTCCGGTCATTGAGCCTGAAATCAAAGTGGTCACCCTCCGGAGCATGGGCTTGGTTCTGTCGAAAACGGGACTCGTGCTGGCTCCCGCGTGGATTGTGGAAAATGCGGACACCCTTTTCCTGCACATCCAAGGCAAGGATGAACCCGCAACCGCGGTGAAGACGGATGCAAAATTAGGAGCCTCTTTGATTTCGAGCAAGATTGCATTAAACCCCGGGCGCTTCGGAGCCAAAAAGCCCGTTGAAATGGGACAAAACATCTTCGCCATCAGTTACGAGCTTTCCTCTCGAGCAAAATCGATCGGCACACCAGCCCTCACGCGCGGCATCGTCAGCAAGGTCTCCGGCACCACCTCTTTTCTGCACGACGCGGCCGTGCCGCCCGACACCATCGGCGGACTGATCACAGGCGATAAAGGCGATGTGCTCGGCGTCTTTTTCCCGCCGCCTCCAGCGGATAAAAATGGCGCAAAATCAACATCCGCAATTGCTCAACCCACCGAGGGTTTGACCGAGTGTCTCCTCACCTCAGGACTGGCCAATTTCCTGGCAGAGACGCAGGGCGCATCTGCCATGAAGTCATCTCCGAGCGGTGAGATCCACGAAATCGCCGATGCATTGAGAGGGTCGTGCGTGCCCATCATTGCGACTCGAAAAGTCCAGATCCCCCGACAAATCGTCACCAAGAAGGCGGCACCACAGCCCGCAGCAGGCGGCGGACCGGCCACAGGATTCAGCATCAGCACCCAGGGAGTGCGTCACAACGCGCAGTGCCGTTTTTTTAGCCCTGCGCGCCCTTGTGCGGCGACAGATGGGCGCCCCTGCAAAACATGCGGCGGATAGCTGGTGCACTTCTCGGCGCAAGACGAAGAAGAAAGTCACCGTTTCCATGTGACCTTTTGGCGACGCAGTTCCCGCTTGCCAGATCTTCACCCCCTCGTATCTCAATCGCACTTATGATCAAGAACGTCCTCCGCACCTCCATCGCCAGCATGGCTATCACTGCCACTGGTGCCTTTGCACAAACCAATGCTCCCATCGAATGGGGAAACTTCCGTGGTCCGAATCATGACGGGACGATCCCGGCGCTCAAAAAGGTCAGCAACTGGAAGCAGGCTCGCTTCTCGAAACGTTGGACCAAGGACACGCCCAATGGTTTCAGTTCGTTCGCTGTGGCCGGAGCTAAAGCCTACACAATCGTATCGGGCGAAGAAGACGGTAACGCCGTCGAGCTCCTCGTGTGCATGGATGTGAAAAACGGCAAAGAGCTCTGGAAGGCACCTCTCACCGTGATCACCAAGTATGACGGCGGTGGCGATGCCGGAGATGGCAGCAACAAGGGTGGCGACGGCCCACGCTCCACACCCGTGGTCCACGGAGGCAAGGTCTATGCCATCGATGCCAACCTCGGCGTCTATTGCTTCAACGCGACGACTGGAAAGAGCGTATGGAAGCGCGATGTGATGAAAGACAACTCGGGCGTTCAGATCAAATGGCAGAATGCTGCATCGCCTCTCATCGAAGGTGACGTTCTCCTGATGTGCGGTGGCGGCTCGGGCCAGGCTTTGCTCGGTTTGAACAAAGATTCCGGTGAAGTGATCTGGAAGTCCGAAGACGATAAGATGACCCACGCGACGCCGATCATCGCGACTCTTCACGACGTGAAGCAGTGCATCTTCTTTACTCAAAAGGGACTCGTCTCCGTGAACCCCGCTGACGGTAAAGTGCTCTGGAGGCAGGATTATAAATTCGCCGTTTCCACCGCTGCATCACCCGTCGTCTGGCAAGACATCGTTTACTGCTCGGCGGGTTACGGTGTCGGCGCGGGTGCGTTTAAGATCAGCAAAAATGGCGGCACCTTTGCCTCCGAGCCCATTTGGAGGAAGGAAGGTGATGATCTGGCGAATCATTGGAGCACGCCTGTCGTCAAAGATGGCTACCTTTACGGTATGTTCAGCTTCAAGAAGTATGGCACTGGCCCCTTGGCCTGTGTGGACATCCGCACGGGCGAGATCAAATGGAGCGAGACGGGATTCGGACCTGGACAAGTAATCCTCACTGGCGACACCGTGATCGCCGTGAGCGATAAGGGTGAAATCGTAGCCGCGCAGGCCACTCCCGAAAAATACACCGAGTTGAAGCGCGATGACGTGCTCGACGGCAAGGTCTGGGGCTACCCCGTCATTGCGTATGATCACCTCTTCGTGCGCAGCACCAAGGAGGGCGTCTGCTTGGAGATCAAATAACAGACTGCACTCATTCAAGCCCGGAGCCGAAGGGTTCCGGGCTTTTTTGTGTCACGGTCTCGCGGCACGAAGGATGCCTGCCGCTTTGTGAAGCGTCTCCTCATACTCGCGTTCTGGGACGGAGTCCGCGACGATGCCGGAGCCGACCTGGAAGCTGATCTCACCGCCTTTTTTCACCGCCGTGCGGATGGCGATGCTGAATTGACTCTGCCCATTAAATCCGAAGTAACCAATGGCTCCCGTGTAAATTCCGCGTGGCGTCTTCTCCAATTCCTGAATGATATCCAGCGCGCGTTTCTTCGGCGCACCACTGATCGAACCGCCGGGAAAACAAGCGGCCAATGCCGAGACGTGATCGATTCCCAGCTTCAGCGTTCCCTTCACTGTCGAAACCAAATGATGCACCTGCGCAAAACTTTCGACCGCCCATAACTCGGGAACAAAAACACTCCCAAAATCACAGACCTGACCCAAGTCGTTCCTCTCCAGATCGGTGATCATGAGAAGCTCGGCACGCTCTTTTTCAGAGCCGAGAAGCTCCACGGCAGATTGTGCATCCTGATCTGAATCCGCAGGAAATCGGGGCCTCGTTCCTTTGATCGGACGGGTGAGAATCTCCCGACCGTTCATTTTCAAAAAGCACTCGGGCGAAGCCGAAAAAAGCGTGACTCCATCCAGATCCAGGTAGGCGGAAAACGGCGCGGGCGAGACGGCGCGTAGTCTCTGGTAGAAACCAAGCGAGTCACCCGCTGCCGGCCAGTCGGCCGACCAAGGGTAGGATAAATTGACCTGATAAATATCCCCGGCTGCGATGTAGTCGCGAGCACGATCAACCGCCACCAAGAAGTCCTGCCTGCTGAGCATCGACTGGAAGTCCAAAGCGGGAGAGAACCTTGCAGGCGGCGTGTTTTTCACGCCCCGAGCCCGCAGTCCGCTGGGATCATGCCAAGTCCCGGAATCATGCTCATACACCGCACAAGCCGGATAGAGACCAAGAGAGAATGCACCGTCGAAACCGATCCAACCAAAAAGGCCCCCATCCGGAATCGGCCCCCAGTCCGAATGCGGTTTTGCGTGCTCGGCGAGGCAAGACCGGATCCTCTCAGCGGCCTCGGAAAGATTACCCGTTAGGATTTCAGTGGGTGCCGCAGCGAGAATTGAGAGAGCGCCGACCCCTGATTCTGAGCTATCCAGCCAAATCAAGCCGCCCAAATGCTCCAATCGAGCCGCCTGATCAAAAGTTACTGAATTTGCATCAATCACCTCATTTCCAGACGTCTGTGGACAGGATCCAGACGCAGGAATGCAGCAAGTTTCGTGAACTATTGACACCAAGGTGCCAAAACCGTACCATAGGCAGCCCTGACATCAATGCCGGCTGCAAATCCCATCCTCACACCCGACCGCGGAAAGGCACATTCCGTGGCGATGGCCGTGCTCTGCGGCTTGGCCGCTGTTCAGGTGTCCGCCATGGCCCGGGCCGTTTGGCTGGCCAAATACCGGGCCGCGCAGACCTCGGAAACGACGCCTGCGCAAGGACCTACCCCGGGTGCTCCCCTCGGGCCACCTCCCATCCCGATGGCGGTCACCGCCCTCATGCCCCCTCCATCCATTCCCGACGGCTCAGAAACGGCCCCAACCGTTCCTGCTCCCGCGGGAAATGCATTCCCTACCCCGCCGACAGGTCCCCCAGTCACTTCATCGGTCCCGAAGGCCAGTGCTGAGGTGATGGAATTGGTGGAGGTAGCGCAGCAATCCAGACCTCTAGGTGACCTTCAAGGTGCCCTCGAGGCCCTGCGCAGAGCCGACACACTTTCCCCCGATCACCCCCTGGTCCTTCTCGAAATGGCACAGACCTATGACCAAATGGGACTGACCGAAAAAGCCTTGGCCGCTTGGACAAAACTCCAAGCCATGGGACCCCAAGCCGGGGAAGGCTATTCCCGCGCAGCCCAACGCCTGGGCACTTCAGGTGCCTCCGCTATTGATGCCGGCGCGGCCACGCTTTCTCCAGCCACTGGGCTCACCACGCCTTCGGCCACCAAGCCCCTCGATGCTTCCAAAACACTGGGGCTCGGCCCCTGCGAAGTCATGCGTGACCCCGCCATTTCCAGAGGTGAGCGTCTCACCCTTCGCATTCCCATTCTCAGTCAACCCGGTCAAGCCATCGACCCCAGCGCAGTGGACATCAATGTGTTCTTCTTCGACATGGTCAATGGAGAGCGGGTGGAGCAGACCAAAGCGGATGTCCCCGTCAATTCATGGGTCCAAGCCCCCGTGGACTGGACCGAAGGCAGCGAGCTCCTCGACGTCGTTTACTTCATGCCTGAAACCTTGGACGCAGCTGCACTCCGCAGTCAGGGCGTCCGCAAATACCACGGCTACATCGTGAAACTTTATTACCAAAACAAACTTCAAGACACCGTCATGGAGCCCGCCTCCTTGCAGAACTTTGGAAGCAGCAGTTCGTTCTCGGGCGCTGGGAATCCTCTGCTACCACCCGTGGGTCGATAAATGAGCGCCATGGTTGTTCTACTTGTTGATTCAAACGCTCCCGCGCGGAGCGCACGTGCCGCGGCCATGGAGCAGCAGGGCTGGCGTGTCTTTCACGCAGACGGTGAAAAGTCCGCCTCTGCTTGGCTGAACCAAGCGGCGTCCCTCAATCTCCTGATCACTGAGGCCATCTTTGATGCCAGTTCCACGGGCTTTCAGCTCCGGGACTTCGTGCAAAAAAAATTCGCCGGCGCGAAGATCGTTTTCACCACCCGCTATGACCTCGCTGGATACGAAAGTCAGGTCAAGGACACGCCGGTGGTGATCGATAAACCCCTGTCCGCAGAGGAGTTGGTTTCGAAGGTCGCGGCATTTGTCACCACCGGCCCAGCCTCGCACCAGCCACCGCTTCTTCCGGCCGGCACCATGCTGGGAAACAATCAAATCATCGACCGGCTTTACACCGAGCGGGAAGCTGAAACCTACCGAGCCCTTCAACGCGCCGTGCAGAGACAGGTGGCCATGGTCGTGCTCAAGCCTGAACTCCTAGGAAAGCCTGAGGTGCTTCAAGAGTTTAAGGAACGTGAGCGGATCAAAGCATCGGTCAATCACCCGCGGATCGCTCCCTTGTTTGAAGCAGGTGTTGAAAACGGCTGGCACTACTACACGCGAGAAATGCCGCCGGGGCGTTCACTTGAGCAAGTGCAGGCCGAAGGCACTCCACTGGGAGAGCGTGCGACGGTGGATGCCCTCTTCGGCGTAGCCGATGCGATGAATTATGCTATCGAACGCGGACTCCACTACCGCAGCCTCGGCGCTCGGGATATTTACATCAGCACCGAAAATCAATCGAGCATCGTCAACATCGTGCGTCCTGCGATTGATACTCCCCGGGACCAAAAGTCCGATGTGAGTGCTCTTTTGTCCATGTTCCGACCTGTCGTTTCAGAAGGTAAAGCCAGAGGCCTTCTGCAATCTCTGACTGAAGATGCGCACGACTGGGCCGGATTGCTCACCGCACTGACCGAACTCCGAGAGGGCATGAGAGACCGCAGCGTCATTCGGAAAGCCGAGGCAGCGGAACTCATCGCGCCGACCCGTCCTGAAGGCTCGAAGTCCAATATCTTTCTCTGGGTTCTGGGAACTGTGTCCCTCTTCGCCGCAGCATGGCTGGGAGGATTTGCTGGCAAGGGTTATCAGCCACCACCCCGAGCGCATACCTCTGAAATGATTGAGATTCCTGCCGGAGAATTCACCTATCAACAACGTGAACGAAAAACTCTTCCTGCCTTCTTCATCAGCAAATATGAGGTCACGGTCGGGGAGTACGCTACGTTTTTGGAGGCGCTCAAAAAAGCCAAGCCCGGTCAATTTGACCACCCCGAACAACCGAACACCAAAAAAGACCACACCCCCGAGAGCTGGAAACAATTTTACGCGGCAGCAGCCACAGGTGCGTTGGTCAATGGTCAGGCTATCGATCTAGACTCACCCATCTCCCGCGTTGACTGGTGGGATGCCTATGCTTACGCGAAGTGGAAGGGCCAACGCCTACCCACCGAATTGGAGTGGGAAAAAGCGGCACGAGGACCGACCGGACTGGTTTTCCCCTGGGGCAATGACCCCAATCCCGCAGCAGCAAACCTCGGTGACGACTACGACCCCAAAGGCCTGACTGGAGGTGCGACAGATGGATTCAGTTTATGGGCACCTGTCAGAAAAATCGCCAAGGATGTGACTGCCACGGGTGTCGTGGGCCTGGCTGGCAATGTTGAAGAGTGGACATCCTCCTGGGCGACCCACCCTGAACTCCCAGATGTCCGCGTGCCCGTCGTTCGGGGTGGACACTTCGGTCTAAAATCAAGCGCCCAACTGCTCACTCGCCGCTACTTTGCAGACTCTGCCTCTGAGGATGCTCTCGCGCGTGGATTCCGCACCGCTTCGGATCTTCCCCCAACGCCTTAACTCAAATTCATACACGGTCCTATGAAAAGCCCAATCTCATTCACTGCATCCGCGACGAGCCTATTCAAATGGGGGTATCCCGCTTGGTGCTTCCTTTTGGTCTTCATTGCCCTTACCCCCTTAGCCCAAGGGCAATTCGCCACCAACCTATCTTTGCCGAAGACGAACTTCCTTTCTCACGAGCCCCTGATGGCGACGGTGACCCTCTCCAACCGATCAGGCGGCGATATTGTCATGACTGGCTCGGCGTTGGCCAACTGGCTGACCTTTGAAGTCACGGACGTGAACGGACGCTCGCTTCCTTCGATTGGGCTGGCGCAGCAGAAACCCTTCATCTTCAAAGCGGGAACCACGATCGCGGAAAAAGTGAGAGTGTCTGATCACTACGGTGTCACCGAGCTGGGAGCTTATGGAATCACGGCCAACATTTACCACCCACCCACCAAACAGTTCTACACCTCGAATCGTTTGCGTTTTAATGTCATGGATGCCAAGCCCTTCTGGGAGCAACCCATCGGCATCCCCGCCGGTTTTCCGGATGCGGGACGCATCCGTCGCTATTCTCTCGTGCTCTTCCGGGACGTGGAACGCTCAAACATGTACTTCCGTTTCACGGATGACAAGTCCGCTCAAACCCTAGCCACTTATGAACTTGGCCCCTGCTCCGTCTCCGTGGATCCCACAGCGACTCTGGACAGTGACAATAAACTGCACACGCTCTTCATGGCCATGCCCAAGCTCTATTGCTATGTCATCATCGCACCCGACGGAAAACTGAAGAAGCGCGAATATTACAAGATGACCGAGACAAGCCGTCCTGCAATGGTGGCGAGTGGCGATGGCTCGGTCTCAATCCAAGGGGGGCTCTTTTTTGACCCCTCAGCACCGGAGCCCGCCAAAAAGAAAAGTCGGCCCGTCTCCGAGCGCCCTCCTGGCTTGTAATCAGTCGTCCTCAGCTTGAATGACCACCTTTTCGGCATTGACGAAAAGGGCAGCCACCCCCGCAAGCACAAAGGCCACGGCACAAAGCCACACGCCTTCATGGTAGTCGTTATTGGTATCGTAGAGTTTGAGCGTCTTGGTGAAGAGCAGAGGCAGAATGGCCGCCCCGAAATTTCCCCACATGTTTGACCAGCCAAACAACTGCGCCTGATGCTTTCCGCTAATGTCCTGCATGGTCGTCCACATGGCAGGAAGGCCGATGTCAGCAAAAAAAGCCACCATTCCAAAGGCCACGGCCATTCCCCAGGGAGAATCAGTCCATAGGGCAAGAAGATAACACCCGGCAGCGGCAAACTTTGTCAACGACATGGGGAGTGAGCGCCCCAGCCGCTTTCCCCAGCGGCGTGTGATTAAATCGGTCACTGCACCTCCCAATGGCAAAGCCAAAATGCCGATCGAAAGCGCCGCCGTCGTGATCCAGCCAGCCATCCGATCATCTAGGTGCATGACCTTTTTCAAATAGTCCGAGAGAGACAAGACCAAGAAGGCCCATCCGATATTCGTGAAGAATTGGACCGCATTGGCCAACCATAAATTTCCACTCGCCAATGCTGCAGCGAGAGGAAACCGACGCGGCGGATCTTTTGCTGGCAAAAACGCTCCTCTGCCCTCAGCCAGCAGATCAATCTCAGCCGCATTGCAGCTCGGATGAAGGCGCGGATGCTCACGGAAAACATGCCAGTAACCCAGCGCCACCACCACACCCATTCCGCCATAGATCCAACCTGCGTAGCGCCAATCACCCGCCTGCAAAATCACAAAAGCCGTCAACCCCGGTGCCACGGCCCCACCCACACGCCCACCCCAGGAAATGAAGCTGCTCGCCAGTCCGCGCCCTTCCACATGCGCCCATCGAGTGAGAAGACCACTGCTCGCCGGATAGTAACCCGCCTCCGCCAATCCGCAGAGGAGTCGGGCAAAAAATAAGGTGATAAAACCCGTCGAAAAACTTGTCGCCGCCGTGAACAATGACCACGCAGCGATGTAAACAGTGATCAGCACCCGGGTGCCAAATCGGTCGCTTAACCAACCCGCCGGCACTTGAAACAATGCGTAGGCCCAAAAAAACGCACCCTTGATCCAGTCGACCTGCCAAGTCTCCAAATGAACGTTTTTTTGAAACGAATCTGATCCAATGATGTTAGCGAGGCAGATCCGATCCAGATACATGATGAATGCCACCACCGTTGCCATCGAGAGAATCGAAAAGCGAACCTTTGTGGGTTGAGTATTCTCCATGGTTAGAATCAGAAAACGGAAGCAGATATTACGCACAGATGGAGCATCCCTTGCGGTCGGCTACTACTTCCTGCTGATTAATGTGAGATTCAGGTGCAGAGAGAGATTCACTAAGCTAAACGTCGAGCCTCATGAAGCCCACCACCGTAGCCCTGCTTCTTACCTTTGTGCCCATGCCACTCTTTGCAGCTGATTCGAAGCCTCTGAAATATCCAGCCACCCAAAAAGGCACAGTCAGTGATGACTACCATGGCCGCAAGATCGCTGATCCCTTCCGCTGGCTCGAGGATGACAACTCAGAGGAAACCAAAGCATGGGTGAAGTCCCAGAACGAGGTCACCTTCAGCTACCTCAAAACCCTCCCCAAGCGTGAAGAGATTAAATCGAGACTCACCAAACTTTGGAACTATGCCCGAGTCGGCAGACCCTTTGAGCAAGGTGGACGCTGGTTTTTCACCCAGAACTCGGGACTTCAAAATCAGTCGGTATTGTATTCGACCACCTCTCTTGAGGCCAAGCCCGATGTGCTCATCGACCCGAATACCATGTCATCGGATGGCACCGTTTCGCTCACGGACTACACCCCGAGCGAAGACGGCAAGCTGCTAGCCTACGCCACCTCCTCAGCAGGCAGCGATTGGAGTGAAGTTCGGATCAGGGACATCGCAAAGGGCGCCGATCTGATGGACCACATACGATGGATTAAATTCAGTGGAGTGTCTTGGATGAAGGATGGAAGCGGATTCTTCTACAGCCGCTATGACGCGCCCAAGGCGGGAGCCGCATTGACGGAGAAGAATGAGTTTCATAAACTTTACTTCCACAAACTCGGCACTCCACAATCCGAGGACGCTTTAATCTACGAGCGCAAAGATCAACCTGAATGGAGCTTCGGTGGCGGAGTCACAGAGGATGGCAAATACCTCATCATCCAAGTCTGGAAAGGGACGGAACCCAAGAATCGAGTTTTTTTCAAGGAACTCAGCCAGCCTGAATCGCCAGTGGTAGAATTGCTCAACGAAGCGGATGCCAAGTACGAGTTTGTTGATAATGACGGCCCGGTTTTTCTTTTCAGGACAAATTTAGATGCGCCTCGATATCGAGTCATCGGCATCGACACCACGAAACCCAAGAAAGAAAACTGGGTGGAGATTGTGCCACAAGCTAAGGCCATGCTGGATAATGCGACCACAGCCGGAGGTCAGCTTTTCTGTGAGTATCTTCAAGATGCCAAAAGCGCAGTGCGAAGCTTTGATTTCAAGGGCAAATTCATCCGCGACATCACACTCCCCGGCATCGGAACCGCGGGAGGATTCGGGGGACATCGTGAAGACCGAGAGACGTTTTATGTGTTCACCAGTTTCACCGAACCCGGTGCTATTTTCCGCCTGGATCTCGCCACCGGACAGAGCACCGTTTGGCGCAGGCCCGAGGTGGGATTCGACGGCTCCGCCTTCGAGACAAAACAGGTCTTTTTTCCGAGTAAAGACGGAACCCAAATTCCGATGTTCATTGTGCATAAACGCGGCATCGAGCTCGACGGCACCCACCCCACTCTGCTCTACGGCTACGGAGGCTTTAACATCAGTCTCACACCGAGCTTCTCCATCCCTCGCGCCGTTTGGCTGGAGATGGGTGGCATCTATGCGATGCCAAACCTCCGAGGTGGAGGCGAGTATGGTGCTGACTGGCATAGCGCAGGTATCAAGCTGAAGAAGCAAAACGTCTTTGATGACTTCATTGCCGCTGCGGAGTGGCTGATCTCAAAGAAGTTCACCTCGTCGAAAAAGCTAGCCATCATGGGCGGGAGCAATGGCGGACTACTCGTCGGTGCCTGCATGTCTCAGCGTCCCGATCTCTTTGCCGCTGCACTTCCCGCCGTGGGTGTGATGGACATGCTCCGGTTTCATAAGTTCACCATCGGCTGGGGCTGGAAGAGCGACTACGGGAGTTCCGAGAATCCAGAAGAATTCAAAGCCCTCCTCGCCTATTCTCCGCTGCACAATCTCAAACCCGGCACTCGCTACCCAGCCACTTTGGTGACCACGGCGGATCATGATGACCGTGTGGTTCCGGCGCACAGTTTTAAATTTGCAGCTCGGCTCCAGGAATGCCAAGTATCAGATGGCCCTCCCACTTTGATCCGCATCGAGACCAGTGCAGGTCACGGCGCAGGAACTGCCTTAAACAAAGTGATCGATGAAACGGCCGACGAGTGGGCCTTTTTGGCCAAAGAACTCGGCCTCAACTGAATTCCCAATCAAGATCTGACCTTGCTCCAAACAAAGCGAAAAGGCCAACTCACGACCAAGAACAAGCCACCGACCAATCCCGAGAAGAGCTCTGCCGGCAGAAGCAGCACTCGCAAAAATGGCCGGATCAGAGCCGCAAAGGCTGGAATTTTTTCGTAGCCAATATGGCCGAAAAGAATCAGCAAGATTCCAGCAAACTTCGCCACTTTCTCGATGTGGTAGTGTCCTTCTCTTTCACTGACGATCGTGACTCCGAGCAACTCGACGGGAATCTTCACTCGCATGCCCCACCACAACTCAACGGACAACAAAATGCCCACAAAGCCGACAAGCAAGAAGGCCGTGTGCTCAAGCCAAGGGTGCCGCTCCAGCAGCTTGATGCAATACCCCGCAACGAGCCGAAGGGTGATGATGCCGATGGTGACTCCCACATAGACCAACGTGATGTTTGCTCCAGCGAGGCCCACGGCTGCCACCACATTGTCAAAGCTAAGGCTGAGATCGAGGAAGGCAATCATTGCAATCGTCTTGCCAAAGCTATGCGTGGTCGAATGAACATTCGGACCTTCATCAAAGCCGGTCTCCTTCTGCTCGGCAAAGTGATTACACATCAGCCAGATCAAATACACGGAGCCCAAAATCATGAGCCATTGATTATTCACAATGTAGCTGGCGATGAAGAGCGCAACGATGCGGAACCCGTACGCCCCTGCATAACCAATGTTCATGGCGAGCTTCCGCTGCTTCTCTTCAAGGTGTGAGGCCATGGCGGCAATCGCCAGCGCATTGTCCACCGAAAGCAGCCCCTCAATGAGGATAAGGCTCAAAACGACCAACATCGATTCCACCGTGAAAAGCGAGGAAAGGTCAGCGAGGAAGAAGAGGGAGTCGGGAAACATGAAGAGGAGGAGAATACAAATGAGGGGGATCAGTGCACACCTTGGACAGCAAGGTAGCGCTCAGCCTCCAGAGCAGCCGCACACCCCTGCCCCGCAGCGGTGATGGCTTGGCGGAACACATGGTCAGCTACGTCTCCAGCGGCGAAGAGGCCTTCGGTCTTCGTCAGCGTGCCCCGAGTCTGGAGGATGTATCCATTCTCATCGACATCAACCAGGTCTCCGAGGAATCGTGCATTCGGCACATGCCCGATCGCCACAAAGACACATTTCACGTCGAGGTCCGTTTCTTCCTTGGTCAAAAGATTTTGCAACTTCGCCGCACGCATTTCACCCTTCTCGTCGGTCAGGTATTCAATGACGGTGCTGTTCCAAACAGGTTTGATCTTCGGATTGGCCAAAGCGCGGTCCGCCATGATTTTCGAAGCACGAAGGGAGTCACGGCGGTGGATGAGATAAACGGTGGACGCAAACTTGGTCAGGAACGAAGCCTCCTCACAAGCCGAGTCTCCACCCCCAATGACGCAGACTGGCACATTTCTGTAGAAGGCACCATCACACGTGGCGCAGCTCGTGAGTCCTCGGCCAATCAATTGTTTCTCATTGGGGAGCCCCAGGTGTTTGGGTGAAGCACCCGTCGCGACGATCACTGCACGCGTCTCACGAACCGTGCCGTCATCCGTTGTGATCTCGAAGTGTCCAGCCGGCACCTTCTTCACACCCGTGACCAAGGAATACTCGATACGCGTTCCGAAACGCTCAGCCTGCGCCTGCATGTTCATCATCAATTCAGGTCCCATGATGCCCTTGGGGAATCCGGGAAAGTTTTCGACTTCCGTCGTCGTCGTGAGTTGCCCGCCGGGCATGTTCCCCGCCAGAATCAGGGGCGTCAAATTCGCACGAGCCGCATAGATAGCTGCCGTGAAGCCTGCGCAACCAGTGCCGATGATGATGAGATTTTCCATGTTGAAAAGAGAGGGATCGAGGAGCGCTCACCATGACCGCGAGCGGACCGGGGTCAACTCCCGTGTGTGGCAACCCGCACTACTTCTTTTTGCCGCCCAGCCCAAAAACCCGTTTGAATAATCCCGACTTGGGCACATCAGCAGCCAGAGCTTCCACCGGTGCCTTGGGTTTCAACTTTGATTGAGCCGCCTCACCTTTGGAGCTCGGAGTTGGCTTATTTGACTCAGGGCTCGCTCCCGACAAACGAGCGGGCGGAATCACCTCTTCGGTAGCAACGGGAGGGGCGTTGCGTTTTGCGGCACTCTGTGGCTCAATGGTGGCGGGTTGGTTTTCGATCCCCGAAATCGAGCTCGGCTCCTTCTTCACGGCTAGGCTATCAGAGTTCGGAAGCCATTCCGGTTTCACAGTTGTGATTTCCCTCCATTCCTTCATCTCCGGCTGCCAAATCAGCACATCGCCACTCAGCTCTCCAGCTTTTACCTTGGCGATCATCCGCTCCTCGGTGAGAGGTCCACGGCTGACCCCTTGCTCTTCAAAATACCAGTTCATATTCGGGTGCGTGGTTGGAGAATCTCACTTATCGCCGAGGGTGCCGATGGCCGGACTCGAACCGGCAAGGGATGTTATCCCAGCAGATTTTAAGTCTGCTGTGTTTACCATTTCACCACATCGGCGTTCGAAAGCGAACCCTCAAGCGCCCATCATTTAAACCCATGTTCCGCACTTCGCGAACGGAAAGGCGTGAACAGGCAAAGGTGATTTCCACTAGTTGAGGCGAAATACCACTGATCCACCTCCACTCTGAGGTTTGATTTTTGACTTCGGCTTTGGCCGAACTTCGGGTGCCCCTTCTCCCTCAAGAATGGTGTCCTCTACCAGGGGCAACGTGCCTTTTTCTGCTTCTGGCTCCTTCTCAGTGTAGGGCGTTTGCTTTTGATAAAGCTTCAATCGCTCTGCAAATTCCTTGTTCAGTTTATCCCGGTCCTCGGATTTTACGTTCTTATCCTCAGCGAGGAGGGCAATCGACTTTTTCTGCCACAAGACAGCCCCCAAAAAGTCTCCCGCCCTAGCCATTGCCGCGGCCAAGGTGTCGAGCATCTCGTGCCGCTGCTCCCCTGATTGTTCGGCGATCAGTTTCACCGCCGCTTTCGAAAGCGTCAGCGCAGTCTCCCCATCATGGAACGACTCATCCGGACAGGTGGCCAGAAACCAGGCAAGGTCATTCGTAGCCCAAGGCTCCCCCGAGCGGGCGGCCCTGAGATACCATGCTGAGGTGCGCCGATAGTCCAAGGGCACGCCGACCCCAGTGTAGTAAAGGTAGGCCAACTTTGACATAGCAGGCAGATAGTCGCCCTTCGCGCTGCGGAGGTAGTAGGATGCCGCTTTGGTTGTGCTTTTCTCCACCCCGTCCCCATGCTCAAGCTTGGAAGCATAGGCCGCTAAAGAGGGCGCAAAGTCTTGATTGGCGGCTTTCCGAAACCAGACCGCCGATTCTCTGGGGTCTTTTGCCACTCCCGTTCCTGCATCATACAGAATGCCCAAACTGTGCTGAGCCAAGGGGAACCCTGCGTTTGCGGATTTCGTGTACCACTCGACTGCCTCGGGGAGATCCTTCTCGACACCCACCCCCTCCTCATAAAGCGATCCCAAAACACACTGCGCCCGCAAGTGATTCTGGATGGCAGATTTCCGGATGTATTCAGCACCCTCCTTCTCGCTTTTTTTGATGCCCTCTCCCGTCACAAGCCGGAGCCCGAGGTCAAACTGTGCATCCGGCTCCCCCTTGTCTGCCCACAACCTCAATTCCTGTTCATCAATCGGTGGGGCTGTCTGAGCAAACGAGAAAGAACGACCCAAGAAGAGGGCAAAAGTGACGACCAAAAGAGGATAAAAAATGCCGCGCATAGACAAAAGCTACCCCCAATGCAAAGACTGCACAAGACAAAGTCGTCAGTTCGTCGGGATGCATTTCACACCCAAAACGAGGGCTCTCCACCCACGGTGGAGGCCCTTGTCCCGAAAGGACTAAACAGCGGACGCAGGGGCGTCAGAAGGACGCTCACCGGGCTTACCCATCATGAAACGAAAACGGATCTTACCGCGCTTTGCGGTGGCACGGGCTTTACGCTTGGTGCGCTCTTTCGGGGTCTCGTGCGCACGGAGGCGACGCACCTCTTCCAAGATGCCTTCCATCTCAAGTTTGGTCTTGAGACGCTTGAGGGCGCGATCTACTGGCTCGCCTTTTCTGACTTGGACTTCTCGCATAGCTGGACGGTGGGTGGGTTAAAAAATGGGTGGCTAAACTAGGGACTTGGCCTGCTTCGTCAAATGGTTTTCCGGCCTAACGGAACTTGGCCCATGGATTACTTCTCCTGCCGGGTGAGCATGAGGACGAAAATGAGCTGCCCGTCCTTCCATTTTGGGCCTCCAATGAAGAGAGGGCTATCGACTCTCAGCATGGCGTCTGTTTTGACCAGAACCTGCTGCTCCTGCCAAAACTGGAGATGGAGATTAACCCCTCCCCCTTCAGCCGGCCCCTTGGAATCGACCTTCAAAAAGAGGTCCCGCGATGGCACCACCCAAGATTCGTATTGCCGAAAGACATCCTGATTGTGATGCCCAAGTAGCTCAAAATGAGCAAATGAGAAAACTTTCGCCAACCGTTGAGATAAGTCCTGTAAACCACTGGGGAGTAATTTTTTGTCCATCCCCCCGACCTCTCCATTGGAGGCGTAGATCAGCCCGCCCCATACTTTTCCGTCGGTCGCCGGGGCCACCATGGAGGGCGATACCGAAAAAGAGGGTGCCTGCGAGTACGACAGCCCTGTCCCGAGCATGAGCCCGAGCAGACTCAGAACGCTGGAGGTCCACATTTTCATGAACGAGGCGAGCGAGGAATCACCTGAGGCCGATTTTCAGCTCCCTTCGCCAAGACCAACAAAACGTCACCTGTTTCGGAAAAAAGCGTGGTCGTGGCCACTTCCTGATCTGTTTCCGAGCGGAAAACCTGGTGTCCCACGATTTTTCGATCTGGAGGCAGCGCGGTTAGGCCCTCCAACATCAGGACCGTAGCATTGGCTTCGTCCGAATGAAAAGTCCTTGCCTGGACTGAAGGGTTCGGCGCATAGGAACTGATCACAAAGCTCGCCCGCTCATCTTCCGTAGGCCGGAATGTGACCGCCACCAGGGCGACCACCGCTGAAGCCGCAGCCAAAACCCATGGCAGCCGAAAACCAGAAAACCAACTTTGCCTCAACGAAGCGCGCGACTCTTCCCTCGCTGACTGCATTTCTTCCTGGGAGATCCGCACTTGGATCTGGGAATTGAAAAAATCGGCGTGGGGAAGTTCGCGCTCAACCGGCAGATTTTTGCGCAGGGTCTCTCCCAATCGACTCAAGGAATCAATCTCGGCCCGGAGTTCAGGGTCTTGAGTGAGCATCGCTTCAAATGCGCTCCTTTCAGAGGCAGTCATTTCACCGTCCAACCAACGGACGATCTGTGATTCATCAGGCGGCGTTTTCATAAGTTTCTTTGAGGAGTTCCTGAAGTTTCTTTCTGGCGTAAAACAGTCGGGACATGACGGTGCCGAGACTGCACTTCATCACATCGGCGATTTCTTGATACGAGAGACCATCCATCTCTTTGAGGAGAATAATCTGGCGATGGTCTGGGGACAACTGGGAGATGGCCCAGTCTATCTGCACCTTCAACTCCGCATTCTTCATGGCTTGATCAGGGCGGGGCGCACCGCGCGGCACAGCCTCGGCTCCGGCTGCTACCCGATGCTCTCTCTCAGAGTCATCGAACTCCCCTTCACTCTCAAACTTCTTTTTCCGCATCCAGTCATAACAAACGTTATGCGTGATCCGGTAAAGCCATGTGTAGAAACTGGCGTCCGATTTGAAGCTACCCATGGCACGCCAAGCCTTGATGAACGCCTCTTGCGAGATGTCCCAAGCTTCGGTCTCGTTCTGGATGATGTGGTAGGCCATGGAATAGATTCGATTGCGGTATTTCGTCACCAGAGCATCGAAGGCACGGGTATCACCGGCTTGGCACCGTTTGACCAGTTCCAAGTCCGACACTTCCCCATCGACGGGTGCATTTGGTGACGGCATATCGGGTTTCATGTCGTTCGACGGCGAATCAGGGGAGCTTATTCAATCACCCCGGCCCAAAGTGCACGAAAAATCAAATGGGCCTAGCATAAACACTCTTTTTTCAGAACCGAAATCCTGAGGGCAATCCTTTGATTTAGCACTCGCATCCCCCCGGAAGCGTAGCTATGCCTGCGAATCTGCATGTCACCTTTCCGACTTTCCAGCGATTACCTCCCCTGCGGGGATCAGGGCCAGGCCATCGAAAAGCTGGTGAAATCCATCCGTGCCAAGAACCGGCACCAAACCCTATTGGGAGTCACAGGGTCAGGCAAAACTTTCACGATGGCCAATGTCATTCACCAAATCGGAAAGCCGACGCTGATCATGAGCCACAACAAAACCCTGGCCGCTCAGCTTTACTCAGAGTTCAAAAACTTCTTCCCGGAAAATGCGGTGGAGTACTTCGTCAGTTACTTCGATTTTTACCAACCCGAGGCCTACATCGCACGGACGGATACCTTCATCGAAAAGGACTCGGCAGTGAATGACGAAATCGAACGCCTGAGACTCTCGACGATGGGTGCACTCCTCACACGAAAGGACGTCATCGTGGTCTCCAGCGTTTCGTGTATCTATGGTTTGGGTTCACCTGAGGACTATGAGGGAATGATGCTCCCCCTATCAGTCGGGCAAGCGATGAGTCGAGACACCCTCCTCACCAAAATGGTGGAGATGCTGTACGAGCGTAACGACATCGAATTGAAACGCGGAGCTTTCCGCGTGAGGGGTGATGTGGTCGAGATCATCCCCGCCTATCTGGATGGTGAAGCCATCCGCATCGAGTTTTTTGGCGATGAAATTGACCGTATTTCCGCTGTCGACGCCTTGACGGGCACGGTCACCCTGAAGATGCCCAATTACACGATCTTCCCCGCCAAGCAGTTCGTGACTCCCGCCGATAAGCTCCGAAAGGCCATCGTGGCCATTCGCGCAGAAATGGAAGAGCGGACCGCCTGGTTTGAGAAAGAAGGGAAACTTCTGGAGGCCCAGCGCATCCGCATGCGCACCCAATACGACATCGAAATGATGCAAGAAATGGGCTTCTGCCAAGGAATCGAGAATTACAGCCGACACATGACCGGCCGAGAGCCGGGAAGCACCCCCGGCACCCTCTTGGACTTTTTCCCTGATGACTTCCTGCTCATCGCCGACGAGAGCCACGCCACGATCCCTCAGATCGGCGGAATGTACGAAGGCGACCTTTCACGCAAAAAAGTACTGGTCGAGCACGGGTTCCGGCTCCCGAGCGCTTTGGATAATCGGCCCCTCAAATTCGCAGAGTTCATGGCCCACATTCCTCAGGCCCTTTACGTGAGCGCCACGCCGAGCCGGTTTGAATACGAAAACAGCTTCGTGGGGAACACCGACTACATTCCTCTCGACAAAACAAAGCCCTCCAACATCCTCGCCATCCGCGTGTCCGGAAGCTCCGAGTCGGTGGAGAAATTCGACGCCACCACTCGGAATCGAGCGCTCATCGTCGAACAGATCATTCGACCTACCGGATTGATCGACCCCGTGATCGTGATCAAACCGCTCAAGGGCCAGATCGATGAAACCATCGAACTTTGCCGCCAGAGGATCGAGAAGGGCCAGCGGGTCCTGGTGACGACTCTCACAAAACGCACAGCTGAAGACCTCACCGACTACCTGCGAAATCTAAACCTCAGGGTTCGCTATTTGCACAGTGACATCAACGCCATCGAGCGCGTCGAAATCTTGCGGGGTCTGAGGAAAGGCGACTGCGACATTCTCGTGGGCATCAACTTGCTCCGAGAGGGCCTCGACCTTCCGGAAGTCAGCCTCGTGTGCATCCTTGATGCGGACAAGGAAGGCTTCCTCCGCAGCCAGACCTCGCTCATTCAGACCGCAGGGCGTGCTGCCCGACACATCAACGGGGAAGTCGTGCTCTTCGCTGACCAAATCACCGACTCCATCCGCGCACTGCTGAAAGTCACGGAATACCGGCGCCGCACGCAGATGGATCACAATGAGACGCACGGCATTACACCTCGGACGGTGATTCGTCCAGTGCAAGAGAGCCTGCAAATGTACGGCAGAGCCAGAGAAGCAGAGGATGCTATCTTGAAGGAATCCGGAGGGGAGATGGCCGTATTGGACGTCATCCGCGAGCTCGAGCAAGAGATGATCGAAGCTTCTGGAAAGCTCGAATACGAGCGGGCTGCGCTGCTCAGAGATCAGATCCGCGAACTCAAAAGGCAAGCCGGGATGGAAACTGACGACAGCGGACCCACCCCCCTAAAACGACAGGTCCGATACGGTGGAGGGAAAACCCCTCGCAAAAGCAAACCCAACTAGCAACGGTAGACGATGCGCGCCTTTTCAGTGTCATAAGGCGACATTTCAATCTTCACGCGGTCTCCCACGACGAGGCGGATGAAGCGCTTGCGCATCTTACCGGAGATATGCGCCAACACGAGATGGTCATTCGTCAGTTTCACACGAAACATCGTGCCAGCAAGAACCGCAGCAACGGTCCCCTCCAACTCGATAGCCTGCTCCTTGTCATCCTCCGCATGACGTCGTGGCGGGGGTGGCGAATAAGGGCGGCGGTTGTTTCTTTTTATCACGCGAGAGATCTGACAATGGGTTTCTAGACAGGGCCAAGGTGCCCTGCCTCACAGATTTTACAACCGGGAATTTGAAACGTCAGATCCGACAAAAGGCATCAAGGCTTCCCCTTACCGCATGTCGTGGTCAGCTTCCAGACACCGTTGGATGGAATCCATGAATTCTTGAGCCACCTCGATCGGAAGCATGATCGTATCACGCCGCCCCCGAACATCTTCGGTGATCTTGATGAATCGCCCACGATCATTCTCCTTCAGATCCAAAAAGAAGATCTTCCGGTCACTGACCAGTTTCTCCGAATGAAGAGGCGGTGCCGGTGGGGGTCTGCCTCCGTCGTCAAAATCAAAATTCCTCATACCTGTTTCTTCCGATGCCGTTCCTTCGTTTACGCCCGAATTGATGGATAACAGGTCTGAATCTAGGGTTCTGACGGCATCAAGTCAACGCAATTACCGCAATCCGCGATTCTCGTGCATTCATTGAAAAGTTCAGCCTCTCCGACTCCGGCTGATCATCACTTCAGTGCGAGAGTCCTACGGCTGTTCTGACCCTTGCCAATGTCTTTCGTGCCACGAGCCTTGCTTTCTCGGCGCCCTCAGCCAAAACGCGATCCACGTAGCCGGGATCAGCGAGAATTTCGGCTCTTCTTTCATGCAGGGGACCAAAGTAAGCCGTCAGCGCTGATAACAGACGTTTCTTGAAATCGCCATATCCCACTCCGCCCTTTTCAAAATCCGCCTCCATCGTTTCGTAGTCAGCGGAAGAAGCCACAAGTTTGTAAAGCGCCAGAATGGTGGAGCCCTCGGTGGGCTTGGGTGCCTCGACCGGAGTGGAGTCCGTCGGGATTCCCATGATCTTTTTCTTCAGTGCCGCGGGCTCTTCAAAAATCTGGATCGTGTTGTTGTAGCTCTTGCTCATCTTCTGGCCATCAAGGCCAGGCACCACGGCCGTCTCGTCTCGGATGCGTGGCACCGGCACCTTGAGGAGCCCCGCACCGAAACTCTCGTTCACCTTGACGGCGATATCGCGAGTGACTTCGACATGCTGCTTTTGATCACGTCCGACAGGAACAAGATCACTGTCATAGAGAAGGATGTCCGCAGCCATCAGAACAGGGTAGGAAAACAAGGCGTGAGAGGAAGCGATCCCGCGCGCGATTTTGTCTTTGTAAGAGTGGCAACGCTCCAAAAGTCCCATGGGTGTGACTGTGCTCAAAATCCATGAAAGCTCCACGACCTCGGGCACATCGCTCTGTCGGAAGAAAACGCACTTCTCAGGATCGAGCCCACAGGCCAAAAAGTCGACAGCCAGGTCCCTCACATGGGTCCGAAGCATGGCACCATCATGAATGGAGGTTAGTGAGTGGTAGTCTGCGATAAAGTAATAGGCTTCACCCTCGTGCTGTAGTTTCAGCGCCCCCTCCATCATGCCAAAATAATTGCCGATGTGGAGCCGCCCGCTGGGTTGAAGACCAGATAAAATTCTCATTCGTCACCGATAGAAGCCGAAAACGGCGATGCCAAACAAAAAGCGCTGACGATTTTCATGAACCTTCCGCGCACAAAAAAATGGCACCCCAACAAGCAGGGTGCCATTTTCAAATTTTAACGAGTCAGCGAGGTAGACTACTAGTAGCGATCTCCGCCGCCACCACCGCCGTAGCCGCCGCGACCTCCGCCGCCGCCACCACCGCCGCTGTAGCCGCCGCGACCTCCGCCGCCGCCACCACCACCGCCGTAGCCGCCGCGACCACCGCCACCGCCGCCACCGCTCCTGCGGCCACCGCCACCGCCACCGCCGCCACCACCGAAGCCGCCTGGACGGTCTTCACGAGGGCGTGCTTCGTTGACGGTAAGCTCGCGGCCCTGCCAGCTCATCCCATTGATGGCTTGGATGGCTGCGTTCATGGCTTCTGGAGTGTCCATGCTCACAAAGGCAAAACCACGTGGGCGCCCCGACTCACGATCCATCGGCAGATGGACGTCCGTTACTTCTCCGTGCTGGGAAAAAAGCTCGCGCAACTCAACGTCGGTAGCCTTGAAGGGGAGATTCCCCACATACATCTTGGTGTTCATATCTATCTTGAATTAGCTGACACCCAAAACGAACTGACTGGCTTGGCCCCGAACACCGGGTATTAAGAATCACCACTGAATACAAGGACCCACCTGATGAACTGCCGAACTAGCCTGTCAACTCGCACAGGTGGTCATGCTGCCTACCCCTTTCATCGCTTTCCCGCCAAATAGCAAATGTTTTCCCGCTCTGAAGGGTGCCTTTCGTTCGGTTTCATCAAAAAACGCGCCAATTGCGAATGTGGAATGCCTAAAAAGGTGAAATTTTGAACATTCCCTCTCGTTACAGCCCACAAACCGTTCCCTCTCCATGAAAAAAAATCCTTTCTCCCTCGCGATCCTCCTGACATCGCTCGTCAGCCTCACCCACTCTGGCTCGGTGGGAATGGCCCTTGGAGCCGATCTCCTCAGTCGATCTGCGGAAATCGATAATCGGGTCAACGCCAATTTGACCAAAAACAAAGTCGAGCCTCTCAAGCCCGCATCGGACGAGGTCTTTGTCCGGAGAATCCACCTCGACATCATCGGGCGCATTCCCACACTGAAGGAAACAACTGAATTTCTAAAGGACCCATCAGCTGACAAGCGCACCCGATTGATCAATGCACTCATGGCGTCCGATGGATACGTTCAAAACTTTGCCAATTATTGGAGCGACATCCTTCGGGTGAAATCGACCCTGACGACGGGAAATAGCCAGCCAGCCGGTGCCGCCTACACAAAATGGCTGCGTGATGCGCTCGAGAAAAACAAGGCCTACGATGTCATGGTGCGCGAGCTCCTCACAGCCAACGGCAAAACGTACGAAAACGGCGCCGTCGGTTTCTACATTCGTGACTACAACATGCCGCTGGATAACATGGCGGTCACCACCCAAGTCTTTTTGGGCACCAGCATGGTTTGCGCCCAGTGCCACAACCATCCCTTCGATAAGTGGACCCAGATGGACTACTATCAGATGGCCGCTCACAGCAATGGAATGACCAGCACCAACGGATTGTCCAATCCCCTTTTGGCCAAGGCCTTTTACGGAAGCGGAAAAAAGAATAAAAAGGGCGGTGATGCCATGGCTGCAAAGCTGCCCGCCGGACTGGAACGCAAAGACGTAGGCAAGGCCATGAACGAAATCCTGCGCCCCCTGCGCTACAACACGGTGCTGGACAACTCGGCCACTAGACCCCTCAACCTGCCGCACGATTATCAATACTCTGACGCAAAGCCGAAACAGATGATCGAGCCGGTGATCCCCGCGTCCTTCTCGAAAGACGGCAAGATCGTCAAGGAGGGTGCGAACCCCATTCAGGCATACGCTAAGTGGATGAGTTCCAAAGAGAATCCCCGTTTTACCCTCGTCATCGCCAATCGCCTCTGGAAAAAAGTGATGGGGCTCGGCCTCATCGAACCTGTGGATGAAATCACCGACTCCACGGTGCCCAGCAACCCTCAGCTCATGACCTACCTCGAGAATTTAATGAAGGAGCTCAACTACGACATGAAAGCCTTCCTCACGATTCTCTACAACACAGCAAGCTACCAGCGGGCTGCTTATGCGAAGGATGTCGAGCTCGGGGAGGTTTACCACTTCCCCGGCCCTCTCCTCCGCCGCATGAGTGCAGAGCAGATCTGGGACAGCATGGTCACACTTCACAAGCCCTCGCCCGACACTCCCAGCTTGGAATCCCAAATCAATCGCGACATCACCATCCGTCAGGTGGAGTGGCTCGACCGGGCTCTCAATGCGCTCACGCCCGAAGAGCTGGCTGCAGGTGCTGCCAAAGTGGCCCAAATCCAGCGTCAGCTATCAGCGGACGTACGCAAAGCTCAGACGGACCTCATGGAAGCCACCAAGAACAAGGATGACGACGCCATACGCGCCGCCAAAAAAATCGTATCCAATCAACGCAAAGCCATTGATCAGGCCGCGGAAGACATCGTCTATTCGATGGGCTTCAAAAAATTTGCCGAACTGGCCAAGGATGGGAAGCTGAAGGAGCAAGTGGATGATGTCGAGTTTGCCAAAGAGATCGCACAGGTCATGCGAGATAAACAAGGAGCCGACCTCAATATTGACGACGCACTTCAAATCATGGCGAGACAGCAACGTGCCCGCCTCACCGAAATCCAAAAGGCTCGACTCAAAAAAGACGCCGAACTGCTGAAGGCCGACGACAAACTGGAAATCGTAGCCCTCAAAGCTTGGGAAACATTCCGTGATACCTACATGGTCCGCGCCGCTGATCTCCGCAGTCCTGCTCCCAATGGTCACTTTCTCCGCGAGTTCGGCCAGAGTGACCGGGAACTGGTGGAAAACAGCAATGACGAAGCCAGCGTCGGGCAAGCTCTCATGCTTCTCAATGGCAAGACCTTCTCCCAATTGCTCAATCCCTACACGGTCATCTCTCGCGCCATGAAGCGCGGTGAGACGGCGGATCAGACCATTGACATCATCTACCTTTCGCTCATGAGCCGCAAGGCCACGAGTGAGGAAAGAGAACTTCTGCGTCCTGTGATCGAAAAGAATGGCGCCTCCGGCAAGGCAGATGCGCTTTGGGCTGTGCTCAACACGCGGCAGTTCTATTTCGTTCAGTAGTCCGCCATTAAGAACGGCCGGAGGGGCAGCTTGGAATTGGCTCGCCTCAGACTGACTTTGTGGTTTGGTCTGTCTGCATGACAAACAGCGCCATCATTACTTCCATCGGAATCGGACTCCTCGCCGGAATCATAGCGGGCCTTTGCGGTGTGGGTGGCGGTGTCGTGATGGTCCCTGCTTTCGTCCTGATGCTGGGAATGGCGCAGAAAACGGCAGTGGCCACTTCTCTGGCCGTCATCATTCCCACGGCATTGATCGCCACAATTCAAAATTCGAAAAACGGACTGCTCGTAGGGCAGTGGAAAATCATCGCTATCACCACCATCGCCGCAGCCATCATGGCTTGGTATGGATCCAGCCTTTTGACATCGCTTCGGAATGAAACGCTGACACGAGTCTTCGGACTCGTGCTAGTCGTTTTTGGAGTTCGCATGCTGTGGCAGGGAAAGGCATAATGGCACGCCAAGCCGCCTCAAGGCTTTTCAGTTTTGAACCGAGGCAAGACCTTGCCGCCGTTTCCTCCCATTCCGAAGGGATTCAGTTTCCAGACCGGATTTCCCACCGTGCCCGTGGCTTTGTATTCGAGCAGCTCCGATACGGGCCTTAGGACGATCCCCGGCAGGCCCCTGACCCTCACCTGTGCACCGAATCGGATATCATTGCCGATAAAGTCAACCTTCCCGTTGGACACAATTTTGAAGGCGCTGGTGAAAGCCTCCAGATTGTCAGTGAGGATGAACCCATCTCCGACGCGATACGTGCAGTTTGCCTCCTTCGCCACATTGTAACCTTTGATGGGCGCAGGGAATAAGGCTCCCAACAATGGCGTCAACGGCCCAATGATCGGGATCGCGTAAAGATTTCCATTTACGATGATCGCCGCACCCTCGCCCTTGAGTTTTTTCCAGTCATTCAACACTCCAGAAAAATTGAAGTGCCCCGTCAGATCACCCTCGGTGTCGAAACCAGGAGAGTAGGTTTGCGCAAATTGCCTGAAGCTGGCTCCATTGAGACGGATCTCGCCTTTGAAGGGATATGGCTCTTTCACGGCGCCTACATCACCACGTAGAGTGACTCCTCCGCCGAAAATTTTTGCACCCACATCAAACGCCACCGTCTGCTTTTCCGCCGCCACGCCCACCACCACATCCGAGAAGGGAAGGCGCTCACCAACCACCTCGTAAGGCAGACTCCCAGCCTTCACACTCACGGTGTAATCCGTGGCTCCAGGCCGCAGATTCACCTTTCCCAAGGCCGTCATCGGTCTCCCGAAAAGCCCCCCCTTGATGTCAAAGGACAGGTCCCTCTTTTTGTATCCCACCTCACCCTGCGGGCCCTGAATGGCATAGTCCTCTCCCCACAAGGAGTAGATCCCAGTCCCCCTCGCATCTCGGAACGTGACTTTGAGATCGTTGTGTCTCTCATCCGCCCAGCCGACCGTCCCCGACACTGACACTTCGGTGTCGCCAGACAGACGATACCTCGAAATGTAGTCTGCCACATTCGGCACAAAGCAGCTGGTCACAGCCACCGGTTCCAGGGTGCCCGACACCCCCTTCAGACGCACCCATCGCTCGCGGTGGTTGACATAGACCTCCTCCGCCATGCCGATTCCTCTTCCTCTTCGGGCGGTCATGTTTCGATAAAAATTGATCGGTCCCGCCAACTCAATATCTCCCTCCGCCTCGTCAAACGCTACTCCCCTGTATGAAAAATCCCGCGCTTCCACTCGCGCGAGTGTCCTCATCATATCCGGCTTCAACTCTGGCCCGCCGCCCTCGATCCGGGCATAAATGCTTGATGTCTCTTTGAATTTGAACCGCTTGATCAGTTCGCGGGTCATGTCGCGACTCACGAAAGGCAAAAAAGCCGCAGGATCCATTCGAACCGTTGCTCGGTATCTCAACCCCTGCTCCACATGATACATCGTTTGGAAAGAGAGCGTCCCCGTCTTGTGCTTCAGCAATCCATCTCGCAAATAAAGCCCCACGGGATCCACGCCAAAATTCACGGCCAATCCATCAAAAATCTCACCACGGCTGTTGAAGCGTCCACACTGCAGCTTCCCCAGCACATTCAGCGGCCGCGCTCCTTTGGACTTCGCTCCTTTCACGTACCAGATTCCGTCCATCGACAGATTGGGTGACTCATAAAGCACCAACTCCTTCAGAGCCTCCTGATCAAAAAACGCCGCAGCCAAACCTTGAAGGTCCGCACTCGTGCTGAGCTGAAACCGCACCTCATCTCCACCCATCTGCCATCCTCCACTGGCATCCACAGTCCCGAGCCGATCCTTCATGTGGAGCCGGGTGAGATCAAAGAAGCCCGCATTGTATTGAGCCTGAAGTTCCACCCTCTCACACAGATAAGTCCCATAACCCAAACCCTGCACGGACACCGACATCCGAGCTTCCAGTTCTTGTAGCTTTTCGAGACTACCCTGCACCGCGACCTCAACCCGTGGCTTTTTGGCAAACTGGAAACGCCCCAGCCATTGAATACCCGCCTGAATCTGCTGCCGATTGTCACGGATAAACTTGAGCCGCTTGGCCGCATTTTGTTCGCTATCCTTCTTCCTCTTCTCGGGATCCTCTTGCGATTGAGGTAGATTCAGCGAGCCCGTCACACTCAGGTGAATACCCTCGAGAACACCTTCCGCCTTTTTGATGTCCAACCGATCATCCATCAGGAAGATACGAGCCGTCAGATCCTTGATATCCACCACGGTGAGTTCGGGATGCTCAGGATCGACGGGGAGAGACACATACGTTTCCGCCAAATCCAAGGCTTCCACGTTGAACTCACCCCGCAGGAGTTTTCCAAAGTCGAAATCAAGATTCACCCTCTCCACCTTGGCCACCAACTGGTGCCGCGCTTGATCATTGAAGACATGTACATTCCGCGCCACGAGCCCCCGGAATGGATCAATCGTCAGTCGATCAAAATCCACATAAACACCCCTCACGTCCAACTGCTGGATAACGAAAAGTCTCCAGCGCTGCGAGAACGCTGACGTCGTGAGGTAGAAGCCCACGAGAAGGACAACCGCAAGAACCCCCAGCCACAGAAGACGTTTGAAAAATCTTAGCATCAGCCTCTAGCCCAAATGGTTCATGAAAATACGCATGCGGCGCTTCCGACACTACGTTGCGCCCCCTCCCGTTGGCAATCTCCATTTCAAAAAGACTCCGACAACTGAAGCTTGAACGCAGAGCCCTCCGCACTACAGAATGGAACCTCATGTTACGCCTCACGATACTTGGCAGTGGAAGCTCAGGCAATTGCGCCGTCGTCTCCACGGACCACACAACCCTGCTCATTGATGCTGGCCTCAGCGCCAAGCAGATCGTCATGCGCCTGGAACTCGCAGGCATGAGCATCGACTCGGTTCACGGCATTCTCCTGAGCCATGAGCATGGAGATCACACGCGCGGCATTGATGTCTTGTGCCGAAAACACGCCATCCCGGTGCTCTGCACACCCTTGACACAGGAGTCCGTCATGAGTGGCCTGAACGCCAGTTGCAAGCCTCGCTGGCACCTCATGCAGACGGGCAGCGCCTTCGACTTTCAGGATCTCCAGATCGAGAGCTTTCCCGTGCCCCATGATGCGGTGGACCCGGTCGGCTTTGTGATTCAGGACACCGAGTCCAAGCTCGGGATCCTGAGTGATGTCGGGTTCATCACAGGCCTCATCAAAGACCGCCTTCAGGGTGCGCACTCCCTCTTCGTCGAGGCCAATTACGACACACGCCTGCTCGAAGCAGACACCAAAAGACCTTGGGCCACCAAGCAACGCATCAGCTCCAGGCATGGCCATCTTTCCAATGATCAGGTCGCTGAGCTCGTGGAAGCCATCGCTCATGAGGATCTTCATCACATCGTTCTCGGTCACCTCAGTGACGACTGCAATGATCCCGACATGGCCGTCCGCCGGGTGCAGGAAGCGCTCCAGAGCCAGAAGATCGAGGGCGTGAACGTGCGCTGCGCCGAGCGCACCCAACCCACGCCCACCCTCGAAGTTTCCCGCCGGATTCTCCGCGCCCGGCCCGAGGATCAAAGCGTCTCCGTCTCACACGAGCAGCCCCTGCTTTTCTAAAGCCATGACCAAGCCTCGCCTTTTACTCATCAGCGCCGTGCTGTTTTTAATCCTCGGTGGGTGGCTCGTCCGATACTGCTTTTTCCAATCACCCGCCGAGCAACTCGCCCGTGTGCAAGCCCAGCTCATCCGCGCCGTTGAAAAGCGTGATTGGAAAACCATCGAAGCCTTCCTCTCGCCCGATTTTCTGGACGACCACGAGAATGACCGCGCCTCTGCACTCGAGTCCGCCAAGCAAATCTTCTCCGGCTTCTTTACTCTCACCCTCAAGACCGAAACCACCTACAACAAAGGCACCCAAGAGATCGGCATGGTGTTTCAAAAAATCAAGATCGAGGGCACCGGCACACCGGTGAGCCAAAGGGTCATGGACCGCGTGAATCGGACCACTGAGCCCTTCGTTTTCCACTGGCACAAAAAAGGCCGCTGGCCCTGGGACTGGAAACTCAATCAGGTGCAGAACGAGTACCTGAGCCCTTGAGACCAGAAAGAAACAATCCCACCTCAGACGGAGTCACATCCGCCCTCGATGCTCACTGGGACGCCAGCCGATCCATTTTTTAAACGTGTTCGAAAAGACAAAGGCATTTTTATAGCCCACAGCCTGCGAGATCGTCTCCACCTTCAGCGGGGTCGTGGACAGCAACTCGGCGGCTTTTCTCATGCGCAGCCAGGTGACGTGATGCATCGGGCTGCGACCGAGCGAGCGGCGACAGAGCCTCCGCAAATGCTCCGCACTCACGTGGGCATCCGCTGCCAGTTCATTCAGTGTCCAGTCACGTCCTACATTCGCTGACACCTTTTCCCAGAGGCGCCAGAGGCGATCATCCTGCTGCCAGGGTTGGGCAAAACGCTCGACATAATTTTGAATCAGTTCCACCCAGTGAAACATGGCAGCAGGGAGCCCTGCGCAACTCGCCTCCTCGATCAAGCCCTCCACGGCATGCCACAAACCACAGCCGTCATAACGAGCCATCACGGGCGAACTGGAAGAGAGGATCGGCTTCTGCTCAGGCTGCTGCTCATAGCGCACCCAGCAGCATTTCCAGTCTTTCCCCTTCACCGCTTGAAATGCATTCACCATGAACGGCGGCAGCGCCACCGCCGTGCCAGCCGCGCACTTTTGCCATCGGCCATCCACGAGCACGCGACCCTCACCCTCGATACAGGCTAGAAAATAAAGACCACTCTGGTGAATGCGCACGATCTGGTAGGGAGCGCGCGCCGTCATCACTCCCGCGTGGGAAACCTGGTGCGTCTGCAGCAGTCCGCACACCGGCGCTGTTCTTAGCCAGGGCCTCCGATCCGTCTCTCGTGCCTTCACCACACGCGCCTCGGTCCGGTCACCCAGAATGTGGGTTTCGGATAGCTCTTGGATGGCTGATGATGCGTGCATGAGGAGGCAGGTTGAGGTTGGTTGAGACGTTGACTGGAATTGACGTCAGTTTCAAACTGTCGTCATCCACCGCAACCTATCGTAAACCACCACCTACCTCTCTCAAACGCCATGCCAAATCCTTGGACCGGAATCGGAAATCCTTACACAC
This sequence comes from Prosthecobacter debontii, assembly GCA_945869695.1. GTDB lineage: Bacteria > Verrucomicrobiota > Verrucomicrobiia > Verrucomicrobiales > Verrucomicrobiaceae > JAIBCL01. Next base: position 97,882 of record CAMBPV010000001.1, read on the forward strand.
GTCAGGAAGTTATTGATCGTCTCAATGCAACACTGGCCAAAGGACAGCCCATCATTGCAGCGGGAGCCGGCACCGGCATCAGCGCCAAGTTCATTGAAAAAGGCGGCGCGGATCTGATCATCATTTACAACAGCGGACGCTTCCGCATGAGCGGTCACGGCAGCACTTGCGGACTCATGGCCTATGGGGACGCCAATGCCGTAGCCATGGAGATCGGCGAGTACGAGGTTCTCCCCACGGTGAAAGAGATCCCCGTCATCTGCGGCGTCCATGCCACCGATCCCCGCCGCCGCATGTGGCACTGGCTGGGCAAGGTGAAGGAGATGGGCTTCTCGGGTGTGAACAATTTCCCCACCCACACCATCATCGACGGCCATTTCCGTCAGGTGCTGGAGGAGACCGGCATGTCCGTGCAGAAAGAGTTTGAAATGGTCGGGCTCGCCAGTCGGATGGACCTCTTCAGCATCGTTTACGTCGCCACACCCGACGAGGCCATCGAGATGGCCAAGCAAGGAGCAGACGCCATCATCGCCCACGTCGGCACCACCGTTGGAGGCAGCATCGGCGTCACAAGTGCCGTCGTCAGTTGGGACCACACCATTAAGGTCACTCAGGACATCATCGCCGCCGCCAAGTCCGTGAACCCCAAAGTTTTCACCCTCACTCACGGTGGCCCCATCAACACGCCAAAAGACGTCGAGCTCATCCTCAGCAAAACCAGCGCCGACGGTTTCGTCGGAGCCAGCAGCCTCGAGCGCATGGGCGTGGAAGATTCTCTCACCCAACTGACCCGCGAGTTCAAGAACGTGCCTTGGAAGAGGTCGTAAATTTGATTGAGGGGCGTCTAACCGAGACGCCCTTTCATTTTCAAAGCCCGGTCTTGCCAGGTTCAGCCAACTCCGTCATCAATGAGGAGCATGAGCACGCCTGATGATCCCCTTTGGTCAAAGCTTGAGGCCTTTGAGTTCGACGCCCCGGGCGCTCAATTGACTTTCACTGAGAGACTGATGCGAGAGAATGGCTGGGAGCGCGACTTTTCGCAGCGCGTGATTCAGGAATACCGACGGTTCTTGTTTCTGGCCATGCGGGCGGGGCATTCGGTGACGCCGTCGGATCAGGTCGATCAGGCGTGGCATCTCCACCTTGTCTATACCCGCTCTTACTGGGACGAGCTTTGCGCAGGAATCCTCGGGCAACCGCTTCATCACGGACCCACGCGCGGCGGCTCGGGGGAGGACCAGCGATTCTGGGGCGATTATGAGAAAACGAAAGCGAGCTATCATATCCTCTTCGGCCAGCCACCACCTGCTGACATTTGGCCGGATCCCTCCGTTCGTTTTTCAAATGCTCTCCAATGGCAGCGCATCGACGCCGGCGCTGTCTGGATGTTTTCAAAAGCAGCGATTCTTCGTGCGATGAAGTCCGCAGCCATCGCCGCCGCGCTCGGTTCTCTGATAGTCGCCTGTCGTGCGGCAGGAAACGAAAGTGGAGTGGACTGGCTACTTGTTTGTGTCATCGCCTTTTTCGTATCGATTGTTTTGGGGGCTGCATGGCATAGTCGAAAACACCGACCTCGGGGCAAGGATGGTTCAGGTTGCAGCACGTTCGGAGGCTGCGGCTCGTTTGGCAGTGGATCATCGGGTTGTGGCTCCTCTCATTCTGATTCGTCGGGTTGCGGCTCATCGAGCGGTTGCGGGGGTGGAGGAGGCTGTGGAGGTGGGGGCGACTGATGCGGCCTTCCTGGAGCCCAAAGAAACCTTGCGCAAGAGAGCACGGATCGTATTCTGCGGCCCCCAAACATGAATCAACTCGATCAACTCAAACAGCACACCGTTGTGGTGGCAGACACTGGCGACTTCGAGTCCATGAGAGCTTACAAGCCTCAGGATGCGACGACAAATCCTTCACTCATTCTGGCAGCCTCTCAAAAGCCCGAGTACCGCACCATCGTGGACAAGGCGATCTCTGAGTTCAAGAACAGCTCACTCTCCGGCGCAGGCAAGGTTGACGCCATCCTCGACAGACTTGTGATCCTGTTTGGCCTCGAAATTTTAAAGATCGTGCCAGGTCGCGTTTCCACGGAAGTGGATGCACGCCTCTCTTTTGACACGCAGGGCAACATCGACAAAGCACGTCAGCTCATCGGTGCCTACGAAAAAGAGGGTATCCCCCGCGAGCGCGTCCTGATCAAAATTGCCTCCACTTGGGAGGGCATCAAAGCTGCCGAGGTTCTCCAAAAGGAAGGCATCAACTGCAACCTCACACTCCTCTTCAGTCTGGCCCAAGCGGTGGTCTGCGCCGAGGGTGACATCAAGCTGATCTCACCTTTCGTCGGTCGCATTCTCGACTGGCACAAAAAGAGCACCGGTAAGGACTTCGCACCCACGGAAGATCCCGGCGTGCAGTCGGTGACTCAGATCTACAATTACTACAAGCACTTCGGTTACACGACCGAGGTCATGGGTGCCAGCTTCCGCAACAAAGGTGAAATCACGGAACTCTGTGGCTGTGACCTACTGACCATCAGCCCCGGTCTCCTTGGCGAACTCCAAGCCTCCGAAGAGCCCATCACTCCGAAGCTCAATGCCGCCAATGCCGCCTCACTCAAAATCGAGCGCATTGCAGGCGATGAGAAGACCTTCCGCTGGCTCTTCAATGAGGACGCCATGGCCACGGAGAAGACCGCAGAAGGCATTCGAAACTTTGCCAAGGACATCGTCAAACTCGAAAATCTAGTCGCTTCGGCGCTCTAGTTTTCCGCAGATGATTCAGTCTGCAGGCTTCACTTCTTCCCCTCGAAGAGCCGCTTGAAAAAACTCTTCTTCGGCGCCTCTTCGGCGGGAGGAGTCGGAGTGGTGGTCGCCGGAGCTCCCGCAGCCCCATTTGTCGGCTGCGCGGTTCCCGCTCCCTCCGGTGGAGGGGTGACCTGAGTGAAGTCCACCGTCGCAGGCTTCACCGTCGGTGTTTGGACGTTGAAATTCACCACCCGGGGCTTCAACTGCTTTCCGTCCGGCCCGTATTCGTAAACCGTCTGCCGGAAGACCTCGCCTCGGACGTTGAGGAGCCGATCCTCCTTGGCCCGGCCAAACTCATCGAAGTAAGAGACTGACCGCGCCACCAGATTACCGCTGCCATCATAGATACTGCCTTGTGTCGCCTGACCGCGCTCATTGAGCAGATACATCCGGCGCGAGACGACCACTTCATTCGCACCATAAGTCGTCTCCGTGACTTGCCTCGTAATCGGATCACGCACCGACTCTGAGCGAGTGCCATCCGGGTGCCGGATCGTCTTGGCCACGATCATGGAAGCCGCCGGATTGCCTCCCTGCCCCCATGCGACGGGCGACAGCAAAAAAAGACCAATAAATGCGCAGAGATGCTTCATAGGTTGAGCGATGATCTGCCCAAAGTAATGGGCGGCTGTCATCCCGACAATAAAAAAACTGTTTGTCGCGCGTTACGATCACTTGAATTAGGAAATCCATCATGAACGCCACCGCACCTGAATCCGCACCTTCCCCGCAATCCAAAGACAACGACTGGAGCTCCTTCCTGGAGAAAGTCGTGGCTGACTTTGACTGCACGACAGGCACACTCCACCGGTTCGATCCTGCGGATAATCATCTCAAACTCATGGCCAGCATGCGCATTCCAGAAGTGCTAATCCCCGTGATTCAATCCATCCCCGTCGGCAAAGGTATCGCCGGCGCAGCAGCCGAGCGCCGCGAGGCAGTGGAAATGTGTAATCTTCAGACTGACCCCTCTGGCGTGGCTAAGCCTGGGGCAAAGCAAACCCAGGTGCAAGGATCCCTTGCCGTCCCCGTGATGGATGGATCACGCCTCTGCGGCACCTTGGGAATCGGAAAAATGATTCCCTACGACTTCACCGAAGAGGAAAAGCAAAACCTGATGCAACGGGCCGCCAGCGTCGCCGCTCGACTGTTACCCGCCTAGCCGCCGATTCATTTTCTGATCCACCGCATCCCCAGCGCGACACTCCACTGATACTTGCGAGCGTGTTCGCGAATGAGGAACGGCATGTCGCAACACTTCGAAAGCTCGAAGTGGGGCTCAAGCAATGAGGTGAGCCATTCACGTGTTGAACCCCGGGGCCAGTTCCCGCGCGGAGTAAACTCTTCCAGCCAGGTGCAGGGTGTCGTCAGCAAAAGCTGCCCGCCAGACCGCACCAAACCCGGAAGCCGCTCAATCAGCTTCAAAGGATCCGTCAAACGGCACAATAAATTTGCAGCGTGCACCACATCGTAGCTCCCGATGTCGGCGCGCAAATTCATGGCATCCCCCTGCTCAAAAGAAACACGTTCTCTGCACAGATTCTCCGGCACATGTGCAACAAGATGGGTGCGCTCACTCCCCTCATCCACGCGCTCATACTCCATGCTTCCATCACGAGCGAGCGCTGCCGCGGCATCCACAAAACTCTGCGAATAATCGATCCCCAGAACACTCGTGCCAAAGGAGGCCAATTCAAAACTCGAGCGCCCCACCGCGCAGCCGAGATCGAGAATTTTCGACTCGCACGGCGTGTGCGGAAGATCGATCAATTCCACCACGGTGCGCACGGGGAAGCCCAGCGCCTCACGCGGCCCGCCTTCCCACGGCAGCACCTCTTGGGGTTGGCCGTAGTGGAAGAGCAGGTATTCGTCGAGCAGCCGACGCGTTTCGTAGATGTTCATGCCAGGACCACCTTACTCGGAAGCCAAGGCATCCCGAAGATACTTGGAGGGCTGGAAGTGCTCGATCAAAACGGTCGTCACACCATCGCGGTGCATCCGGGCCTGTTTGATATCAAAGTTCGGCGTCTTGTGCGGAGCAAAAAGGATGTCATCATGCGTCGCATTTTGATGCCGTTTGAACTGATCTGGCGTGATGTGACCGCCCAAATGATCATCCCGACCCGTCGCCAAATGACAGGTGCCGAGAACTTTTTCATCCTGAATGTCCGCACCCGAAACAGGAAGCACCTGAGTGCCAAATCCCAACTCGCCCAGCACCCCCGTCATCGGATCATCAGCCAGTTTGGCGTTGTGCGCATCGATGGTTGATTGCTTCCCCTCGATCAATTCTGACTTGATGATGCAGCCACCTGTCACGGTCAGCTTACCCAGCGTGCCGTCCTCGTATTTGAGCGGAAAACATCCCTCGGCCCCCTGCGGCACAAAATAGACTTCCCCCGCAGGAAGATTAGCCACATCGGGCGTGTCACCTCGGCAGAGACCGTGGCTCTTTTGGGCCTCTTGCTGGCCCAATTGCAAACGCACCGTCATGTCAGGACCGTTCTCGACGGTGAAGTCGATCTCCACCCAATCCGAACGCGTCATCGCGCTGCGCAGTTTTTCAGCATCCCGACTCACCTCTTCGTAATCAACCGCGAGTCCGGAATTCAAAATCACGTCATTCACGCCGTGAAGAGTCGCTCCGCGGAAACCAAATTTTTTCGCATGGGCCGTGAGAGGTGCCGTAGCCGAGAAGGTGGAAATGCAAAGGATGATGTCGTATTTGCTGTAAACATCCTTCTCGAGGCTCAGCTCGCGTCCGCTCATGTCCACACACAGATCCGGCATATCCAGATTGCTACCGCCCGTTTGTTCATACGCAAAAATTTCTCCACCCGTGGCTCCGAGCGTGAGCAAGCCTCCGTCTTTCAAGCCGAGGTGAAAGTGCTCATACGCCCGCTGTTGAATGGGTCGGTTCGGATTTTGGAGAAAGGCGAGACCTTTAGCTTCAGCCAGATCCGGCAGGTCGATCAGAATGCAAAAACGTTTCCCCTGAGTGGGTTGAAACACGCTGGAGAGCAAGCGCACGAGATTAAACTCGCGAAATTCCCGCTCAAGGGCGGCTGACTGAACTGGGAGGGGTGCAGATGTCATGGATTGGATTTACTAAGGTGAGATCGTGTTACGAATTGCACCCGTCCATGGCTGCGCTCAATCGCGGGTTTATCCTATTTTGAAACCCCGCGTGTCAAAGAATTCACTTGGCGACTGGCGCTGGAGTGGCTGGAGCCGTAGCAGCAGTGACATTGGCCTCCAATTGTACGATTGGCGCCGCAGGAGAGGTTGCAGCCGCAGGTCCCACGGCAGTGGGCTGCGCCACGATGATGGACGGAGCCGAATCAGGTATCGGCTTCAGAAATTCACTTTCAATCACAGGCACACCGATCTCGGGAGCGAGCGCACTGCCTTCCGCAATGGCAGGGACGACGGGTGAGTCCTCGCTCAAGGGTGTCACTGCTTCACGCAATGGAAGATCCGCCACGTTTTGAACCAGTGGCCGCGCGATCATGAGCGCACCCGTGATTTCCTGACCGATCAGACCTTTTCCAAAAGGAAGCGAGAGCGGGCGGTTGGTTTGATCCTTGTATGCGGCAATGAGGTCCGGCTGGTCGAACTCTCTGAATTCGGAAGGCGCTCCCGAATAACTGCCATAACGCTGGATGTTCCAAGCCGTCTGATCGAAGTGCCGGTGAGGAACTCCCGAGGGGTCTTGAACGATCGCGACGGCATGCTTTGCCAGATACTGCTGAAGTCGCAGGGTATTGGTCTGATGAAGCTCATGTGCTGTTTCGTTCAGAACCGCCACGACTCTTGGTTGTTTGTTCAAAAAGCTAAGCAGTGCTGCGCTCTCAGGCAGCGCCTCGTCCGTCAGTCCTTGATTGAAATAGAACAGGCGTTTGGTTTTACCCTCCCCTGTGCGTAGCGTGATCACACAGGCCGAGTTGGGATTTGAAGCGCGGGTCGTCAGCGTCAGGTCCGGCCCGCCCATGCTGGGGTCCAGGGCCAGCGGCCCGCTAGGCACAGCGGCGTCATCACCAAGAGGCATCATTTCAATCGACTCCACGATGTGTCCCGTCCGAGCTGCCAATGCCAGCAAAACGGGAAGAGCACCTTGCAGGCTCGTTCCCCTGGGTTTCATTTCCGTTTTCGAATCCTTCGGCACGACTTTTAATGCCGCGACCATGGCGTTTCTGACTTCATAAACGGTGTCGGCCAGTGTGGCCGGACTCACTTCACCGATTTTGGGGAGATCCAAGCACGGAGCCGTTCCGCAGAGCACAAAGGTCTCCGCGTTTGGGAACAGAAGATGCGAGAATACGAAATCGGGTCCGCCAAAGGGCTGGAAGACGACCGGAACCGTATTCACATCTGCCACTTCAGTGGCGGCCCAACTGCGCACTTTCGTTCCCCGCTTATCGGCAAATTCCGACCAAATGGCATTGGAACCTGTCCGGTGCGCTTTCCAAAATTCTTCTTTGCGCCAAAGCGGATGCTTGTCCTGACCCACGAAAGAGTCAAGGCCAGCCAGAATGCGCGCGGCATCGTTCAGTTCTTGCGCCTCAGCACTCAGCTCGGCCCCGGTAGGTTGCGGATAAAGAGTGTCCGCCTTTTCCTCTTCCGCTGCCGTTTGATCACGCTGCAGCAGTTGGCAACTCGTGAGTGAAACCAGTGCAATGCCAGCTAGAGCAACACGGGAGGGTGCTGAGGCGATTGGGAGAATTGGAAATAGTTTCATAATTGATATTTGTCATAATTAATAACATGAAACCACGATATAATAAAGGGAAATTAACAAACTTTTTTATATTCACCACAAATCGACTGCCGCCAAATCGGTGTCGGATCGGGCGATCACCCGGTTCCCCACAAACGCAGGGTGTGCCCACGTTTTGCCGATCACTTGATGCCGCGCGACCTCCTCCGCCCCCTTTTCTCCCAGTCGGGCATACACCAGTTCTCCATCTGAGTTCAGGAGTGCAACCAGATCGCGCGACTCATCCAGCCAAACCATGCTGAATTGAGGATTCCGCCCGCCAGGACTGAGTTTGTTATCGTCCGACCAGCGGATATTTCCAGTCTCGATATCAAAGCACACCAACCCCTTGTTCTTATCCAGCAGGTAGACCCTCCCGTTCTTCGACAACCCGGCCGACATCAGCCCGCAGATCTCTTTTTCTTGCTCCCATAAAAGGCTCACCTCTGACGGACTCTTTCCCAAACGAAAAGCCTTGGTGCCATGCCAGTAACCCGACACCAAGAGCACTCCGTTCGAGTAATGCGGCTGCGCAATGCTCACGCCATAAGTGATCTTATAAGGGTAGGTCCAAAAGGCTTTCCCAGTGTCGGGGTCAAAGCTCTGGATGTTTTCCGGTCCCCACGCGATCAACTGTGAGTGCCCCTCGTGCTCGATCAATTCAGGCGTGCAATAACCCGCTGGATCACCTCCCGCCCGCCACACTTCAGCGCCTGTCCTCCGATCCAAGGCTAGCAACGCCCCGCCCGGTGAAGCCCCAACATGCAGGATCACCGTTTCCTTCCGGATAAAAGGCGAAGCTGAAAAACCCCACGTCGGCACTTTGGCTCCGCATGTCTTCTGAGTGTCGACTTGCCAGACCACTTTCCCATTCACCGCATCGAGACACCACGCCATGCCCGTGGCACCCAGCGCGTAGGCGACCGGCTTTCCATCGATCGCCTCCACCACCACCGATGCCCGCGGCCCGGTGCCATAGTCCATTTTGCCGTATTTCACATCCCAGGCCACGGACCAGAGCGGAGTCCCCGCAGCCAGATCAAAACAAAGCACTCGCTCCCGCTCCGGAGACTTCTCGTAGTCCATCACAAAGACGCGACCATCCGCCACTGTCACACCTCCGAATCCTCCACCGATCTTCGCACGCCAGACTTCCCTCGGCTGACGCTCAGAGAGATTCGCTGGCACGTTCCCCGGATTCCATCTTCCATCCGCACCCGCACCCCGCCAGCGCGGCCAGTTTAAAACATCGCCAGCCCAACAGAAGCATGGCACAAACAAAAGGAGGATGAGAGCGCGAGTCATGGGTATCACCGCACTTCTACGCGTCTCCCGCTCATTCCTTTTCCGTGACCTTCCGCTGCCACCATCCCAGCGCAAATCCGATCCCCGCCCCGAAGCCCAGTCCGTGAAAAAGGCCCCATCCCAGCTTAGCCACCACAGCCACCTCCGGCTTCGTCCACCCCTCGATCCCTCGCGCTAGCATCCGATACATCCACATTCCGCCGGTGAAATAACCCGCCGTATGCAGCACAAACAGCATCAAGGCCCCCGCCCAAAAACCTGACGCTCGACCCACCGCACGCCACGCGACCCACGCAAAAAACAGAGTCCCCGCCAAAGCGCCCACCCACTCGCCCGTCCTGCCGTGGATTCCAAACCACGCCGCGCTCCAGAGCACCGCATACCCGATAAACGCAGGTAAAAACATCCGATAAAACCGCCACATCCGGCTCTCCCCCGCCATGAGTCCACTCAGCATCAGGCCTGAACCCGCCAGGAAAACCAGTGCGATGAGAACATACATCCCCACCTCACTCCCTCCCAGCCTCGGCGCGAAGGCCCAGATCGAATAGGCCGCGAGGCTAACAGCGGCAAAACCAAGGCCGCCGTGAAGAGTGGATCGAAAAAGTGAATTCATACGTTCGACAAAAACGGAGGCCGAGGCCCGACATCGCATTTCATTTGGATTCAAGTGACAGTCTTGTTTCGCAAGGGTGTCCGACGGCATGGCACAGTCCATGCGTCCTCTATCCCATCCTCGACATGAAAAACACGCCTCGGCCCGAAGCTCGAACTTCCCGAGGAGACCCCGCCAAGCCTCGTCTCGCGCCGATTACCGTTTGACCGCGAGTTCGATTCCCCCGTCATGCTCGCCACTGTGCCAGACAAAAGCGGGGAACAAATCATCGCTGTGCAGCGCGGTGAATTTTGCGCCGTGAGGTTGGACGACAGTTTTCGATGTCGGCCCTTTCTCGACTTTCGAGACAAAATGAAGGGCAGCGTCCTTTTTGAAGAAGGCGTGCACGGCATCGCTTTTGATCCTCGATTCGCCGAGAACCGGCTCTTCTATCTCAGCTACTCCCAAAACGAACCCCGCCGGACCGTCATCAGCGAGATGAGATGCACCGCTGGCGGCCAACCCATGGCCATCCCGAATACCGAGCGCATCCTTTTGGAAATCCCCCAGCCCCTCGCCCACCACAGGGGCGGGCACATCGCTTTTGGCCCCGAGGGACACCTCTAAATCGCCCTTGGAGACGGCGGCCTCCGCGACGATCCGTTCCGACTCGCTCAAAATCCTTGGGTGCTGCACGGCGAAATCCTCCGCATCGACGTGAACAATCGGCTCGGCTCCCTGCCCTACTCCATCCTCGTGGACAATCCCTTCCTCCACGAGCAAGCCGTCAGGAACGAGATCTACGCCCTCGGTTTTCGGAATCCATGGGGCCTCTCCTTTGACCCCCACACCGGCCAGCTCTGGTGTGCCGACGTCGGTCAGGATTTCTGGGAGGAGATCAACGTCATCGTCGAAGGCGGAAACTGCGGCTGGAGTGATCGTGACGGCCCAAAACCAGAACCTTTCATGATCGTCCCTTCCGCCCCGACACACCCGCCATCGACCCCATCCATGCCTACACCCGACTGCGCGGAGAAGGCATCTGCATCGTCAGCGGCCAGCTTTGCCGGGGGAGAAAAGTTACCTCAACTCAATGGCGCATTCGTTTTCGCAGACTGTCAACCCCACCCTCGTTACCGCCAACGCCGAAGGCAAAATCGTCATTCTCTCCCAAGACGGAGACCTTCACCGCCTCGAGGCCTCATGATGGGCATAGCCCCATCCATCGCGCGCCCCGGGGTTGAAATCACGGTCATCTGAGTGCAGGAAAGACCAACGAACATGCCGCAACCGATCCGACCCTGGTATTGGCCTGAAAAGGGACAACCCGAAAGAACCGAACCTTTTACCTGGATCGTGGAGGACGTCATTGCGGCCTCCTGGTGGCCAGATCCTTATGTCTTCGAGATCTACGAGGAGCAGAACATCCGGGCGGTGGTGAACTGCTGTGAGTTCGACAATCGGGAGGATGTGCCGAGTCAGTTTACCTACCATCACATCAATGTGCCCGACTATGGTGTGCCGACCGATGCTCAGATGGAGCGTTTTGTGAACTTGATGGACAAACACCACGCGGCCCGCGAAGCGGTGGTGATTCACTGTGTGGCAGGTTGCGGCAGGACGGGACAGTTCATCGTGGCTTGGTGTGCCAAAGCAGGATTCATCCCCACCAAGGTCGATCCCGTGCAATGGATCCGAGCCCGCCGGAAGTGTTGCCTTGAAACTCGTGAGCAAACCGACTGTGCCAAACGGTGGATGAACAAGTATCGCCCTTGACGAGGAGATCCCCAAAACCTTAGCACGGGTTGCATTCGCAGCGGAAGCCTCTAGTGTCCCTCCCCCAAAATACAACCAGTCCATCTCAACTCATGAGCACATCCAAGCATGTCGCAGTCGTCGGAGCCACCGGAGCGGTGGGAGTGGAAATGCTGCGTTGCCTCGAGCAACGCGGTTTCCCCGTCGGCCAACTCACCCTTCTTGCCTCTGCACGCAGCGCTGGGAAGACGATGAAATTCCGTGGTGCCGATGTGGTCATTCAAGAGCTGAAGGCTGATTCCTTCAAGGGCATCGACATCGCACTCTTCAGCGCGGGCGGCGGCATCTCCAAGGAATTCGCCCCTCACGCTGTCGCCGCCGGCGCGGTGGTCGTGGATAACTCCTCAGCCTTCCGAATGGATGACACCGTCCCGCTCGTGGTGCCTGAAGTGAATCGCGAGGATGTGAAGAAGCACCAGGGCATCATTGCCAACCCGAACTGCACCACGGCCATCTCGCTCATGGCACTCTACCCCTTGCATCAGGCTTTCGGTGTGAAGCGCATCTTTGCATCCAGCTACCAGGCCGTCTCAGGCACGGGTGCCCAAGCCATCGAAGAACTCGCTAATCAAGCCCGCCGCTGGGCCGACACGAAGCGTGAGTGGGATGCAGCCAAACTGGAACATCCGCCTCAGGTTTACCCGCATCAGATCGCTTTCAACGTGATCCCTCATGTGGATTCCTTCCTAGACTCAGGCTACACCAAGGAAGAAATGAAGATGGAAAATGAGGGACGCAAGATCATGCATCACCCCGGATTCCGTGCGTCGGTGACCTGCGTGCGCGTTCCCGTTTTTCGGGCGCACTCGGTGGCCATCAGCGCTGAATTTGAAAAACCCGTGACGGCTGAAGCTGCGCGCGAAGTGCTGAGCCGTGCACCAGGGCTGGATGTGATCGACGATCCATCGCACAAGAAGTATCCCGTGCCGCTCGACATCGCGGGCAGGGATAACTGTGCCGTCGGACGTATCCGCCAGGATTGCGCTCTCGACAACGGACTGGCCTTCTGGGTCGTGGGTGATCAGCTTCTCAAAGGAGCCGCTCTCAATGCGGTGCAGATCGCCGAGTGTCTCTGAGTTCGACCGACCATGTCAGATTTCAAATCCTACCTAGCCAGCCGGTGTGCGGCGATTGAAACGGCCCTTCATGAAGCCGTTCCTTCGGCTGAAACCCGGCCAGCCACCCTGCACAAGGCCATGCGGCACAGCCTTTTTGCTGGCGGCAAGCGCCTGCGGCCCGTGCTCTGTCTCGCTGCGGCCGAAGCCTGTGGGGGTGATTTGACGGCAGCCATGCCCGCGGCCTGTGCGGTGGAGTGCCTGCACACTTACACGCTGATCCACGATGATCTTCCGAGCATGGACGATGATGACTTCCGGCGCGGCGTGCCCACTTGTCATAAAGTTTACGGAGAAGGCGTGGCCGTGCTGGCTGGCGATGCACTTCAGGCTCTCGCTTTCGAACTCGTCGCACGCGTGCCCGCGAATGCGCGATTCGATGCCGCTCATTACGTGCGAGAACTGGCCGTCACCTCAGGCAGTCTGCACTTGATCGGCGGTCAGGTGGCAGATCTCGAAGGCGAGGGCAAGCAACTGCCGATGGAGGACCTGCGCTATGTGCACGAGAGCAAAACAGCGGCCCTGCTGACCACGTCCATTCTCCTGGGCGCACTGAGTGCAGGTGCTTCCGATGAGCAAGTCGATGCATTGCGACGCTTTGGCATGGCAACGGGACTGGCCTTTCAAGTCATTGATGACATCCTCGACGTCACTCAAACGAGTGAGAAGCTCGGGAAAAGTGCCGGCAAAGATGTGGCTGCCGCTAAGTCCACCTTCCCCGCCCTCATCGGCCTGGATGCCTCACGAGATGAGGCCAAACGCCTCACGGCAGAAGCTCATGCGGCCATCGAGATCTTCGGTGAAAGAGGCACCCATCTCCGGCATCTGGCTGACTACCTTCTTCAGCGAGACTATTAAAAGCCGCGCGAGACGCTTCGTTGTTTCGTGCGTAAGCTCAAAGTGTGTTCGCCTCGCTCACAACGTCGCTGAAGCTCCCGGACGCCTGGCAGCACCGGGCGGTCAACCTCCTGCGCAGCGGTCAGGATGTGGTGGTGAATGCACCGACTGGAGCGGGTAAAACTTACATCTTTGAGCTCCTGCATGAATCAGCACACCTCAAAGGTCAGGCCGTTTACACCGTGCCTACCCGTGCTCTGGCCAACGACAAATATTCCGAATGGCAAAGCAAGGGCTGGAACGTCGGCATCGCCACGGGTGATCTCTCGGAGAACATCTCCGCACCCGTTTTAGTGGCGACTCTGGAAACTCAACTCGAACGCCTCCTGCGCAATGAAGGCCCCGCCGTGCTGGTGATCGATGAATACCAGATGATCTCCGACACCGGACGCGGCGCGCACTACGAGGGAGCAATCGCCCTCGCACCCGAGAGCACTCGCCTCTTGCTTTTGAGTGGCTCCGTTGCCAATCCCGAAGACATCGCCGCATGGTTGCGCCGCCTAGGCAGACCCGTCGAGGTCGTGGCCACCACGGAGCGCCCGGTGCCGCTGGAGGAAATGCCCGTCGAATTACTTCCCCAACGGATGGCGCGGCATTTTGAGGGCTATTGGCCCAAGCTGGCGGCAGCGGCTCTTTTGGGCGATCTGGCCCCACTGCTGATCTTTGCTCCGCGTCGGCGGGAGGCCGAAAACATCGCCCGCTCGCTGGCCAATGAATTGCCCCCTGGCGATCCGCTGCATCTCACACCCGAGCAAAAAGCTGCCTGCGGAAAAGAGCTGACCACGCTGCTGGAACGTCGGATCGCCTACCACCACAGTGGGCTTTCCTATGCGGCGAGAGCGGGAGTGATCGAGCCCCTGGCCAAGGCGGGACAGCTCCGCGTGATCTCAGCAACAATGGGACTGGCTGCCGGTATCAATTTCTCAGTCCGCAGCGTGCATGTGGCCGCCACGAAGTTTCATGATGGCGTTACCGAACGCCAGCTCGCACCCGACGAACTGCTCCAAATGTATGGCCGAGCCGGCCGCCGAGGTCTGGATGAAAAAGGCTATGTGATCACGACCCGACAAAGTCCAAACATCTCGGATGGCAGGGCAGCACGTCTCCACCGCTCACGTCAACTAGCGTGGCCCATGTTCATTCGGGTCATGAAACATGCCGCGCTAGCGGATGAGAATCCCTTCGAAGCAGCCACTCGTTTTTCGTCCCGACTTTTCGCCAAGACACCGCCCCCGCTGGGACTGGAGCCCGAGAATGAGCAACCTGCGATCCATCAGCGCGAGGGCAAGGCGGTCTTCGGCCTGGGTGCGATGGTGACTCAGATCTTCAACTCCGAAGGCAAGTGGGAGGAAAAAAAGACCTCAAGTCTGATCACCGCCTCTTTGAGTGAGGTCTGGATAACTCACGCCGAAAAGTCAAGACCAGCACTCTCGAATCCCCGCTTTGTGAGCGACCTCGGGGCAGGCATTGCCCGCCCCTTCAAGATGGTCGAAAAACAACCCAGCGGCGCGGCCATTTATGGGCTTGAGCTGGCTCTCGGACAGGCGGCATCTGAGGATGAGAGCTTCTTTCGCCCCACAAAATCCATCCGGAAAATCATTGGTCTGGATCGCAAAATCGAGTTTCTAGTGTTGCCCGAGTTTCAACAACTGCACTGGCACAAGATCGCGCCCAAGCTTCTCCCACCTGAAGCCATCAAATCGGCAGAAAATCTACCACCCCTTGAGTTTGCAGGCATTCGGGATGGACTGGTCATGGGACGTTGTGATCTCCGAAACTTGCGCGTTCACGGCTATCGGGACGCAAGTGGCGTATGCCTTTTTTCTCCCGAAGAGCGCACGCTTTTACGGGAAGCGGCCACCGAAGTGGAATCGAGTCCAACCAGTTCAGAGCCGACTGCAAGGGAGCCAAAAACGGGATCCCCCATCCATAGCTGGCGCACGCTTGGACTCATCGACAATCGAGGAGCACCGACTCGGCGCGGTGAGATTTTCAGTTTTTTCCAGCATGGTGAAGGATTGGCGATCTCGGCAGCTCTCGAGGATGAAACCTACCCACTCGACGAGCTGATTGTTCATTTGGCCAATCTCCGCGCGGGTGTCCGATTCGAGCTTCCCGGTTTCTGCGGGAGCGAGAGACTCGCGGCCTGTTGCCGAAAAGCCTATGGTTTTGTCTGCCATGAAGGCTATCTCGAGAGCGGCCTGCCCGTTGACTACGGAGAAGGCGCAGCGGAGGTCATCGGCTCTCTTTTGCATCATGAACGCATCGTGAGCCCTGAGGGCCCCCGATCCGCTCTCGCAGAGGGAGACGTCTCTCGCATTTACATTGAATGGCTGAGTCTGATCCGCCATGTGGTCCATGTGCCTGCACATCCCTGGGAGCGGTGGAGGAGCTTCCAAAAAGCCTGTTCGGACGTCTTGGACCATCACACTGCCGCCACGCGCCATCTTTTTCACCTTGATCTGCCGCCGCTGACCAACAAACAACGCGATGGACGCCCGAAACACTACCTCATGGCGCGCTCCTGAGGCGACTTGGCTCTCTGAGAGGCAAAAACACCTTGCCCGCACCCCCATTTCGTGTTCTCTGAACTCCCAACTTACCTATGAATATGAGCGAAAGACGCGTTGTGATCACTGGGATCGGAGTCATCTCCCCTCTCGGCAACACCAAGGATGAATTCTGGAAAAACATCCTTGCTGGAAAGAGCGGCATTCGCCGCATCCAGTCCATGGACGTCACGAACTACGACTGCAAGATCGCGGGTGAGGTGGTGGACTTTGACCCAGCTCCCTTTTTCAACAATCACAAGGAGGCCCGCCGTGCGGACCGCTATTTCCAACTGGCCATGGCGGCGGCCAAAATGGCAGCCAAAGACTCGGGGCTGAATCCTGACGCCTTGGACCCGCATCGCGTCGGCGTGATGGTGGGCAGCGGAATCGGAGGACTCAGAACCTTGGAAACGCAGTATGAGATCCTCTTGAACAAGGGACCCGGCCGTGTCTCACCCTTTCTCATTCCGATGATGATCAGTAACATCGCCAGCGGCATGATCGCCGGCGAGTTCGGTTACATGGGGCCGAACATGGCCATCGTGACGGCCTGTGCCACATCGAACAACAACATCGGCGAGGCCTGGCGCATCATTAAGTTCGGCGATGCCGACTGCATGATCTGTGGCGGATCGGAAGCTTCCATTACCCCTTCCGGATTGGCCGGTTTTGGAAACATGAAGGCCCTCTCCATGAGAAATGACGAGCCTGAGCGCGCCTCACGCCCTTTTGACAAAGACCGCGATGGTTTCGTGATGGGCGAGGGAGCTGGCGTGATGGTCATCGAGGAGTTGGAGCACGCCAAAAAGCGCGGAGCCCAGATTTACTGTGAACTCACAGGCTACGGCGCCACCGCCGATGCCTACCACCTGACCTCCCCACACCCCGAGGGTCTCGGCGCTGCGCGCTGCATGGAAATGGCCATGAGACACGCTCGAGTCAACCCAACGGACGTTGATTACATCAATGCTCACGCCACCTCGACTCCGGTGGGTGATGTGTGTGAACTCCGCGCCATCAAGCGCACCTTTGGAGATCACGCCAAAAAGGGCGTTTTGGTTTCGTCCACCAAATCCATGACGGGGCACCTCCTCGGCGCGGCGGGTGGAATCGAGCTGGCGGCATCCGTTCTGGCGATTCGCGATCAAATCGCACCACCGACCATTAACGTTGAGAATCAAGACCCTGAGTGTGACTTGGACGTGGTTCCCAATGCTGCGCGGCCCGCCAAGATCGACGTCGCCCTTAGCAATTCGTTCGGCTTTGGTGGCCACAACGCAGCGGTGCTGGTATCTAAATTTGTTGATTGAGTCCATGGAGAGCCTCGGCGGATGATGCACGCCAGGTTTTCCTGATCCCCAGATGCAACTCCGAGAGACACTTCTCAACCTCGCGATCACCTGCGTTTTGGTGCTGATCATCGTTCTTGTGGCGGTGCTTCTTCGGGAGGGGCGCGAAAATCCAGTGGTAAGCGCTCTGCCAGTGCCCTCGGCGGGTGTTCCGGGGGGCGGTCCTGGATCCTTGGTCGGTTTCCGACCGGTCGAGCCTGTCTTTGTGGCTTTCCCGGGCACTACCTTCATCGACTCCCAAACCAATGAACCCGATGCGTTCAGACTCAAAATTGGAAATGAGGAGCACATTTTTGTCCTCTACTTTGTGGATGCACTCGAAGCCGCGTGGACACATCCCCAACGCGTCGCTGAGCAGGCACGCTGGTTCGGAAACACTCAGAATCAGGCGATCGTCGATGGCGGCATGGCAGCCATGAATTACGTGAGGGATTTATTGAAGAATAAACCTTTCACCCTCCTGACCCGCTGGGAGCGAGTCCCGAACAGCAGTCGATACTACGGGATGATCAGTGTTGAATACGCTGCCGGAAAAAGAGCCTACCTTGCAGATCTCCTGCTGCTCAAGGGCTTTGCACGCGTCGGCGGCATCACGACCTTTCTCCCGAGCAACGATGTGCGCCGTATGGAGGATTATCTCCTGGAACTCAATGGACACGCCAAACGCGCCAAGATCCAGAAACAGGGCGTTTGGGCTCAAAAGTAGAAATCGGAGCGCTCATCCAGCTCTCCTTTTCTTGTGAACATACACCTCTTCGTAATCACATTGATTGACACTCCGTCCCGATTCGATGTAGTTTAATTTTCCACCGAATTTTCCGATCTTTTAGTCGAATTTTATTGGCTAAAATCTCCCAATCCGAACGACTCTACATGCCCTATTCAAACGAAGAATACCTGATCGAACTCCTGCTCGAAGCGGGAGCTCTGGACGAACGAGCGGTTCAAACTGCTCGCGGCACTAAAAAGCCAAATGAGTCGGTTATCGATACCCTGATCAAAACAGGTGTGGTTTCAGATGAACAAATCGCCCAAAATGTGGCGGTCAATTCCGGCATGGAGTACGTGGATCTCACGGGATACACGGTGACCCCGGAGTTGAAGGACATGATCCCGCTCGAGGTGGCTTTGCGCTACAAGGTCGCCCCCCTCGGCGCTGACCGTGGCAGACTTCAGATCGCGGTCAGTGATCCCTATGACTTCGAGACGCTGGACGCTCTGCCCCACGTTCTCCAGCCAGACATTGAGTTCTTCTGTGCCACACCGGCTCTGATCAAGGTGCTGATGTCGAATATCTACGGTAACGACGCCGTGATGGGCGGTGCAGCGGTGAAAACGGCGGCTGGATTTGGAGTGGGTGACACGGCGGGCACGGAAGACGCCCCGATCATTCGACTGGTGAACAACATGTTTACCGAAGCTTTCAAGTCGCGGACCAGTGATATTCACATCGAGCCACTGGAAAAAGACGTTCGTGTCCGATACCGGATCGACGGTGTTTTGCAGGACATGGAGCACCATCCGAAACGCCTCCACGCAGCCATCATCAGTCGTGTTAAAATCATGACGAACACGATGAGTGTCGATGAAAAGCGCATCCCTCAAGACGGACGAATTCAGATGACGTTTAATGACAAGGAGCTCGATATGCGTGTCTCCATCATTCCCACAAACAATGGGGAATCCGTCGTCATGCGTGTTCTTGATAAATCAGGGCTGCAACTGGGACTTTCAGATCTCGGGTTCCTCTCTGACGACCAGGAAGTCTTTGAAAAGATGCTCTCTCTCCCGGACGGAATCATTCTCGTGACCGGACCCACGGGCTCAGGGAAAACGACGACGCTTTACGCCTGTCTCAATTTCATCAATCGACCGGACCGAAAGATCATCACCGTGGAAGATCCGGTGGAGTATGAACTTGCAGGGATCAATCAAGTCATGGTGAAGGAAGACATCGGAATGACCTTCGCCGCCGCTCTGCGCTCCATGCTCCGTCAGGCGCCGAACATCATCATGGTGGGGGAAATTCGAGATTTGGAAACAGCCAGTATCGCCATCAACGCCAGTCTAACGGGACATCTTGTCTTCAGCACCCTGCATACCAATGATGCGCCCAGCACGGTGGCTCGTCTGGCAGACATCGGCATCAAGCCGTTCTTGATCGCCTCGGCGGTGCGCGCCATTCAAGCTCAGCGTCTCGTGAGAAAACTCTGCGGCGAGTGCAAGACACCCAGCTTCCTCAGTGAGACCGATCTCCGCGGACTCCGGCTCGATGCTTCGCAGGCGATGAACTCCACGATCATGCAGCCCGTCGGATGCAAAAAGTGCCGTGACCGGGGATACCGGGGTCGACTGGCCATTCTTGAGATCTTCAAAGTGGACGACGAGGTGCGCAACATGATCAATGAACAACTCACCACACCGCAACTCCGCAAGAGGGCCCGCGAACTGGGCATGAGAACCATCCGAGAAGACGGAGTGCGCAAGGTGCTCGCCGGATTGACCACCGCAGATGAGGTCATCGAAGCCACCATGGCAGACGGCTCCTAGACTCCGGAAAGGAACCTCTCACCCTTAAACTTAGACTTTTTTCACGACTGAATCATGACAGCTCAAAACGTAGTGGACATGCTGGTGGCAAGAGGCGTCATCGACGACGGCCAGGCAGACGACCTCTCACAGGACGTTCAGCGGAGCGGGAAAGATATTCTCCATCTGCTGATCGACTATGGAATCTTTTCGACCGAGGACGACTTTTGGGCGGCCGTCGCAGAAGAACTCGGGGCCGAGCATTTTGATCTGTCTGATTTTACGCCCTCTCCCGAGTTGGTTCAGATGATCCCCCCGGGCATGGCTCGCCTCTATGGCGCATTTCCGGTAACCCTCGATGCCTCCAGTTTGCACGTGGCTTTCACGGATCCGCTAAACCCGCAATTGCTCGAGGACTTGCGATTTGCGCTGGGTCGTGATGTGGTACCTGTCGTCGCCCGCCGGAGTCAGGTGCAGGACCTCATTGATAAAAACTACGGAGTCGGGTCCCCGAGCATCGAGGACATCTTCGGTCAATTGGGACTTTCCAGTGGCGCCTTGGACGCGAAGTCCTTGGAAAAGGAGGCAAATTCTGCTCCGATCGTCAAGTTTGTGGACCTCGTGATGCAGCAAGCCATCAAAGAGCGTGCGTCTGACATTCATTTCGAGCCGTTCGAGCGCGAGTTCAAAATCCGTTATCGCGTGGATGGTGCGCTGTATGAAATGGCACCTCCTCCCGTGCAAATGGCTAACTCCGTCATTTCCCGCATTAAGGTGATGGCGAACATGAACATCGCTGAGCGACGCGTCCCCCAAGACGGCCGTATCATGACTTCCGTAGGCGGTAAACCCGTGGACATGCGTGTCTCATCTCTGCCCACGCAGCATGGCGAGAGCGTTGTTCTACGTGTTCTTGACCGCTCTTCGGTCAACTTGAACCTCGAGCAATTGGGGATGCCTCCCTACCTTTTCGATTACATCGTTGAGACCATCCAGAAGCCCAATGGCATCTTCATCGTGACGGGGCCAACCGGAGCGGGAAAGACCACGACCCTCTATGCGGCTCTGCGCCGCATCAACACGATCGATTGTAAACTCCTCACCGCAGAAGATCCCGTCGAGTACGAATTGGACGGCATCATGCAGGTCCCCATCAATGAAGGGGTCGGGCTCACTTTCGCACGAGCTCTCCGCGCGTTTTTGCGTCAAGATCCAGATCGAATCATGGTGGGAGAGATGCGTGACTTGGAGACCGCCCAGATCGCCATTCAGGCATCCCTCACAGGTCACTTGGTGCTGAGCACCCTGCACACCAATGACTCTGCGGGTGCCGTAACTCGTCTGGTGGACATGGGCGTGGAGCCCTTCATGGTCGCAGCCACTCTCGAGGGCGTCTTGGCACAACGACTCTTGCGCACCATTTGTAAGTCATGTCGCGTGCCCTATGAACCGAGCCTCTCGATCTTGAACCAACTCAACCTCTCGTCGAGTGATCTGGGGGGAAAAAATTTCTTCACCGGCGGTGGATGCCCAGTTTGTAACAGCACGGGATACAAAGGACGAAAAGGTCTCTACGAGCTTCTGGACGTGACTGACCCCCTGCGCGATCTCATCACCTCCAAGGCCCCCACGTTGGTTCTCAGGCAGAAAGCCATTGAGTTGGGCATGGTTTCCCTGCGTGAAGACGGACTCCGTAACATCTATGACGGTGAGACCACCATCGAAGAAGTGCTGAAGTACACGTAAATCCATGGCCTGAACTCACTTTTTGAATGGACAACTGGACTTCTTTTCCGGTATCCTCACGCTAACGACGCTTATCGACACTCCCTGACCTGCAATCTGACAACGCGCATATGCCCACCTTTCACTACATCGCCCTCGACCAAAATGGACAAGAATCCGCAGGCGTCGTCGACGCC
This sequence comes from Prosthecobacter debontii, assembly GCA_945869695.1. Classification (GTDB taxonomy): domain Bacteria; phylum Verrucomicrobiota; class Verrucomicrobiia; order Verrucomicrobiales; family Verrucomicrobiaceae; genus JAIBCL01. The sequence goes on from CAMBPV010000001.1 coordinate 119,512, forward strand.
GCCTCAGAGAGCGAGGCCATCACAAATCTTCGGCAGCAACAACTGTATCCCACTCAGGTCGTTCAAGAGGGAAAAGGAGATGTGGCCGCCATCAAGAAGCGGGCGAAAAGCGCGGCACCCCGAGCAGCCAAAGGTGCAGCGGGAGCCAAAGCCTCCGGTGCAGCGAAGGTGAAGGGCAAGACGTTGATGGTTTTCACGCGACAATTGGCCACACTGATCGATTCTGGCCTTCCCCTCCTGCGCGGTCTGACTGTTCTCGGCAGACAAGAGCCCAACCCAATCATGAAGCGGACGGTCACCACCCTTGCAGATTCCGTGCAGACCGGCAGCACCTTTTCGGAAAGTCTTCAGCAGTTCCCCAAGATCTTCAATAAACTCTACGTCAACATGGTGAAGGCGGGAGAGCTTGGTGGTGTGCTCGAAATCGCACTCAACCGGCTGGCCGAGTATCAGGAGAAAGCTCAAAAGCTGAAAAACAAGGTGGTCGCGGCGATGGTTTATCCCATCATCGTGATGATCATCGCAGTGGCCATCATGGTGTTCCTCATGCTGGTGATTGTTCCGAAGTTCGAAAAAATCTTTGAAGACATGCTGGGCAGCCGGGACAAGCTGCCCGAGATCACCAAAATCGTGATCGGGTTCAGCCGCTGGATGGGATCAAATTTCTGGTATCTTGTCATCATCGGAGCTCTGTTTTTCATCTTCTGGAAGGTTTTCTCAGCCACCGTGAAAGGGCGCGTCGTCATTGACCAAATGAAGCTCAAAATGCCTTTGTTCGGGGACGTGCAGCGGAAGACCGCCATCTCACGTTTCACCCGGACCCTTGGCACTCTGGTGACCTCCGGTGTGCCGATTCTTCAGGCTTTGAACATCACCCGTGAAACAGCGGGTAACGTGGTCGTCTCCAACGCCATCACCAAAATCCATGATGCCGTCAAAGAAGGTGAATCAATGGTCGGCCCACTCGAAGGAAGTGGCGTCTTTCCTCCGATGGTTATTTCCATGGTGGACGTGGGTGAAGAAACTGGACAGCTGCCCGAAATGCTCCTGAAAGTCGCTGACGTCTATGAAGACGAAGTCGACAACTCAGTCTCTGCGCTAACGTCCATGCTCGAGCCTCTCATGATCGTCCTCCTCGCCGTCGTGGTGGGAACAATCGTTCTGGCCCTTTTCCTGCCGCTGATCAAGGTCATCCAAGAAATGAGCGGAGGTTAGGCCTTTTCGTTGAACAGGATCTTCGTCACCGGATCAAATCCAATCAGTTCGTGGAAAACAAATGAAAAAAACCTTTATCAATAGGAGCCTCCTGAATCAAAGCCGTGGATTCACTTTGATTGAGCTCTTGGTGGTCATTGCGATCATTGCTCTGCTGGCAGCCATGACCTTCGGAGCCTTTTCATACGCCCAAAACGCAGCGATGAGGAACCGCACCACGGCGGTTCATCGAGCCATCGTTTCGGGTCTGGAACGCTACAATTCAGAATTCGGAGAGTACCCTGAGCCATCGTCCGCTGCGACGACGCGTAGTTTCAATGGGAGATCGTATACGACCGGAGGCGCACTGATGCTCTATCAGGCACTGAGTGGCGATGGCTCAAATGCCATTCAGATAGCTGCGGGAGGCACTCCCTCGGATGGTCGGTGGGACACGGGTGAAAAAATGCTGATGAACGAAATGCCCCGGGAAATTTACATGTACCAAGGGAGCAACATTTACATGCTTCTCGATGGTTTCTCTCACCCTTTCCAATACACCAAGGGGGGAACGACCGACGCGATCAATCCAACCTTTGACCTCTGGTCCTACGGTGAAGACGAGGCAAACACCACGGCTGTATCAAGGACACAGAAGCAAGATCCGAGGACATCTGCAAAGTGGATCAAGAATTTCTAGCTGCTCGGCCTGTCTTCTGCTAACAGAAGACCCACACCCACCGCCTTCCGTTGTCCCGATCTCACTTCATCCGCCGTCTCTCCTGGTCCCTCTGCCCCATCCTGATGGCTGCAAGGATAGCGAGCGGGGGGCCGGATTCTGCGTTTTTGAGTGATGACATTGAAGTCGTCTATCAAATCTCGCTGGCACCATCCGGACTGACCTGCTCACCCGATGGACATTGGATCCTGAGTCTCAATCAGACTGAAAAACCGAGGGCTCGGGTGGTATCGATCAACAAGACAGGCAAAGTGGACCCCTTTCCCTCGCTCGGTATGAGCGAGGCTTTACCAGATGAACCGCTGCCCCTCGATGCGGTCGAGGGAATGCAATTGGATTCCAACGGTGTGGTGTGGCTGCTCGACAATGGACGTCGCAGTGAGATGTCCCCGAAAGTCGTGGGCTGGCAACCTGACAAAAATCGCCTCGTCTCCGTCCACCACATCGGACAGCCCGCGGCAGTTCCCGGCTCTTTCTTTTCAGATCTGGCCGTGGATCCTGACTCCCCCTTCATCTACATCAGTGATCCCGCCAGCGGCTCGGATGCCGCCATCGTCGCGCTCGACCGTTCCAATGGTTTAGCCAGGAGACTCCTCCAGGGGCACCCCTCAGTCGTTCCGGACGGCACCGTCCCCTTGCCGTTGGCTGCGATCGGGAGTAGCACTCGACGTTTGGATGGAGTTCAAACTCTGCCACACAGCGGAGCAGATCCCATCGCCCTCGACCGAAAAGGTGAATGGCTCTACTTCGCGCCCCTGAGATCCTCAAAGCTTTACCGGATCAGGACCGAGTTTCTCAGGTCTCCTGAGCTGAATCGGGAAAAATTAGCTTCGCACGTTGAGGTGTATGCGGATAAGCCCCCAACGTCGTCGATCTCCCTCGACAACAAAGGGAACGTCTATTTGGGGGATCTGGGCGCTCGTGCCATTGGGGTCATTGAGGAAAACACACGGAAATACCGCATCCTCGTTTCTGACCCCCGCCTTGTAAGCCCGAATGGACTCTGTTTTGGCACCGATGGTAAGCTTTACTTCTTCTCGCGTTCTCAATTTGCCGGTCCCGAGTCATTGAGTGCAAAAACCGCCACTGTGTCGGTGACTTCCAGTGCGACGGCTGAGCACAGCCTTTATCGAATGAAGCCTCTTTCCTCTGGTCGGGCAGGTGACTGATTCCAGCCAGATTTTAACAGAACTGTTAATTCCGTTTGAGATTGTCGTCTGCCGGTGGAAGAGTCCCCTCCCGGCAGTCAAGCATCCAAAGCTCACGTGGCGGAATTGGTAGACGCGCTAGATTCAGGTTCTAGTGAGTAACATCGTGGAGGTTCGAGTCCTCTCGTGAGCACCAACACTTTGGATTCACCGCTTGATTGTCCGCCGTTTCGACGATGCAAGACGCAGGGTTTGTAAAAGAGGCTTTTGCCGGGATCGCCCGGCGGTACGTGCTAACCAATCATGTGCTCAGCCTGGGCACTGATGTCTTATGGCGGATAAGAACAGCCCGTCTAGTGGCCTCCTTGAAGCCACGTTTCGTCTTAGATCTCGCGACGGGGAGCGGGGATCTCGCCGCAGCCATCCGCCGTCGATGCCCGGATGCCGAAATTTTAGGGATGGATTTTTCCGTCCCCATGATGCGGGAAGCTCAGCGTCAAAACTTTGAATCTTTGATAGCCGCAGACGCTCTCGCCCTCCCCCTCGCGGATCAATGCGTCGATGTCATCACGGTTGCGTTCGGCCTGCGTAACATGGCCTCCTGGCCCCGTGCTCTGGCTGAAATGCACCGCGTCCTTCGTCCAGGAGGACACCTTGTCATTCTCGATTTCTCGATTCCCTCCACCCCAATCCTGCGAGCACCCTACCTTTTTTACCTGAAACAGGTCATGCCCCGGATCGCCGGCCTTCTCACTGGGAAAAAGGATGCGTATGACTACCTTTGCGGCTCCATCGAGAAGTTTCCCTCAGGAACAAAGATGGAATCCCTCTTGCAGGAGTGCCAATTCAGAAAACCAGTGACCCGACCTCTATCCCTCGGCATTGCGGCGCTCTACTCTGCGACCCGGGTGTGATCAGCGTTGTTTCTTCAAAACGGGTGCCATCAACTCCCGCAAATACTCGCGAGTCACAAAGAAGACGTCCGGCTCGCCATTCAATTGACCGTAATAGATGGCGGTATCCGCGCCCGCCTGAGTCGGGGCCAGACTGACGGTGCGCTGCGTGACCGGTGCATTTGGCTCACCCGGAACACCGAGCGTCACCGTAAATGTCAGCGTCGGAGTCGCCAGCGCCTTGATGGCTTCACTGCGATCTTGCGCCCAGTCCTGAACCCGAAACTTCGACAACGCATCGGCTAACCTATCCGCTTTCACACGATCAATCGCAGCGGTGATGTCCTGCCCAGCGATTGAGCCCGACCATTGGGCTGTTTCCTGATTAAAATCCAGATTCACCGCCGGTTGCGATCCCCCCTGGAGACTGATGCGCCGCAGCGCAAACAAGGTGAACCGCAACGGATTCAGCCCCTTCCACTTCACGGGGTCCGTCGGAAACGCCGCCAGCACAACCGCCGCCACCTTGTAAACGAAGGACTGTTTTTCAAGTTTGGCATACACGTTTGATTCAGTATCCTGTCCGAAGTGGAGTTTCTCAGAACTCTTGTCAGCCAGTCGCCAAGAGATACTCAGAAACGGACGGTTTAGACCGTAAGTGGCTAAATCAGACGCGGAATCGGAGGCAAACTCCCGAATGCGGTGAGTGTTCAGAGCCTCCAGCAAAACGGAAATCCGGTCACTGTTTGCAGGCTCAAGTTTTCCATGCCTCCACAAAAACCAGGACTCATTCTGCCGCTGGAGAATCACGTCCGGGTGCGACACACTCTCGAGTGTGATCTCCGTCACTTCACTCTCCTTCAGACGGGCCAAGTGATTGTCTCGAAGATCATTGGGTTGAGCCAAAAGATCCGACAGCGAATCCGAATTGGCCGTGAATTTTGCAGCTCGATTTGAGACCTTGGCCTCGGTCGTTTTTTTGCCCTCTTCCGGCCGCCTCAGCGTCACCACCAAAGGCTCCGATTCACCAGCCATCTCCAATCTCACTTCAATCGAATCCTGAACTGCCAGATCATCAGGGACAGGCGACACCAGTTCCGTATCGGATACACTCTCGACTGACAGATTCAAAAGGGTGGAGAGAAAATTCTCGATCGCATCATCTCGACCGCCGGTCTGAAAAGGCTTTGTCAACGCCCACCGTCCATCTGGAGGTCGGCGAGCCATTTCGATGAGACTTCCCGCACTGGAGAGACTGATTCTCAAAACTCTTTCTGGCTTGAATCTCACCAACTTGGAATCACGCCAGACATTCGGGAGACTTCGGATCAGAGGCGTCACCGCGCAGCGAGCCAACCGATGCACCTTCCCTCCATTCTCAGTCTCCGTGGTCACGTAGGTTGTCCCCTCCATCGCTGCCGGAGCTCCGATCCATGCCTCACTCACCGTCCGCCCGAGAGAAGTGAGTTTGATCCGCGTCGTCGGCCGTAGAAGTCCCGTCTTCTTCCATTCATCATCTCCCATTTCCTCTTTTTTGATCACTTCGATCCAAGCAGTCTCCCTCAAGCCCTTCAGCACCGCATCCACTTGATCCGGGTCCGCTCTGTCCTGAAGAGGCTCCGTGATGAACCAAACACCGCTCCGTCGGCTCATGACGGTCTTCACCCCCTCAACATCAAACTCCAGTCCATCCACTTCCTCCCCCAATTCAGTGAGAGGGAAGGAGCGGCTCTGCTCAGCTTCTCGTGTGCTCGGGACGTATCGCTCAGTAAGGATGATCCCCGCGATCAGTGCCATCCCGGCGATCAAGAGGAGAATGGTGGTTGAGATTCTCATGACTATTCCGTTTTCACTCAGGATGAGCGTCGCCCTGCCCACACCAGAAACCCGAGTGCCATCACCGTCGCGGGCATGAAAAGGGCGGCAATCCAAAACAAGTTCCGATGCTGCTCATCTGAAATATCGATCCGATAGCTGCCCTTCTGTTTCGGCATCACTCCGATCAGTTTTTCCCGATTGAGCATCCAATTCAAACTCGCAGCGATAAAGTCCCGGTTTACGGCCAGTTCAGATTTCCGATCCAAAAGCATCGCGTTGCCCACGATCACCATCCGAGACGAATCCACGCCCACTCTCTGATCGGCGGCTGCACCCCGCTCGACAGCTGCCGCCACATGCACCGGTGGCCTCGTATCTGTCTCATCGGCGATGGGTAATGGCTCCAAATACTGTTTCTCACCCCAGAATCTGGGTGCGGCATCGATCAACGGTGAAACGATCACGGACTGCTCCTTCAGTGCCTGATCATCTTGCCGCAAGTTTAACGATTGAGTCTGCCCCGCAAAAACGATCGATGCATCTGACAGATGTTTCGTGATGACCGTCTCTTTGGAGAAGACCCCTTGCACCTCGAACTGCTTTTTTGCACCCGCGCTTGTCAGTTCCGCCATCAGCACCCGATCATCCCTCGGCGTCACTCCGTAAGAACCCAGAAAAGCATTCAGTCGAGGCGTCTCCCCCTGCGGATCCAGCATCAGCAGGATCCCCGCCCCTTTCGAGCCCCAGTAAGCTTGTATCTTCCGCATTTCGCGCTCCGTGAAGTCGTACATGGCCCCCACAATCAGCAGGCCGCTCACATCAGACGGCACCTCTTCCACTTCAGAGAGATTCATCTGATTGACTTCAAAATTTTGTTGCAGCCCAATCTCGCGGAAACCGCTGAATGCTTCCTCGAAGAGGGTATTGCTCATTCCTCCCTTTCCGCTGACCAGGTAAAACTTCCTCACCTTCCCCTCGATCAGGCCGATCAAGGCTGAGGTCAGAGCATCTTCACCCCTGAAAAATGAAATCGGTTTCTCCGCACTCGGCGTTTTGATTTTGATCAGAATCTCGCTCTCCGGAATGAATCGAGACCTCTTCATGGCACGCAAAAGGATGCCTCCCTCGGTGAGAGAGATTCCAGACTCCAGTTTTAATTGCTCAGCCCTCGCCGCGTCCCGCACGGGATCTACGAATTCGATGCGCACCATTTTTTTCCCGTTCCGACGGTACTCTTCCACCAAGGCGCGCGCGTCCTCGTAGATCTCAGACTGTCGCGGAAGCGCCACGGTCACCTCCACGTCCTTGCTCAGTTTCTTGAGAAAGCTCAGCGTCGATGAACTCAGCGTGTGATCACGATTCGGGCTCAGGTCCCAGCGCGCATAGTAGCGGTAGGAAAAGTAGTTTACGGCCACGAAAATCACCACACTGACAAGCAACTGGACCGCCACATTGACAGCGATTCCCGAGCGCCCGGGCACCGGGCGCAGTTCGGCATGGGCATGAGGCTTACTCATGGCTTCCACCTCCTGAACTCAACCACTTGATGCGTGAACCCGAGAAACAAAAGCGTCAGACTCAGGTAGTA
>CAMBPV010000002.1 GCA_945869695.1 Prosthecobacter debontii
TTCATGGAGTTGGGAAACTCACGCGTCTCGGCAGTTTGGGTGAAGAGATTGCAGAACATCTCATAGCGGTCGCATTCACGATCACCGTTCGTATCGACGAGCTTCCAGATGCCATTGCGGTCGAAGACCAAAAGCTCACCGTTCCGTGACACGATGCTCATCGGCTCATGCAGACCGGAGGCAAATCGCTTCCACGTGATTTTCTCCAAATCGCCCTTGAGGCCGGAGACGAGCCACACATCACCGTCGAAAGTAACAGCTGCGGCCTCGCCTTGGTCATTCAAGAAAGCGATGTCGGCCAGGCGGACATTGCGCTTCCAAGGATTGTCGAGCGGGAGAGGAATGTCGTCGATGACGTAGGCGTCGTCGGAGGTGGAGAGGGTGGCGGTTGTGGTGATGGTTTGGGGCCAGTTCTGGGTCCCCTCTCCGCGATGAGGAGGAGAAGCGCTTTCACCGTCGTCAATCTGCGCGCCGATGCTCATACCAAACTCGATCTCCGTTTCAGAGGCTGGTAGTTCGACAAACTTGACGCCATTGATGCTCTGAACTTTGAGTGCCAAGGCGCTGGAACAGAGAACCTCCAGATTGTCGCCACTCATCCCCGCCAGGACGAGAAGGTTGTTTCCATGTTTCGGAACATGAAGCCAACGCGTCACATGTCGGCCATCCGAACCACCGCGACTAATCCATTCGACAATCTGCACTCCGTCCATAGCATACTCCAAACCCAATCCTTCGGGCCCCTTCCGTGTCACTGTGCGAAACTGCTCAATCGCTCCCCTACCCACTTCCTCTGAGCTCGGTGCTTTTTCACGAGGATCCGTGAAACTCGGTTTATCCCCCACTTGCCAGCCCGGATAAATCCCATTCGCCAGCCACACCTTGCCAATCGGCTTCGGGAGGTTCTCTTGGCCGTCTTTGGTTTTCTGTCCGGCGATGTGGTAGGAGCCGGGGGCGAGGGCTTCCGGGGTGAGAGGAGGCTTGCCGGGCTCGCCTTCCCAAATGCAGGCAATACGGAGGAGATCGGTATCAAAGCAGGCCCAGAGATTGTGCCCGAGATTCAAGACGATGCCACGCGGGGTTAGGTTGTCTTTGGGCAAGCCTTCACCCACGTCTCGCGCGTCCACCACGCTGCTGAAGAACGGGAAATCTTTTTCCACGAAGTCTCCCCAGGGTGATGGTTTCACCGGGAGCGGCTGCTTTCCTGAAGCAGCGGGTTTCTTTTTCTCCGCCACCAGAGCAGATGCCGAGACGGCGAGGAGGAGTAACAGGAAGAGGCGCAGCGATGACATGATGGGCGGAGGGTAACGCCTTCAAACGGGATTTCATTCCCAAGATCTCTCGCGAGAAGCGCGGTCGCGTCTGCGTTTAGCTGCTTGCATCCGAAGATGGCTCCAGCCACCTTCCGCATTCATCTCCTCACCCTCATGAAATCGTTCAGTCTCGCCATCTGCCTCCTCACTGCTCTGCCTGCTTTTGCCAAGACCGATTGGTCACGATTCCGCGGCCCCAACGGAACGGGCGTGGCTGAGACGACGGGGCTGCCCTCGAAGATCGACGACTCAAACACGGTCTGGAAAGTGGAGTTGGGCAAGGGCTGGTCCTCACCTGTTCTCTGGAAAGACAGGGTGGTGGTCACAGCTGAGGCACCGGATCAAAAGCGCGCCGTGATCGCTCTCAGCGCTGCCGATGGTAAGGAAATCTGGAGGCATGAAGAAGCCTACGCGGAACACAAGCTGCATAACTTCAACAGTTTCGCCAGCAGCTCCCCTTACATTGATGAAAAGGGCATCTATGTGAATTGGAGCACGGGCACCACGATCCAAGCTCTGGCCTTGGATCACACCGGAAAGCTTCTTTGGAAGAATGAACACGTGGCAGACTACATCCATGAGCACGGCACCGGCATCTCGCCCATCGTGGTGGATGGCATCATGATCGTTCGCAGTGAGTTTGACTGGCAGCGGGATGGGAAGATCTACACGGAAGATCCCGAGCAGCAAAAGTGGAGGGCCTGCATCGTGGGCCTTGATGCGGCCACCGGAAAACAAAGCTGGAAACTGGAACTGCCCAACTGCCTGAACACCTTCTCCACGCCCGTGGTGCATGAGACCGCCGGCGGTAAGAAGGAGATCGTCTGCACCAACAATGCGAGCGGCGTGATGGGCATCGACTCTAAAACAGGGAAGATCAATTGGCAGCACAATCCTGGCTACTCTCAGCGCAGTTTGGGCTCTGGAGTGCTTCAGGGAGATCGTTATTTCTGCACCTTCGGCACGGGTGGCGGGGTGAAGGAATTTGCTGCGATTGATATCTCAGGCAGCAAGCCGAAGCCGGTGGAGTTCACCTTCAGCAAAGGTCTGCCCTACGTGCCATCGCCGCTGGTGCTGGATGGCTTGCTCTACCTGGTGGGAGACGGTGGCATCTTGAAGGTGGTTGATTTCAAATCAGGTGAGCTTCTCTACGAAGAGCGGCTAAATGGAAGCGCTGGCAGTAGCAAATTCTTCAGCAGCCCGGTGGCAGCTGACGGAAAAGTTTTCTGCGGCAGTCAGCAGGGAGATGTGATCGTGATCAAGGCCGGCCGGAAGTTTGAGCAACTCTCCGCCACCAAAATGGACAGCCCCATCAATGCCTCGCCTGCGATCGGAGATGGCCGCCTCTATGTTCGGACGGAAAAGATGCTCTGGTGCGTCGGCAGCAAGTCCGCTCCGGTGCCCTAGTTCGCTTTACTTCTTTTTAGCAGCCTCTGCTTTGCGGACATCCTCATAGAGTTCATTGAGGATCTTCTGCGTTTCCTTGGTATCCGGGCTGTCAGGACCGAGATTGCGCCTCCGAATGTCCAGCACGCGCTGGTAGCATTTTACACCTTCCTGATAGTTGCCTTTTTTGAGGTGCACCTTGGCAAGATCGAGGGCGATCGGCAGCATGTTGGTGTCGGTTTCGCCAAAGCCGATTTTGCAGTGTTCAAAGGCGGATTTGATGAGAGAGAAAGCGCGATCCTCATTGCCCGCCGCCGTCTCGAGGGCAAATAAACGGTAGAGCGTAACGGTCCACTGTTGCTGCACGAGTTTATCCTCCGAGCTCCCGCCCTTTTCCAAGTCGGACAAGATCGATGCATAGACCTCGCGAGCCCCTTTGGTATCCCCCGATCCCGAAAGCGTCGTAGCGACCACGATACGCGCTGCATACGTTTTCGAATTCTCCGCACCGAAGGACTCCTTGGCCGCAGTGGCTGCTTTTTGGCGGTAGAGAATCTCGTCTTTCGAGCGACCAAAAAAAGCCGCGATGACCGCCATCGAACCATACGCACTCACGACGTATTCCGAGCCTTTTTGGGGCCGGTCGCCTGCTATTGAAATGATGGCCGTGAAGACCTCGTGTGCAGCTATCCTCTCCTTTTTCTCGAGAAGGATGGATCCGACATTGGTGAGTGACTGGAGATGCTCCTCAATGAAATTGGGACCAGCATGGCCAAAGAAAGTCGCCGCCTCCTGAGCCAATAGCAAAGCCCGGTCAAGATCGCCTCCGGAGTTCGCGATCTGCACGAGCAGGAAGTTTTTGATCTTTTGCGTTTCCGGATTGTCCTTCCCGCTCAGCGCCCCCCGCAGAACGAGCAGCTTTTCATAAACATCGACTGCGAGCTTTGAACTGCCGGTGCGGCCGAGGAGATCCCCGAGGCGCGCGAGGAGTTGAGCGCAAGTTTCATCGTTGGCGGTTTTTGCGGTTTGGCGCTCATTGTAGGCGTTGATCCAAGTCGTCAGGGCGCTCTTGTAGTCCTTGTTGGCGTAGGCTTCATCACCGATCTTGAGCGCATCTTCCGAAGGGCCACCCCGAATGAGGCCGCAGCAACTGAAAACGAGGAGGAGACTCAGGGCTGTGGATTGCAGTTTCATAAATCTCGGACCCGACTACTCGAAATGCATCCGGGCGATGTCGGTGCGCCGTTGCAGACCGTCAAAACGAATTTTCTCCGCATTCAGGTAAGCCACATCACGGGCTTCCACACGGGTTTGCCCCTGAGCGACGACCGCCAAGACACGGCCTCCATGGGTCTCGAACTGTCCGGCTTCATTCTGCCGCGTGCCACAGTGAAAGACTCGTGCGTTTTCCACCTCGGCTAATCCGCTGATCACATCTCCACTCCGGGAGGAGGCAGGGTAACCTGCACTGGCGAGGATCACACACACGCTCCAGCCATCTGCAAAATGAATGAGGTCAGGCGTGAGATTTCCATTGGCGCCGGCGAGGCAATACTGGGCAAAATCACCTCTGACCATGGGCAGCACAGCTTCGGCTTCTGGATCACCGAAACGGCAGTTGTACTCGAGCATCTGCGGACCTTCAGGTGTGAGCATGATGCCAAAATAAAGGAACCCGCGGTAGCGGAGTTGATCCTTCGTCAGCCCCTCGACGCTGGGGCGGATGATCTCTGCCTCGATCTGTTTCATGAGCGCACTCTCAGCGAGATCGCGAGATGCCACCGCGCCCATGCCGCCCGTGTTGGGGCCCTGATCATTGTCACGAATGCGTTTGTAGTCACGCGCTGGCATCAGGATGTGATAGCTGCCTTCACAGACGCTGACAAAAATGGAAATCTCCGGGCCCGTCAGGCACTGCTCTACGATGAGTCGTCCATCCCCAAAAAGTCGGCGGGTGAAAACATCATCAAGAAAAGTGTGCGCTTCCGCAGCATCCGGGCAAACAGCGACGCCCTTCCCCGCAGCCAATCCATCGAATTTGAGCACGATGGGATAAGTGTCGATCGCAGCCAAAGCCGCCTCTTTCGTTTCGCAAACCACAAAGCCTGCCGTCGGGATTTGGTGTCGTTGGAAGAACTCTTTCGCGAAAACCTTGCTCGCCTCCAACTGAGCTGATTCTTTTCGCGGACCCCAGCACGGAATGCCCGCTTCTTCGCACATGTTTGCCAGGCCACGGTCCTTGATCAGCCATGCCTCTTCACCTGCGACGCAGAGGTCAATGCCCTCTGCTTTCATGAAAGCGATCAACTCCGTGAGATCTGCTGCAGTCACACAAGTGGCGAGGGACGCGATGGCTGCACTGCCTGGTGAGGCAAAGAGTTGCGGTTTCGAGGGGGACTCACTGAGAGCGGTCAGGATGGCGTGCTCACGGCCGCCTTTGCCGGTAACGAGGATTTTCATTCGCGTTGTTAAAAAAGGGTTTCGCCATAAGCGCGCCCACCTTTGCCTTCATAGAAGTTCAGGAAGGCACGGTTCACGGTCTCGTAACCTCCAGGCGTCGGATAGTCACCGCTGAAATACCAGTCTCCGCATTCAGGGCCGATGGCCTTGTGCAAGTCGCCAATGGTTTGGTAAATGATCTTGACCTCCCCCTTCCAGGATAAGGTCCTCGGGTTGACGATCTCGACGACTTTGGCCGAAATCTCGCTGTCCGTGAAGGGTGCATAAATGTCCTTCACGACGTTGCGCATCTCGCAGGCTGGTTTTTTGAGTTCCGCCTTGGCCGCCCCGTAGGCGGCGTCCATGATGTGCCATTTTCCACGGTCTTTGAGAAGCTGGACTGCGGCCTCGAAGGCGATAAATTTACCCAACTCCGCCATGTCGATGCCATAGCAGTCCGGGTAGCGGATCTGAGGTGCGGTGGAAACAATGACGATGCGCTTCGGATTCGTGCGGGCCAGAATCCGCAACAGGGATGTGCGCAAAGTGGTGCCGCGGACGATGGAGTCATCGATCACCACCAGATTATCCTCAGGCGTCACCACGCCGTAGGTGATGTCATAGACCATGGCGGCCATGCCATCACGACTCGTCTCCTGCGAGATGAAGGTGCGCATCTTGATGTCCTTATGGGCGATCTTTTCTGCGCGTGGCCAGTTCCGCATGATCAACTCATCGAGCTCGTTTTCATCGAGTGCTCCAGACTGCCACATTTTTTTCAGGGCTGAGCGCACTTCCGTTCTGCGGCGTTTCCGCAAGCCGTCCATGAATCCGTAATAGGCGATCTCGGCTGTGTTTGGAATGAAGCTGACGACCGTGTGCTCAAGGTCATTTTCGATGGCATCAATGATGTGAGGAACGAGCACCTCACCGAGTTGCTTCCGCTGCTCGTAAATGGTGGCATCATTGCTTCGAGAGAAATAGATGCGCTCGAATGAGCAGGGATGAAACTCACGCTTCTCGGTGAATGGCTTGACGATGAATCGTCCGTTGTCGGCCTTGATGCTCGCGACGCTGGCTCGGGGCAGCTCTTTGACATCGTCCTCAGTGGCGTTGAAGACGGTGCGAATGGCCGGTTTTTCGGAAGCGAAAACGATCACTTCATCATCTGCATAGTAGAAGCAGGGGCGGATGCCATTGGGATCCCGCATGACGAAGAGGTCACCGTTTCCGATCACTCCGACGATGGCGTAACCTCCGTCCCAGATCTCAGCGGAGCGCTTGATGAGTTCGGTGACGTCGAGTCGCTTGCTGATGTGCACGGGGATATCGGGGCCCGGCACGTCTTCGTCACGCAGTTCATGGAAGAGCTCATCATGCATTTCATCGAGGTGAAAGCCGACCTCCTCCAGCACGGTCTGAGTGTCCGTATCATAAACCGGATGCTGACCACGCTCGATCATGTGGCGGTGCAACTCCGAGGAGTTGGTCATGTTGAAGTTTCCCATCACCATGAGGCTCTTCGTGGGCCAGTTGCTACGGCGCACGTAGGGGTGACAGGAGGCTTTTCCAAAGGAACCCGAGGTTCCGTATCTCAAGTGGCCCATGAGCACCTCACCGCCGAACTCGAAGTGCTGCTTGATGATCTCAGGATCTTCGGGATCGAGGTCGTGCTTTTTGCAGAGGCGATCAAAGTCCCTTTTGGCATTCAGGAAGATTTCCTCCAGGGAGTCTTTTTTGACGGACCGCTCGCGAAATAAATAAGGCGTGCCCAGCGGCATGTGCAGCTTGCAACAGCCGATCCCCTCGCCGTCCTGACCACGATTCCGCTCTTTCATCATCAGCATGTAAAGCTTTTGATACCCCCAAAGCGCGGAGCCATATTTGTCTTTGTAGTAGGCCAGCGGTTTTCGCAGACGCACCACTGCGATGCCGCACTCGTGTTTGATTGGATCGCTCATTCGTTGGGGAGCGATCATCTTTGGCATTAACTCCGCCAAGTGCAAGGGGCGACACCCATTGTGAACAAGTTCGGTTCTGTTTCGGCAGGCAAAGGTTTGATTGTGAGCCGATCGGGAGGGTGCCCGGCATCGAGCTATCTGGCATCCGACATTCGCTGTGAGACTTATCCCTCCCACCGATAGTTCGCCATTCGTGCTCCGTATTGAAAAGACCATGCTGGGCTTTGGATCACCCTTTTCGACGCCGTCGTCCTCGGGCCGACGCGAGTTCCTGCGTCTCGGGGGCCTTGGACTGGGCGGGCTCACGCTGAGTGATCTGTTGGGCCTTCAGGCCGCCGCCAAGAGCATCAATTCCGCTGTGAAAGACCGCTCGGTCATCTTTCTTTTCATGCATGGCGGGCCGTCACAGTTTGAGACTTTCGACCCCAAGATGGAGGCTCCCTCGGAGATCCGGAGCACGACTGGCGAGGTGAAGACCACGCTGCCCGGGGTTACGTTTGGCGGCACCTTTCAGAAGCTCGCTAAGGTGGCGGACAAATTCAGCATTGTTCGGTCTTTCGTCACCGGCGACAGCGTGCATGACATCAAGACCATCGTGAGTAAGGACACCCTGAAGGCAAATCTGGGCTCCCTCTACAGTCGGATCGCGGGGCCCCTCCGAGCGGACTCCGCGATGCCGAGCAATGTGGCGCTCTTTCCCAGAGCCGTTGCGCCGGAGACGATGCCTGCTTTTCTGAAATTCGGCGACTTCACCTCGGGTGGCGAGGTCGGCTCCGCCTATCGACCCTTCGTGCCGGGAGTCGGCACCGATGCGCAGGCTGACATGTCATTGAACATGCCTCTGAGCCGGTTCGATGATCGGCACCAATTGCTGACCTCTCTCGACTCGTGGAAGCGGGAAATGGACTCGGTTCCTGCGCTCGAGGGCGTGGGTGGTTTTCAGCAGATGGCCTTTGATCTTCTCAGACGCGGAGTCTCGGATGCGTTTGACCTTTCCAAGGAAGACCCGCGCCTTTTGGCGCGCTACGACACAGCTCGGCTGCTCCCCAAAGAACGGATCAGCAGCCGCTGGAATAATCGCGAACACTACGCGGACAATGCTGCCTCTCTGGGTAAACTGCTGCTTCTCGCGCGTCGCCTCTGCGAGCGGGGCGCTGGCTTTGTCACGATCACGACCAGTTTTGTATGGGACATGCATGCGGATGTGAACAACGCCCCCATGACCACTGGCATGGACTATGTAGGACGACCCTTCGACCACGCGGTATCAGCTCTGATCGAAGACATCGAATCACGTGGCCTCCGGGATAAAATCATGCTCGTTTGCTGCGGTGAAATGGGTCGCTCGCCGAGGATCAATGCCAAAGGTGGTCGTGATCACTGGGGGAATCTAGCACCTTTGATGGTCTACGGCGGCGGCACGCAGGCGGGTCAAGTCATCGGGAAATCCAGCCGGGACGGCGGTGAACCCGCAGAAGATCCCGTCACCATCCCTGACCTGGTGTCCACGATTTTGCATAGCCTGATTGATGTCGGTCAGGCGCGACTCATTGATGGACTGCCGCCCAATCTGCTGAACCTCCTCGGTCGGGGCACACCGATCCGCGGATTGGTCTAATCAGGCCAGCTCGCAGGGCACTTTCCCGCTCTTGTCCATCTCGCCGAGCACGACGGCCCCCTCACCCACCTTGAGCGCTTTTTGGGCGTGCTTCGGATCAACGATGGCCACCCAGCCGATGCCCATGTTGAAGGTATCCCATGCATCGGACGGGTCAGCGTGACGGAGGATCTTCTGCACCACGTCATTTTTCCAAAACGGCACTTTCAGGTGACAGCCGAAGCCGCGCTTCGTGAAAATACGCCCCAGATTCTCCACCAATCCGCCGCCAGTGATGTGTGCCATCGCGGCTGGCTTGACCTTGGCTTTTTTCAGGCCCCAGCAGACGTTATGGTAAAGGAGCGTTGGCGTCAGCAACTGCGCGGCATCCTTTTTGCTGAGCTTGATATTCTCCCTTGCGATGATGCGCCGCACAAGGCTGAAGCCGTTGGCGTGGAATCCCGCACTGGGCCAACCGATGAGCACGTCTCCCTTTTTGATCTCGGCTGGATTGAGGACATCCGCTTTTTCGCAGGCTCCGATGGCAAATCCTGAGAGCTCCACCATTCCCTCCAAGACGGCACCGGGCATCTCGGCGGTCTCGCCGCCAGCCAGGATGCAATTGCAGGAGGTCAGGTATTCCGACATGCCAGCGATGATGCGCGTGAGCTGCTTCTTGATGATTTTATTGATGCCAACGTAATCCAGAAACAGAATCGGGTCCGCGCCGCAGGTCAGGACGTCGTTCACATTCATGGCCACGAGATCTTTTCCTGCGTTCTCCAGGAGGTCATGCTTCAAGAGCAATTCCAGCTTGGTGCCCACACCGTCACAGCCGGTGAAGATCATGGGCTGCTTGTATTTGCTGAGGTCATAGCCAGCGGCGAAAAGGCCAAAGGCATTGGCCAGCTTTCGCTTCTGCTGGGTGCGTTTCACGAGTGCGCCGATGTCATCGACGAAAGATGCCGCCTCGTGAATATCAACGCCGGCCTGCTTGTAAGTGTGCTTGGACATAAAAGGTAAAGGAGAGGTCTATCAAGAGCGCGGAGCCGGGAAAAAGAAAATGATTTATGCGGACGGCCCTTTTCGCCCTCAAATCCAACATTGCGACCCAATTGAATGTTTGGATTTAAAGAATATCACGAATCCCCGTTGCCAAAATCATGATTATTGAGTATAATTACCATAACCATGAAAAAGACTGCTCTCATTATTGCCTGCGTGACCTCCCTGCTCGCCTTCAACGCTCAAGCGGGGGCCCTAGCTATCATCGGCGCCGGACCAGCTTCGAGTTCCGCTCTGGACGGTGCCGTTGGTTATTCGGTGGACGGAGAACTCGCTTGGTCATGGACCGACGACATTGACCGCTCATCGATCGGACTGAGTTTCGGCTATGTTGGCGGACTGGATGGTGCCGGGGCCATGTGGGGGGATGAAAATGCAACGGGTTCCATGAGTGCCTTCACGGTGGCTCCCAGGGTTGGCATGGTCTTTCCGGTTACAGAAAGAGTTGGATTCTATCTTCAGGGCCAGTTCG
Organism: Prosthecobacter debontii; assembly: GCA_945869695.1. GTDB lineage: Bacteria > Verrucomicrobiota > Verrucomicrobiia > Verrucomicrobiales > Verrucomicrobiaceae > JAIBCL01. The sequence continues at coordinate 10,234 of CAMBPV010000002.1, forward strand.
GTGTCAGCCGCATTGATGCCAAAGCTTCAGGTCTTTATGACGACGTCACCCGATGGGGCTCAGCCAGCGGTTCGGATTGGGGATTCAGCTGGGGTTTCGGCGCCGGGCTCGACTTTAACATTGCCAAACGCCAGACCCTGAGAGTCGGCTACTCCTTGTTGAGCTTGGGTAATTTCAATACCGGTTCCGGGCACGAGTTTGCGCCTGGATATCTGCATGGCCTCATCATTGCCTACTCGATTCAGTTCTAGTCCAGTTCCTCATTCTAGAGATGACATGAACGGCAGAGTGGCTACCATCGGTCGATGAGTTCCCCCGTTTTGCTTTGTGACATTGGTAATGTCTTGGTCAGCTTTGATTTCTCCCGTGCGGCCGCCCGATTCGCGGAGATCGGTCCCTTGGGGAAAGACGAAGTGCTTCGGGTGCTAGATCCACTGAAAGGTCCGCTGGAGTCAGGAGCCCTGATGGGAGACTCCTTCGTGGAGCAAGGGATGCAGATGATCCAGTTTCCCGGTACCAAAGACGAGTTTAGCGACATCTGGTGCGGCATTTTCTCCCGGAATGAAGCCATGGAAAAAACCCTGGCCGCCCTGGATCCCGAGTTACCGAAGCACCTGCTCTCCAACACCAGCGACCTGCATAAGGAATACCTGCTCCGCACCTTTCCGGTCTTCGGGCACTTCACGGATGGCGTGTATTCATACCTGGCCAAAAGCATGAAGCCCGAGCGGTCGATCTTCGAGACGGCCATCGCGCAGTTAAATCTCGATCCGGCCCAGACGTTCTACATCGACGACCTCGGTCCCAACATCGAGACGGCACTCGAACTCGGATTTCAGGCCTTCCATTACCGAATGGATGACCACGCCTCACTCGACTCCGCGCTTCAACAATGGATCTCGGGGCTGTGAGCCCGTTCATTGCTTCGGTGCCTCGAACGCCATCAGTCGCTTATCCGTGCGCACGTAGATCACCCCGTCCACGATCGCCGGAGAGGCAAAAACGGGGGCCTTGAGATCATTCCGCGCGAGGACACTCAGCTTCTCACTCTTCGCATCGAGCACCGAAAAGACGCCGCGTTGAGACACCACGTAGACGCGCCCATCGGCAGTCACCGCTGAAGCATAATACTCGCCCGATGCTCCTTCCAGACGTTCAGCTTGGTAAACCGGACTGCCACTTTTGACATCGTAAGCTGAGGCCAGTCCGCCGCCCTTCACGGTGAATACACGTCCGCTCGAAGTCACGGGCGTAAACACGTAGGGTAAATGTTTTGTTTGGCTCCAGACCACGTGGGTGTTGGTGATATCGCCACGACCGCCAGGCTTTATGGCACAGAGTTGATTCACCGCGTTTGCGAACATGCCTCGCATGACGTCATACTCAGACTTCGTCACCTTCCCATCCTTGTCTGCATCGACGATGGTAAAGCGGCTACGCACTGGCCCCTCGGGGAACTCCGACTCCGAGAGCAGGCCATCACGATCCTGATCTCGCGCAGCGAGAAATGCCTCATGTGGCTCCATCTCCACCCGATCATCCTCATCTCCGCCCACATTCCACCCACACACGAAGAGCAATCCGCCATCGGCCACGGCACTCGTATTTGAAACACGGGCCATCCCGCCAGCAGACCAGCGGAGATTCCCATCCTTCAGATCGTAGCTTCGCGTCATCAGTGACCCACAAACCACCAGTTCCTCAATGCCATCATGTCGCCAAACAAAGGGCGTCGAAAAACTGCGCCTGAAATCGCTCCGATCCACGCGCCACACTTCAGCACCCGTTTGAACATCAAGTGCGATCATGTAGCCACCGACATCCTGATCCGCCACAACAATCACCTTCCCATCCGCGATGATGGGGGAAGCGCTCGTGCCAAATTCGACAATGGGCGTCGGCAGGGGCTTTTTCCAGAGCTCCTTGCCATTCCAATCATAGGCCAGCACTCCGTAGCTTCCGAAGTAAGCGATCACGCGTTCACCATCCGTGCAACACGTCGGCGCAGCAGGACTCCCGATGCGATGCGACTCCTCGACCTTCGTCGCCGGTGCGGCCATTCTTCAGAGCTCGCGTCCATCATTTCGACTCACGCAAAACGTGACCAGCTTGCCCTCGGAAAGCCCCGTCAGTGCGATCTTATCTCCCCAAAGGCAAGGTGAAGAATGCCCGAACGGAACTTCAACCTGCCACTTGAGATTCTTCTCAGCAGAAAACTCCGAGGGCGGCTTTCCCGTGCCGATACCAAGACCACCTTCTCCCCGAAATTGCGGCCAATCCCCCGCGAAACAGGAAAAACCGACTGCCAATTGAGCCATGAAACAAACAAAGGGTGTATTCATTGTTACTGAAACTTCAGATCGACTTGGGGTAACAGCGCCTTGATTTTTGACTGTGTATCGGCGCCGGACTGAACATCCGGAGGCAGTGCATGGGCCTTCCCAACGGCGATGGAAAACAAGAAGCAGCCGATCCAGACGGCCAAACGACAAATCATGCTCAAAGAAAGCCGAGCGGCGACCCGATCTATCGAGCGGTCGCCGCTTGTTTTTGAGAGGCCGTTGAGCAATCTCTGCATTCGGAAGCGTTTTCAGGGGGCGATGAAATCTCTCATTCTAACCCTTTGCGCTCTGAGTTTGCCTCTTCACGGAGAAATGAGGGTTGTGTCTGACTTTGAAGGCGGCAATGCGGAGGCGGTCGAGATTGATCAAGTAAATCGAGTGATTCGCATTATGCCGGAGCTTCGCGAGGGTCGCGGGTGGCCCTGCTGGTGGTTTTTTAGACTCGAAGGCCTAGCGGTAGGTGAGACATTCAAATTGGAAGTGCAGGCCCAAGCCAAACCCTATCGCGAGTATACCGTACTTGCCGCATCCTGGTGTCAGCCCAAACATGCGTGGTTAAGCGCGGATGGCTCGACTTGGCATCCTTCCGCCAAAGGCGTACTGACACCCGAAAAGGTCATGGTCTATGAGATCAAAGCCGAGGCTCCGGAGGTATCCATCGCTTGGGGGCCTCCCTTTGTCCCTCGTGATGGCGAGCGCCTGCTGAATGAGATATCAGCCTTGCTCCCGGACGCTGAGGTTTTTGAGTTGGCGAAGACAAAGGGCGGAAGGCCCGTATCGGGGATTCGGATCGGCGCAGAGGATGCACACCATCAGGTCTGGATCGGGTCTCGACAACATGCCTGGGAGGCTGGCGGCAGCCAAGTGGGCCGGGGATTCATCAGGTGGTATGCGAGCGATGAAGCGAAGGATTTGCGATCAAAGACGTGTCTGCATTACATCCCGATCATGGATGTGGACAACGCAGCTCAGGGGGCGGGCGGCAAGGACTCGATTCCGCGAGATCACAATCGGGACTGGGCAGCGGAGCCGATTTATCCCGAGGTCGCGGCGGCGCAACGGATGATCCGAGCGATTCAGGCCAAGCAGGGTCTTGATGTTTACATTGACCTCCACAACCCCGGGCATAACGACCCGACTTTTTTCTTCGGGCCGTTTGCTTTTGAGCGCATGAGCGGCATTCAGCAGAGAAACTATCAGCGCTGGATCGACCTCGCTGCGATCAACATCCGCGAGCCCTATCCCGTGCAGCCAAAGTATCGATTCGCAACTTATGTGAAAACGGATGAAGAGCGCGGGAGAATGAGCAGCGGATGGGTGCGCGCAAACACGAGCACTTCTACGATTTCGGTCACGCTCGAGACGACGTGGAACAGCCCTGAAATGTCTGTGGAAGGTTACGGCAAAGTCGGCGCAGGGCTAGGGCGAGCGCTGGCGGCTTACCTGGCTGAGGAACCGGGGCGCAACTGATCTATTGATCACTCGGCTCGAGGGCGACTGAACGGTGATGCGCGAGGACTTCACCAGCGAAGTAGAGGGACCCGGTGATGAGTCGTCTTTCCGGAAAGGCGGCAGCAATCTCAAGGGCTGCATCGATGTCGCAGGTGATTTTCTTCTCCGCGTCTTCCGGAACCAACGCGGCCACTTCCTCCGGTGAAAGGGAGCGCGGAGAACGGAAGCCCGTGAAGATCCAGCGCTGGGCGATGGGTGCGAGAATGCGCAAGATAGCGGACGTGTCTTTCCCTGAGGACGCCCCAAAAATCAGGGTCGCTTTTTCCCTTCCAAACTCATGCCGCCACGCTTTAACCAGGACATCGGCAGCATGGGCATTGTGCGCACCGTCGAGAGTGGTGCGTGGGTCGAGCTGTTGAAAACGCGCCGGCCATTGGGTGAGACGTAAACCTTCGGCGATGCGATCATCTGAGATTTGAATCCCGGTCACTTTTAACGCAGCGACCGCTAGAGCGGCATTCCAAGCCTGGTGTTCTCCGATCAAACCCAGCGGCAATTGGCAGGGCTCCTCCACAACGGTGAGAGGCGCACCACGCTCTTCCGCAACTTTCGTTAACACGGCCATGGCCTCAGGATGCTGTGGAGCGGTGACGACGGGGATGCCCGGCTTGATGATGCCCGCTTTCTCTGCGGCGATCAAAGCGAGTGTCTCCCCCAAAATTGCCATGTGATCGAGACCAATCGGGGTGATGACTGAAACGGCGGGAGTAACCACGTTTGTCGCATCCAAGCGGCCGCCGAGTCCTGTCTCCAAGATGACCCACGGGAGGGACCGCTGGCGATACCAATCAAGAGCGAGCGCGAGTGTGATTTCGAAAAAAGTGGGATGAGGTGTCCAAGCTTCCGTCAAAGATCGGATGCGACCGATGCCCGCGCAAATCTCCTGCGGAGTGATGGTTCCGCGCGCGTCTTGGATCCGCTCACGAAACTGGATCAGATGAGGCGAGGTGAAAAGACCGGCCTCTATGCCGCCCTGACGCAGGATGGAGTGGATGAATGCGCAGACTGAGCCTTTTCCATTCGTGCCCGCGACATGGATGAATCGATGCTGGGGCGAGGGCAGATCGAGTGCATCGAGAAGTTTTCGAGTGTTCTCGAGCCCGAGTTTCATCCCGAAAAACTGGGTGCCATAGAGCCAGTCGAGGGCTGCTTTTTCAGATGCTGCGTTAGACGGATTCACAGGGGGCGGTGTGGAGAAGCTGGCCTAAAATCGAAAGGGCACTGAGTGCTGCGGTTTCAGCGCGCAAAACTTGGGACCCGAGCGTCACTGGCACAAGCCCCGAGCGGGCAGCCATTTCATATTCAGCGGGTGAAAAATCTCCTTCGGGACCGATGAGGATCAAAACGTGGGGGGCGGCAGACGTGCAGCCCGCAAGAACCTGCGGAATGGAACGTGCCGAGCCGGCAAGCGAGGCGATCAGGCATAAATCATGACGCTGAACTTCCGACAAGACGGAGTCGAGCTTACGAGGCAAATGAAGCTGAGGCGCCCAAGCGCGACCGCACTGCTTGCAGGTCTCGATCATCAGGCGATTCCATTTCTCCAGCTTTTTGGCGACCTCGTCTGCACCAAGTCGCACCACGCAACGCTCGGTGATGATGGGCTGAATTTCAGAGGCTCCCAGCTCTGTCGCCTTTTCGATGAGCCACTCCCAGCGCTCTGCTTTGATGAGGGCGGCGGCTAGGGTGATTCGACACAGTGCCTCGGGCTGAATTTGCAGGTCCAAGCATTCAAGGCGCACCTCATTTTTACCTGCAGCGCTGATGCGAGCACGAGCGATTTCGCCTCTGCCATTAAAAACGATGATCTCATCTCCCTCCCGGCGCCTCATGACCTGAGTGCAATGCCTGGCCTCATGCTCCGAGAGGACCAGGGCCGTCGCGTCCCATTGCGAAGGCGGAATGTAAAAGCGATCTGCCATCTCAGGATAGCGGTCCAGGTCTCGGACTGCCTTGCTCATGCTGAGCGAGTTTCTTGAGATAAACGGCATACTCCGTTTTGCCCAATTTTTCCGCCCATGCGAGGAGCTCCGCTTTGCTGATCCAGCGGTTGCTATAAGCGATTTCTTCGAGGCAGGCGATTTTCAACCCCTGGCGGTGTTGGATGACTTTGACAAAGTCGGTGGCATCCGCAAGGGCATCTGGAGAACCGGTGTCAAGCCATGCCGTGCCACGGCCGAGCACCTCGACATTCAACTCGCCCTTGTCGAGATAGACGCGATTGAGGTCGGTGATCTCGTATTCCCCGCGCTTGGAGGGCTTGAGTCGCTTGGCGATTTCACAGACGTCCTCGTCGTAAAAGTACACGCCGGGGACGGCGTAGTTGGACTTTGGACTCTCGGGTTTTTCTTCCAGAGAAATGGCGCGGCCTTCGTTGTCAAACTCGACGACTCCATAGATCTCGGGCGTGGCGGTGTAATAGCCAAAAATAGTGGCGCCTTTTTCCTGCTGGCTGGCTCTCTCAATGGAGCGCCGGAACTGGGAGCCGTAAAAAAGATTGTCTCCGAGAACGAGAGCGGCTTTTCCACCGTCGATGAATTTTTCTCCGATGACGAAGGCTTGCGCCAGTCCATTCGGGGTGGCCTGCTCGGCATATTCAAAGCGGACGCCGAATTGGGAGCCGTCACCCAGGAGTTTGCGGAAATTTGGCAAATCGTGCGGCGTGGAGATGATCAGAATATCCTGAATGCCCGCCAGCATGAGCACGGAGAGTGGGTAGTAGATCATCGGCTTATCATAGACAGGCATGAGTTGCTTGCTCACAGCGATGGTGAGAGGATAGAGCCGGGTGCCAGAACCTCCGGCGAGGATGATACCTTTGCGGTTGGACATGAGCGGGAAAGATGGCTGACTGAAGCAAGCAATGCAAGTGAGTGATGCGAGCTTCATCTCCTGTGCTAGGATCGCCCATCATTGATGATGCTGACCTTGAGACGACTGAACTTTTTTCTGCTAGCGAGTGCGCTCCTGCTCTCTGCCTGCGCACCCAATCGGGCGCGGCCAGACCTCGTTTTCATCAATGGGGCGGAGCCGGAGACGGTGGACCCTGCGCTGGTGACGGATCAGGTGAGCATGAGGGTCTCCACGGCACTTTTCGAGGGTTTGTGCCGGAACACGGCGGCAGGAAAGCCGGAGCCGGGTGTGGCTGAGCGCTGGGAGGTCTCCGCTGACAAAAAGACCTACACTTTCCATCTGCGATCCAATGCAGTTTGGAGCAATGGGGAGCCTCTGACGGCATCTGATTTTATCTATTCCTGGCGCAGAGTGCTGGAGCCCTCGACAGCAGCGGACTATGCGAGCCAGCTCTTCATCATCCGGGGCGCACGGGAGTTTAACGAAGGAAAGAACACCGACTTTGGAGCCGTGGGAGTGCGAGCCGTGGATCCGAGCACACTTGAGGTGGCGTTGGAGAACCCGACTCCCTTTTTTATCGATCTGTGTGCCTTTGCCACGCTGGCACCTGTTCACGAGGCGACGCTGACTCGACATGGGACGGCTTGGGTTAAACCGGAGAATCTCGTCTGCAATGGGGCCTACCTCATCTCGGAGTGGCTGCTCGATGACCGGATCACGCTGAAGAAAAATCCGCGGTATTGGGACGCCAAGGCCGTAGCGATGGAGACCATTGATGTGATGCCGGTCAGTGACCCCAACACGGCGCTCAACTACTTCCTCACCGGGCAGGTGGATCTCATGATGGATAAAGGCACGGTGCCGGTCTCTCTCGTCTCTAAATTGAAGCAGCAACCCTGGTTTCACACCGGTCCGTTTTTGGGCACGTGGTTCATTCGTTTCAATGTCACGAAACCGCCCTTCAATGACTCGCGGGTCCGTCATGCGCTCAGTCTGGCGATTGATCGAAAGCGGATCACGGAAAAGATCACGCAGTTAGGTGAGATCTCGGCTTTCTCCCTGGTGCCGCCGGGTGCGGGCGCGAATTACCAGCCTCCACGCGGTGATGAGTTTGACCCCGTGAAGGCTCGTGAGCTTTTGGCCCTGGCGGGATACCCTGAGGGCAAGGGGTTTCCTTTGATCGAGTATCTCCACATTCCACCCTTGGTGGAGAGAAACATTGCCGTCGAGTTGCAGGCCATGTGGGAGAAGAATTTGGGAATCAAGGTGGGCCTGGCCAAGCAAGAACAGAAAATCTGGCTCTCGTCCATGCGCGAGTTGTCCTACCAGTTTACCCGGTCGAGTTGGGTGGGAGATTACAATGACCCCAATACGTTTTTGGAGATGTTCACCAGCACGAGCGGAAACAACCGGACCGGTTGGAAAAATGCAGCCTATGACCAGCTCATCGCCGAGGCCTCAAGCGAGGCCGACGTGGCTGAGCGAAACGAAATTTTCTACCGCGCTGAGAAACTGCTGGTGGCCGATGAGGCGGTGATCCTGCCCGTGTATTTTTATGTCGGCGTGCAGTTCTTCCACGCCGACAAACTCGGCGGCGTGGAGACCAACCTCATTGATGATCACCCCTTCCGGTGCATGCACTGGAAGAAGTAGACCTGACTAGGCAATGAATCGGATGTTACCCATCTGGGCACGCGCCATGGCGGCGTGTTGCTCGTCGGTGCAGGCGGAGTCGATCGGGGCGTCAGGTGCCTGTTCATTGGCTCCAACAACTCCATTGGCCACCATCCAAGTTTCAACTTCTTCTCCGCTGATGTCAGGGAGCATCTGGCCGTTGATCTCGACACAAGGCGAGAGCGGCTGCCCGCTGCGCTGCTCCATTTCCCAGCGGAAAGCGGGATTCTTGATGATGTCCTTCTCCTCGTAGGAGAGGCCGTATTTGCGGAAAATCGAGCGGACGCCCTCGCTCCAGCCACAGTGGGTTTTAAGGTAGGCGGTGATTTTGGGTGCTTCCATATTTTTAGGGTGTTCGGGTTGTCGTTACGTTTGCGCTCTCCGGTAGGGCGCAGGAAATGGGTGTGGGCGAGGTCAGGAATACTTCACGTCTTTGCGCGGCTCCATCTCAAAAGCGGTGGACTGCTGTTCGGAGATGTTGGGCTTCACCACGTCTTCTCTGAATTTGATGTAGTTTGGGTCGTCCTGGGCAATGACGAGCTTATCCATGCTCTCGACTTCGAGGTAAATGAACCACGGCCAGTCGTCATCCGGGTTTACCCGCTTGCCGGTCCTGACAGTGAGAATCTCGGTGACCTTGAGTAGCTGCATCCGCGCCTTCGACATCATGTCCTCAAACTCATCCGAGCTCACGTCCGGCTTTATTTTGTAGAGGCTCAGGTAGGCGATCATGAAACGGCAAGGAGGCTGACCCCCGGGCAGGGAGTCAAGACGAGAACATCAGTTCTTCCAATCAAGAGCGCCCTTCTTCCAAGCATAACCATAGGCGAGGAAAAGGATCATGACGAAGGAGAGGGCGGCCCAAAAGATGGACACGCCGTGGACAGCCACGTAATCCTTGAAAATAACAGCCCAGGGATACAAAAAGACCACCTCGATGTCGAAAAGAACAAAGAGCATGGCCACGATGTAAAATTTGACACTGAAACGGGGCTGCGCCTCCCCGATCGGGAGCATGCCGCACTCATAAGCAGAGTCCTTCATCTGGCTGCGGGCGGCGGCCTTGCCCAAAAGGACGGAAACGAGGAGCGTAGCGCCCGCAAAACCGCCTGCGATGAGGATCTGAAGCAGAACTGGAAGGTAGTTTTCTTGCATCGGAGTAAGAGCCTTACAGTTACGCCGGAGGTGGCCCGGCGTCAAATCACGATCTGGCTGCCAGTCTTACATTCCGCCCTTCTTGGCCAGTTCCTGGCTTGCAGCGGAAAGGGAGGAAAGCGGAACGGCATGAACGAGTCCCGTGGCAGTGACTTTGAGAAGAACGGTATCGGCACCCTGCATCCCTTCAAAGGTTGCGTCGATTTCCTTGCCAGCTGCATTGGTCCACTTCTGAGCCGCAGGGGCTCCGCCGGGGGTGGCGGGAGCACCGGTAGGCGCAGCCGGAGGAGGGGTGGCTTGGGCCGTGAAATTGGCACCCTCTTCGATCCACTGCTTCAAAAGAGCCAGCTGGGCAGCGTTCATTTTGTTCTTTCCCTTGGGAGGCATGACGTCTTCATCGTCATCCGGGAGGCTGACCGTGATCAACAGACTGCTTTTCTGCGGTTCTCCGGCCTTGACCTGCTTTTGCATGTCCTCAAGTCGGTCAATGGCAAAGTCACCCTTGGTTTTGTTCCTTTTGGCCGAATGACACTCGGCGCATTTTTGATTGAGAAGGGGGGCAATCTGCTTGGCGTAATCCACAGCGAGAACCTGAGTGGAAACGAACAGGGAGAAAGCGAGGCCAAGTGAAGCGATGTATTTCATGAGGATTTGTGAACCGAGACTAGTCAAAAAACGGAAACGAAGCAATTCCGGATTTATTGGGCTCAATAAACGGGGGTGATGAGATTTTGTCCACTGAAGTGGGCGTCGAGGTTTCGGAGACACAGATCGGCCATCGCCTGACGAGTCTCGATCGTTGCGCTGCCGACATGGGGCAGAAGGATGGCGTTGGGGAGATCCCGGAGTTCCTGGGGCACATGCGGCTCGTTTTCGAAAACATCCAGCCCCGCGCCCTTGATCTGACCTTTTTTCAGCGCCCGAATGAGCGCAGCCTCATCCACGACGGAGCCTCGCGAAATGTTAATGAGCGTTCCCTCGGGTCCCAACTGGGTCAGAATTTCGGAATCGATGAGGTGATGAGTTTCAGGCCCACCGGGGCAGGCGATGATGAGGAAATCAGACGCGGCAGCCAGTGCTTCCAGCGTGGAATGGAAGCGGTAGGCCACCCCCTCCTGTTGTTTTCGACCGGTGTAGGCGATGCGCATCCCGCAGGCTTCGAGCCTTTGCGCGATGGCTTTCCCGATGCGGCCGAGGCCAACGATTCCGGCCGTTTTGTGATTCAAGGCTGAGGTCAGCGGCGAAGCGGCAGACTCCCATCCTCCGTCCAGTAAGAAACGCTGAGCAGCTGATAGGGCGCGACTGGTCATGAGAACGAGGGCTGTGGCGATGTCCGCCACGTCATCGGTCAAAACATCGGGCGTATTGGTGATCCGAATACCGCGTCCTTTGCAGTATCCCACCGGCACCCCATCGTAGCCGACTCCATTCACGGTGATGATTTCCAAACTCGGCAATTTCTCCAACAGACTCACAGGAGCCTGAGTTCCTCCGTTTTGGATGATGGCCTGGACGCGAGGACCCACCTCCTGAATGAGCCCTTCGGGGTCAGCAGATGACACGTAGTCATGGCAAATGAAGTTTTCCGACAAGGGGACCCTGAGAAATTCCGGAAGGGGCGCGAGGATGAGAAGCTGAGGGAGCATGGATCAGGGGATGACTGTTAGAGCGGGGTTTGCAGGTCGGTTGGGGGCATGAGTCGCCCCTCTTTCCCTTCCGGCCAAGGTGCACCTTGGAAGATCCAGTCATGGATGAGTTGCTCCTGCTCGCGAGCGATCTTTTCCGGCTTGGGTGGCATGGCCACCGGGTTGTCATGCCCGAGGAGTAAGACGCGGTAGAGCAAGCTCTGCTGGGGCGAGCCCGGTTTGATCACCGGTCCACTACGCCCACCCTTCATCGCCAGTGCCCGTGTTTCGAGATTTAGCTGAGCAAACTGGTAACGGCTATTGTGGCATTCCATGCACTGGCTCTGGAGGATGGGTTTCACCTGGGCAAAAGCGACGGGCTCTTCCGATAGCCGCGTGAGGTTCACACAAGATGTCACAGTCACAATCGCCCCCATTGTGATGACAGCGAGGCAGAATCGAATCTTGTTTTTCATAGGGTTGGGTTCCAGACGCTCCAGTGTTCCACAGAATCAGACATTCCGCTACCATGGTCCGCATGTGACAAAAAGAGGGGATAGATGCCGTCTGTTGCCTTTGGAATCGAACGTGCGATGATGGGCCGTGATCGATGCTTTGAACGTATTCTTTGCCTGGCCTGGGCGGATATTCATGGGGTTCCTGAGTTACATGGGGCAGCTGGCCTTTTTGTTGAGGGACTTGATCACGGCGTTTCAATCGGGCGTCTGGCGGCTGAAATTGGTCGCTCATGAAATTGTTGCGATCGGCTTTGGCTCGCAGGCGGTGGTCATTGTGACAGGAGCGTTCACAGGTGCGGTCTTCACCTTCCAAACGTATGCGAAATTCAAAGACTTCGGGGTTGAGTCCACCGTCGGTGCCATTGTTTCGGTGGCCCTGTGCCGTGAGCTGGGACCCGTGCTGGCGGGCTTGATGGTCTCGGGTCGTGTCGGCGCAGCGATGGCGGCTGACATCGGCACCATGAAAGTGACAGAGCAGGTGGATGCGCTGCGAGTCATGGGCGTTCATCCAGTGGATTACCTCGTGCTCCCTCGCTTCATCGCCATGATGGTCTCGATGCCGCTGCTGGTGGCGGAGTCGATCGCCTTTGGCTTGCTGGCCTCTTACGTCGTCGCAGTGCACGGATACGGAGTCCCCGAGGCATGGTTTTTAGCTCACATGCGGGAACACACGAACATGCTGGATGTTGGAATCGGCATGATTAAAGGCTTTGTCTTCGGAGTGATCATCACCATTGTCGCATGTCATCAAGGTTTAAGGGCAGAGAACGGTGCCGTCGGTGTTGGCGTGGGAACGACCCGCGCAGTCGTGATTTCATCCTTGGCCATGCTAATCTGTAATTTTTTCCTCTCGATTCTTTTGAACTACCTGTCGCCTCTCGGCACGGGCATGTAATCGCAGCCGCCTCCCGAAGATTCCATGAGCGCTGACAAAACGGCCCCCTTTATCCAGATCCGGAATCTGAAAAAAAGATTCGGGAATCAGCAGGTGCTTAGCGGCATCAACCTGGACATCCGTAAAGGAGAAACACTCCTCATCATTGGTCCCAGCGGCGAGGGGAAAACGGTTCTCATCAAGCACGTGATCGGCCTCCTGCGACCGGATGAGGGCTCGGTCGTCGTCGATGGCGTCGAGGTGAACAAACTGAAGGAGCGCGACCTGGCACCCGTGCGTAAACGGGTGAGCATGCTGTTTCAGGGCGGTGCGCTCTTTGATAGCCTGACGGTGGAGCAGAATACCGCTTTTCCTCTCATCGAAGCCGGCGTGCGAGATTCTGCCGAAATCACCCTTCGGGTCCGTGAAGCTCTGGAGGCCGTCGATCTCTACGAGCACAAACACAAGCTCCCGGTGAACCTATCGGGCGGGATGAGAAAGCGCGCCGGTATTGCCAGGGCCATCGTCGGCCGGACGCAGTGCATCCTTTACGATGAGCCGAACAGCGGACTCGACCCCATCGTGGCTGATGTCATCGACCGGATGATCCTCCGCATGCAAAAACGCTACGGAGTCACCTCTCTCGTTGTCACCCACGACATGGGGAGCGTGTTCAAGATTTCAGACCGCGTCGCCTTTCTCAAACGGGGCGTTATTCACTTTTTGGGAACCCCGGCCGAGCTAAAGGCCTCGACAGACCCCGAGGTGCGAGATTTCATCGAAGGCCGCTCAGGCATTACCTCTTAGTGACCGTTGACCCACTGCCAAGCAGACACCACACTCACCCTACGCTCACACCATGGAAGATCGCGATAAGAAAACCGAGCTGCTCGTCGGGCTGTTCCTCACCGTTGGCCTGCTCATGATGGGCATGCTCGTGCTCCAGTTTGGCTCCGTGAAGGACTATTTTAAACGGAGCTACAATCTGCGTGTGAGCTTCCCCGACGCCGCCGGGATCAAAGACGGCTCACCCATCGTTCTCGGAGGCGCTCGCGTGGGTAAGGTGCTGAATACCCCGAAGCTCAATAGCACCTTCACCGGCGTCATCATCGATCTCGAAGTGTCGGAAGGCGTTCAGATCCCCAAAGATGCCGTTTTTCAGATCAAGACCGCGGGACTGATGGGGGACGCCCTGATCGACATCAAACCCACCGGAGACATCACGAATGACTTTCTAGTGCCCGATCCGAATGTTCTCATCGAGGGCAAAACTAGCGGAATGGGTGATTTGCAAAAGACCGCTGACGACATCGGGAAAAAGGCCGACGTCGTGCTCGATGACGCGCGAGGAGCCCTGAAGGAAATCAAAGAATCCATGGCTAAAATCAACACAGGCGCGCTCTCGGATGCCACCATCAATGACTTCAAAAAGAGCATTGAGCACCTGAGCAGCACGATGAAGCGCGTGGATGAAAAAGTGCTCGGAGAAGAGAACACGGCCAATCTGACCGCTGCCCTGGCTGACATCAAAGTGGCCGCCGCCGGCTTCAAGACCAGCGCCACAAATCTGTCCGCCGCCTCAGCAAAACTCGGCCCCACGATCGACAAATTAGATCCCGTCATCGCCAAGTTTGACAAAGTTTTAACCACCGCTGACGAGGCCCTCGTCGCCATCAAAAAAGGAGCAGAAAGCTTCGGCTTTGCAGGCAAAAAGCTGAATACCGGAGACGGTCTCCTTCAGGCCCTGATGAGTGACGCCCAGCTCAAGGATGACTTCAAAACTCTCATCGCCAACATGCGGAGAAATGGCGTTGTCTTTTACAAGGATAACGCGGAGAAAAAACAAGCCGAAGAGGACGCCAAGAAAAAGCCATCCGTCTCACCCTTCCGCCGTTAAACGCGGATCATGTCCTTTACCACTTGGACCCAGAGAAAAAGGCAGCCGCGCCAGGAGTAACGGAAGAGATCATTCCCCACCGGCTCGATGATGTGCAAGCTGATGTTGTGATTGATCTGTGAGATCATGTCACGCTCCAAGTAGGACTGCAATTTCTCGGTGTCCTGCTCAGCCAGATCAGAACCGGACAACTGGTTCCGCTCGAGGTAGGCCTCATGGGAATCCAACAAGTCCTCCATCGACTCCGCACTCAGGCAGCGGTTCACCAATTGTTTGGGGGAAAACTTCATGGTGAATGAAAAAGGGTAATTTGAGGTGGTGATGCTCAGCCCGTCATCGGTCCGCGAGGTCAGACTCACGTAGGAGAAGGCAAAACCGTCCTGCTGCGCCAGACTGATCGCTGCCTGGGTCTTCTTTTCCTCATGATAGAAGAGGCGCATGAAATGGTCCGTCCCGTCCCACATCCAGCCAGTGTCCTCGACCTCCTTGAATCCCTCTTTTTCAGCCTCACTGCTCAGCGCATCCAAGTCCGGAAAAACGTCTCGGGACGGCGGAAACCGATTTTTGACCTCGCTCTTGATCGGGTAGCGCAGTTGCCTCACGCGTCCCACGATCTCTAACCACGGTAAAAGGAACCAAACCGCCACACAGGTCGCCCCCACCCAGTGGACACCCCCAGAAAGGGCAAATCCCCCCAGATAACTGGCCCCGAGCAGGCACAACCAACCCAGCTTCTGGACAAACCGATTCTCAAAGGATCGGCATCCAAAAGCAAAAGCGACCAACGCACCAATGAGCAAAGCGCTTTCTTGCCAGGATTGAGACATACTATTTACGCACCTCTAACGTCAGGATCTATAAAACGTCGATGATGGAACAAATTAAAAAAAACCGCAACCTTTCTGCAAAGAACTAGCGCGTGTGATTTGCCAGCGCTTCCAGTTGATGGTAGAATTTATAACTCGACGCTTGTGATCGTCTCAACGTTGATCTGACTCGCTTACATTTTATGGACTGGTTTTCATCTCTCGGCACTTTCGGCAAAATCCTCAATTTCATCGTCATCCTGTTTGAGGTCATCGTTGTCTTCAATCTGATGATCCTCGTGCATGAATGGGGCCATTTCCTTGCGGCCCGCTGGAGGGGACTCAAGATCGAAAAGTTCTACATTTGGTTCGGGAAACCCATCTGGAAAAAGACCATCAACAATGTCGAGTACGGCCTGGGCAGCATTCCCTTCGGCGGGTTCGTGGCATTGCCGCAAATGGCACCCATGGAGGCGATCGAAGGCGGACAGGAAGGCCTCCGTGAGACTCTGCCGCCCATCTCACCGATGGATAAAATCATCGTCGCTTTTGCCGGCCCCCTTTTCAGCTTTCTGCTTGCCGCTTTCTTTGCGGTCGTCGTGTGGCAGATCGGTTATCCCGACCGCCGCGTGCACACCACTCAGATCGGCTGGATCAAACCCGACTCCCCAGCGGAAAAAGCGGGACTCAAAGCAGGAGACACAATCAAGGCCATCGACGGCGTCGCAGTCACCTCCTGGGACGAGCCGATCAACAGCGTCATCGAGCGCATCGCCTTCGGAAACAATGAAAAACTGGCCTTCACAGTCGAGCGTCCCGGCGAAGCTAAACTGCTGACCATCCCCACGGGGTTCACCATTGAAAAAGGTGGATTCATCCAACGCACGGGCATGAGGAAAGTTGGCATTGCCAGCGCTCTGCCAGCCAAGGTTGAAATGGTCATTCCAGATAGCCCGGCTGACCGTGCAGGTCTGAAGGCCGGAGACATCATCGTGAAAGCTGATGGTCAGGATGTCTTCAGCCCGTTCGCCATCGACATGATGTTTGATAAAAATGCGGGCCGGCAGGTGAACATCAACGTGAAGCGCAGCACTGAGACACCCAGCATGGTGTTGGCGGTCGAAAAGCCCAGTGCGCCAGATGGCTTGGAGCCCATGACTGGCATCATTTGGGACAATGCGAAAAATGCCGCCAGCGTGACCTTGGCTCACCCGACCCCTGGTAAGCAGCTCGCCACTGCCACTACGATGATGGTGCGCACCATTGGCGGGCTCGTGACCCCCGGTTCGGACATCTCCTTCCAGCACCTCAGTGGCCCCGTGAAGATTTTCAATCTCTACTACCGCCTCTTCGAGCAACCCGATGGCTGGAGGCTCGTGCTTTGGTTCAGCGTCATCTTGAATGTGAACCTCGCTCTCTTAAACCTGCTGCCCTTCCCCGTTCTGGACGGCGGGCACATCACCATGGCGCTCATCGAGATCATCCGCCGCAGACCCGTATTGAATTTGAAGGCGCTGGAGATTTTCCAGACCGCTTGTGCCCTCACGCTCTTTGGTTTCATGATCTATGTCACCTGGTTCGATAGCTGGGATCTTGTGGGCGGTAAGAAAGATGTCTCGGAGGAAGTGAAAATCGAAGACATCAAGTTTGCACCCAAGCCGGTTGTGACGCAGTAATCGTCTCACAAGCCGATGCTGAAATACTGTCCCGATCTCTACCACTACCAGCGCCGTCAGACCCGCGTCTGCATGGTGGGAAACATCGGCATCGGAGGGGACAATCCCATCCGTGTGCAGTCGATGCTCACGAGCGATACGAGGGATGCCGCAGCCTGCGTCAAAGAGGCCCTTGAGCTCGCTTCCGTTGGTTGTGAGATCGTCCGCGTCACTGCTCAGACCCGCGTCATTGCCGAGAATCTTCAGCACATCCGCGATGGCATCCGCGCAGCGGGCTGTGATGTGCCGCTCGTGGCTGATATCCATTTCAAGCCCGATGCCGCCATGGAGGCCGTCAAGTGGGTGGAAAAAGTCCGCGTGAACCCGGGCAATTACGCGGACAAAAAGAAGTTCGCCGTCAAGGAATACACCGACGAGCAATACGCCGAGGAAGTAGCCTACATGGAAGCTCAGTTCGTGCCCCTCGTGCAGGAGTGTAAGCGCCTCGGCCGCGCCATGCGGATCGGCACCAATCATGGCAGCCTCAGTGACCGCATCATGAACCGCCATGGCGACACGCCCCACGGCATGGTGGAAAGCGCTTTGGAGTTTGCCCGCATCGCACGCGCCCACGACTATCACAATTTCCTCTTCTCGATGAAGGCCAGCAATCCGAAGGTCATGATCGAGGCCTATCGGCTGCTCGTGGCGCATTTGAATGAATTGGGCAGCGACTGGAATTACCCCATCCACCTCGGGGTCACTGAAGCGGGTGATGGCGAGGATGGCCGCATCAAAAGCGCCATTGGCATCGGTTCCCTTTTGGCAGACGGTATTGGCGACACCATCCGCGTCTCGCTGACCGAAGACGCCGTTCATGAGATTCCGGTGGCAAAAGCGATCGTCACTTGCAACACCCGAATCGCCCAAAAGGGCAGCGCGAACGAGTGTCCAGTCAGAAAACACGATCCCTTCAGTTACGAAAGGCGGAAATCGGAGCACCTCACCGTCGGCACCATAGCCGTCGGCGGAGAGGAAACCGTACGGGTTTTCACCTCTCGCGCCAAGTGGGATGCCGTCGCGCACAAGCTCGATAAGCTCGGCGATTTCCAACCTGAAATCGTGATCGAAGACAGCGGCGTCCTTGCTTTGGACCCCCGAGACGCGAGTGCGATCGCGAGTCTCAATGCCGCATCTTCCGCGCAGCTCGTCACCGTCAGGGATGGACTCGACCTCGCGCCGATCCACGCCTTTCGACTCCTCGCTGCAAAAGTGGACGCCCGTCACCCGATCCTTCTCAAGGACACCCTCACACCACCTGCAGAGTCCACCGATTTTCAAAACGCGCTGCTCACGGCAGCCACCAACATCGGTTCACTTTTGTGCGATGGCATCGGCGATGCCGTCATCGTCCAAGGCGAGACCTCGCCCGGGCAGTCGCTGCGCATCAGCTACAATATCCTCCAAGCCGCCGGCGCGCGCATCTTCAAGACCGACTACGTGGCCTGTCCGAGCTGTGGGCGCACGCTGTTCAATCTGCAAAACACCACGCAGAAAATCCGCGCATCGACGGGTCATCTCAAAGGCGTGCGAATCGCCGTCATGGGCTGCATCGTCAATGGTCCGGGCGAAATGGCGGACGCCGATTTTGGGTACGTCGGCGGCGCTCCCGGCAAGATCAATCTCTACGTGGGCAAGACTGCCGTGAAGTTTAATATCCCCGAGGAAGAGGCCGTCGAGCGCCTCGTGGACCTCATCCGGGAACATGGCAAATGGGTGGATGCACCGCCTGTCGTCGCCGCCTGAGCACGCCCGATGTCCGTCTTTGTTCCCAGTGATTACTTCCGCGAACTCCGGCGGGATGAGATCTTCCCAGATCCCTCTCGTCCCATGGAGATCGACCTCGGTTGCGGTGAGGGCACCTTCACCGCTGCCATGGCTCCTCAGTTTCCTGAGCGCGATTTTCTCGCCGTCGAGCGCATCCTTTGCCGGGTAGAATCCACCTCCAAAAAAATCAATCGCACCGGAGTCGAGAACGCCAAAGTCATGCGGCTCGAGAGCGCCTATGTCGTGGGTTGGTTGCTCCCTCCGGCCTGCGTCTCCCGCCTGCATCTGCTCTGCCCCGATCCTTGGCCGAAAAAGCGCCATGAGCGCAATCGATTGATCAACAATGTCGAGTTTCTCACCGGACTGGAGCGCATCTTGATTCCAGGTGGCGAGTTCCTCCTCAAGACCGATCATCCCGAGTATTTTGAGAATGCCATCGAGAGCCTCTCCCAGCGAAGCGGCTTTGAGCGCATCGACTGGCCAGAAGATGCCTTCTTCTATCCGCAGACTGACTTTGAAAAACACTGGCTGAGACGCGGGCTGTCCATCAACCGCGCTCGCTGGCGAAAACGCGAGGCCTGATCCATCATGGCTGAAGACACACCCGCTGCATTGAAGGATTGGTTTGATGAAGCGCGCTACCGCAGCATCGCCGCGCAACTTTCAACCATTGAGCCCAAGTTCCGCACCGACGTCTTTCTGCCTCTGGTGCTCGATGGGCTTGAACCCCGCTCCCTCATGGAGCGCCTGCACCAGTGCTCCCTAGCCACCGGAGCAGCCCTGCCCGGCACTTATCGGGCAAAACTCAGCGTCCTGAAAAAACTCGCACCGCTTCTCGACCATAACTTTGTCAGCATCTTTCTCTGCGATTTCGTGGCGACCTTCGGAGCTGATGACTTTGACCACTCGCTGGACGCCCTCGCCTACTTCACCTGTTTTGGCTCGGGTGAGTTCGCGGTTCGCCCCTTCATCATTGCCGATCAAGAGCGGACCTTCACCGCCCTGCACCGCTGGGCTAAACATGAGAACGAGCACGTCCGACGACTGGCCAGTGAGGGCTCGCGTCCCCGTCTGCCGTGGGGCACCCGCTTGCCCTCGCTCGTTCGCGATCCCTCTCCCGTTTTGCCCTTGCTGGAGCAGCTGAAAAGCGATCCCGCCATCTACGTCCGCCGCTCGGTTGCGAATCACCTCAACGACATCACCAAAGATCACCCTGAGCGTGTTCTTGATCTTCTCTCCGCTTGGGATCTCACCCAGCCCGATCACCGCTGGATCGCCAAACAAGCCTGCCGGACCCTGATCAAACGCGGCCATCCCCGAGCCCTCGCGCTCTTCGGTTTTGGGAAAAAGCCCGAAGTCACCGCCACGCTTCAAGCCACTCCCGCACAGCTCGAGCTTGGCGACCGACTCACGCTCACCGCCCGACTCAAGTCCACGTCAAAAAAGGCCCAGCGCCTCGCGATTGATTACGTCATCCATTACGTCAAAGCGCGCGGCGTCACTGCCGAGAAAGTCTTCAAGTGGACCGAGATCGATCTCCCACCTGGTGCCATCCTCGAACTCTCCCGCAGCCAGCAAATTCGCGATTTCACCACCCGCAAGCATCACCCCGGACACCACAAGCTCGAGCTCCAGATCAACGGTCACCGAGTTGCCTCTGCTGCCTTTGAGCTTCTGAGTTGAGAGGCAAAGTGCCTTGGCTAAAAATGAGAAAACTGCACGCCAGCGCTGCTGACATGCAGTTTCCGTTCGGTTTCAAAAGAAACTACTGAGCTTTCTTGGCTTCAGTTGCGGCCTTGTTGGCAGCATTCAAGGCCTGACCTTGCGGAGTGGCCGCAGCGCCTTTCTTGGCCAGGCTGGTAGCAGTGGCCATCTTCCCTTTTTCAGGGGTTTCACAGGCCTCTTTTTTGTCTCCGGCTTTGCAGCAGGAAGAGCAGGCTTCTTTCTTCGCCGTGGTGCATGAGGCGAGTCCGGTGATGGCTAGGGCAAGGATCAGTTTTTTCATGGTCTGGGTATCTGTGGGTATGGATTTCACTTTTGCGGGACCTGTTCTGAATGGAGCTCAGGTGACCGCAATGGCGGCCATGCTGATCGTGAAAGCCGTGATAATCAAGCACCCGTTGCCTTGCTTGAGGTCTGATCGTGTGTCAAAAAGGAGCCTCATCCCTCTGTGACTGGCACCTCGATCCAAAATCTTCGTTTGTTCGGCCTGCGGCTGTTTCGCGTCTCGGTCCTCGTGGCGGCGATTCTATTGATTCGCAATGAGTCTCACTCAGATGCCGAGGAACGCCTGCTGACGGTGGAGCAGGTGAAGGATTTTTTTCCGAGTGCCGCCAGCCTGGACACCCGTCGGGATCCGGCCGTGGTGCAGGATGCGGATGGCGGTACCTTGGGTTTTGCCGCGACGACGGCACCCGGTTCAAACGATGTGATCGGTTATTCGGGGCCGACCCATTCCCTCCTTGCACTCGACTCGGGTGGTGCGATCACGGGCCTCCGAATCCTCAAGAGTGAGGATACACCCGATCACCTCGCGGAAGTCATTCGCGACCGATCTTTTTTTGCGCAGTTTAGAGGCTTAAAAATGGGAGACCGGCTGGAAAAGGTGCACGCCGTATCAGGTGCGACGCTCACAAGTCTGGCCATCGCTGAAGGGGTCTTGAAACGATTGGGTCAGGAGTCTGAGTCCCTGCGTTTCCCGGAAGCCATCACGCTCGAGGAAGTGAAAAGGCTGGAACCCCAAGCGGTCTCGCTCCGGCCTGCGAAAGGTTTTCGCGGCGGATTCGAGGTGATCGATGCGAAAGGAGCCCGTTTAGCCATAGCCACGCGCACGTCTCCGGTGGCCGATGCCATTGTGGGATACAAAGGACCCACTGATGTGCTCATGCTCCTCAGCCCCGATGCGAAGACCCTGCGCAGCATCCGCGTGCGAAAGAGTTTCGAAACCAAACGCTACCTCGGTTACGTGACCGGGGATGATTACTTCATGCGCTTGTTTGATGGGAAAAGCATCGATCAATTGAGTCAGCTCGACTTTGAGAAAGAAAAAATCGAGGGTGTTTCAGGTGCGACTCAGACGAGTTGGGCACTCGCCGAGGGATTGAAACAAAGGGCCAACCGTCTGCTTTCGGATCTGCGAGAGCAGGTTCCTGCGTATGCAAAGATACGTTGGCGCTGGCAGGACACAGGACACTTGATGGTGATTTTATCCGCCCTTGTGATGGCGTTTACTCGATTGCGAGGCCAGGCGATGGCTCGGAATCTTCATCACCTTTTCCTCGTGATTTACGGCGGCTTTTGGGTGGGTGAGTTGCTATCCCAGGGACTGTTTGTTGGTTGGGCTCGGCATGGTGTGCCTTGGAAGAATGCACCGGGACTCGTGCTCTTGGGAGTGGTGGCTCTGACGGCTCCGATCTTCACACGGCGACAGCTCTACTGTCACCAGATCTGTCCGCACGGGGCGCTCCAGCAACTGCTCATGAAAAGATTGAAGTGGCAATGGTCGCCACCGCCGCGCGTGGCAAAGGCATTGGAAAAAGTGCCCTACGCGCTTTTGTGGGTTGTGCTTTTCGTCGCCATCACCCGGGTCTCGTTTGATCTCAATGGCATCGAGCCTTTTGATGCCTACCTCTTCACCATAGCTGGCGCCGCAGCGATCTTGATTGCTCTCATCGGATTGGTCTTCTCTCTTTTCACTCCGATGGCCTACTGCAAATACGGCTGCCCGACAGGGGCGCTCTTTAAGCTTCTGCGCTCGAGCGGAGAAGCAGACCGCTTTGGTCTGCGCGATTGGGGTGCACTCGGTGCTCTCGCATTGGGAATCGTGCTGGCCATTGCCTATTAGCCTCGATGAGCGCTCCACGATTTTTCAGACTTGGCACCCTGCTCTGCTTTCTTCTCCCATCCTGCCAGCCGGAGGATCAAGCCGCACTCGGCGGAAAAACCATGGGCACCACCTGGTCACTGCAAATCGCACGCCCCCTGACCACCGGAGAACGGGGGAAACTTCAGCAGCGACTGACAAGCGAGCTTGATTCGATCGAGCGTGTCTTTTCGACATGGAATCCTGATTCCGCGATCTCTCGTTTCAATGAATCGAAAAGCACGGAAACCATCCCAGTGACTTGGCCGCTGGCGCAGGTCCTCGCCTCTGCTCTTGATCTATCACGGCAGACCGAAGGCGCATTTGATCCCACGATGGGTCCCCTCATTGAACTCTGGGGGTTCGGCTCAGGAGGAAGAAGAACCGAACCTCCGACTCCCGATGAGATCAGCACCGCTCTCTCGAAGTGTGGGGCAGACAAACTCACCGTCACCCTGAATCCGCCCACGTTGCGAAAGGCCATCCCGGATCTAGAGGTGAACCCCTCAGCGCTCGTCGAAGGCTATGCGGCGGATCAGCTCAGACATCTCCTCAAGTCCAGCGGGTATGAGGGTTGGCTCCTGGAGATTGGCGGAGATATTCTCGCCGATGGCCTTTCTCCCGACGGCAGACCGTGGCGAGTGGGCATTCAGACTCCTGGCGCTGCCCTGAACGATTCCTTTTCTGATCTGCCTCTCTCCAATCAAGCGCTCGCCACCTCCGGCACTTACCGCCAGCGTTTCGAGCACGGCGGGCGCATCTACTCTCACCTGATCGACCCGAAGACTGGCTGGCCCATCGAGACCAAGCTGGTTTCCGTTTCCGTCGTCTCGCCCTCGTGCATGAAGGCCGATGCTTTCGCCACGGCCTTGATGATTTTGGGGCGTCAGAGAGGCGAGCCATTGGCCCAAAGGCAGGGTCTGCGCGTCTTTTGGATCGAGGAAAACTGAGATTCACGGAGCGCCGGGAAAAAGAGCGCTCACGGCTTGTTTTCCGTAGCACGCAGGGGCAGCACAAGCTAGGATCGCCGCGCCCATGGTGCGACTGATCACACAGCAAGGACAACTCATTGACTGGAACGAGGAGAAGACCCATCCGTTTCCAGACAACTTGGTGTTCCTGGATCTGCTCAACCCCTCCCGCACGGAGGAGTTGGACGCCGAAAAATGGCTCGAGTATCAGCTTCCGACACGGGAAGAAATGCAGGAGATCGAGGAGTCCAGCCGGTTGTATTCCGAGAAGGGTGCTCTTTACATGACGGCATGGATTCCCGTGGGTCTCGACACGCCAGATCCGGATACGACGCCCATTTCGTTCGTGCTTGCACCCGACTGTCTCACGACCGTTCGCTACGCAGATCCGCTAGCCTTCCGCGCCCTCGCAGATCAGGTGAAACGTCAGTGCAAAATGCCCATCTCCAGTGATGCCGTTTTCTTGCTGCTCTGTGAGTTGATCATTGGCCGCATCGCGGATGCCCTCCAGAATGTCGAAGGTGATCTGAAACGCATCAATCGAGAAATCTTTGTGGTGAACCCGAGCAAAGCCAGCACGACGGTGGAGCGCGATCTGGCAGAGGTCATCAAGCTCCTCGGCCGCCGCAGTGCACTGGTGGCAAATTTGCGCGAGAGCCTCGTCAGCATCAGCCGCATCCTTCAGTTCTTCCTGAACAATGGCGCATCCTGGATGAGTGGCGCACTGGCCGCCCAGTTCAGAAGCGTCATGCGAGACGTTAAATCTCTCGATGACTACACCAATCAGCAGACTCAAGAAATGACGTTCCTGCTCGAGTCCACCCTGGGCCTCATCAACATCCAGCAGAATCAGATCATCAAGATCTTCACCATTGCCAGCGTGCTCTTCATGCCCCCGACACTCATCGCGTCCATTTACGGCATGAACCTTCACATCCCGGAGGCAAAATTCGAGTATGCCTACCCGATGGTGATCATCCTCCTCATCATTTCCGCGGTGATCCCCATCGTGTTCTTCAAGCGGAAGAAGCTTTTGTAATTCTCATCCCGCTCAATGCAGGCTGTCTTGACCTTTCTCTCTTCGATACGGAATCGCCCAGTCTGGATCGTCGCCGCTCTCGCCATCATTGAGGTGGGGATTCTCCTTTTAGGTCCGGACGTCAAAGAAGCGAGGGCGAAAATAGCCGCGAAGCCCGGAGACGTTCCTTGGGAAGCCGATGCCGATTTGGGCCTCCATTTAGCAGCCTTGCTGAACGTGGGAATACTTGTCGTCTTAGCCCTCACGACCCGATGGTGGGCACGCGGTTTTTCGGATCAATCACAGACATCGAAAGAGGTAAAATTAGTCACTAACCCCATGGCTGCGTGGTTCTGGCCACTGGTTCTGGTGGCCGTCGTTATGGGCACAGCCCTGCGACTGCCCCTCGCCAGTCGCAGCCTCTGGTGGGATGAATGCTGGGTCATCCGACAGTGCTCACACGGCAGTTGGAAGGCTGACAAAAAGAACCCCGAAGAGCAAATCTTCTCACCCACTTCGTGGAAGCGCTGCGCCTTCTATTATCAGAAGCCCACCAATCATGTGCCGATGTCATTGGCGCAAAAAGCGAGCCTCGATACTTGGCGGAAGCTTACCGGTTCCGAGCCTCATGAGATGAGCGATCTCGCAGCCCGAGTTCCTGCTTTGTTGTTTTCTGCGGCAGCCGTTGCTTTGATGGCCGCCCTGCTCAGGCAATGGGGACGACCAGGCGTCGGGGTCGTGGCTGCGTGGATACTGGCCCTGCACCCTTGGCACATCCGATACGGAGTCGATGCAAGAGGCTATGCTCTGGTAGTCCCGCTTTGCCTGTCCGCTCTTCTGGCGAGCTCGTGCATCATCGAGACGCGGGGCCGGAAACTTCGCTACTGGGTGTGGTTGGGATTGAACCAGTTTTTATGGCTGTGGGCTTTTCCCCATGCGCTGCTCGACGTGGGCATCATGTTTGGGATGCTGGGATGGATCCTTTTCCGCCAGCAAACCACCGCAGCAGACCGATGGGCTGTCATCGCGAGGCTGATGATCACTCACTTGTTCGCCGCCATGCTGCTGCTTCAGGCATTCTTGCCCAACTTCATGCAAGCCAAACGCTGGGCAGGTCAAGAAGCGGACACGCACTACTTTGATCAGACTTTGCTTCTTGAGACCCTCAGCCAAGCGGTCACGGGATCACCTTGGGAGATCGCGGAGACTTCTTCAGCCTCGGAAACTGAGTCAACGCCCTCGGCTAAATCCCTGTCTGGCACAGCCTTCACTCGTCTGCTTCTCTTTCCTCTGTTAGCGGTCAGCTTTTTTGGACTTTGGGCCGTCAGCTTTGATCGTGGCAGTCATCATTGGCTCATCTATGGCATCGTCTTGAGCACATCGGCCTTTATGCTTCTCACCCGAATAGCAGAGGCCTATTTTTATCCTCGTTTTGCCATGGTTTTGCTCGTGCCCGTCGTCATCGGAATGGCGATGTGCTGTCGGGATCTTTGGGGCCGCAGTTCCGCCCTCCAGCGCACGCTCGCTGCGGGTCCGGTGCTGGCGGCTTTCCTCCTGGCCAGTCAGCCCGCGCGCTCCGCCTTATTGAGCCTGCCCTACACCGGTTACCGCGACATCGCAGAATACTTGAGAGCACAGCCCGGCGATCCGCGCGTCGCTTGTTTCGGACTCGGGCGTGAGGCCCTTCCCGTTTATTACCCGAAGTTTACGGGTGTCGTGACGCCCGCTGAAATTCAGGCCGAGCTCGATCTAGCACGGGCGGAGAAACGAGACCTTTTTCTCGTTCAAGGCTACGACAGTTTTCACCGCTCTTTTGTTCCCGATGGCTTCAAACTCATCGATGACCCCAGCCTTTTCAAAAAGGTGCGCGACTTCCCCGGGATCGAGAATCAGTTTCTCTTCCACGTCTTCAAAGCTCAGTAAAAGCGACCTGCATTTCCAGTGGGGTCTCTCCCTTTTCGCTGATGATTTTGACGGTCAGACTCCGGGAATCCCAGTCGATGCGCAGATGTCCGACGTTGGGCAAATGATAGGTTTTCAGCAGGACACGATTCTTGTTGGGGGTCGGCGTGCCTCGAGGATGTTTTTGCGTCATCGAGCTGGAAGTGAAATCGAACACTCCGAGCCTCGAAAACTCACACCAATGTCGGTCGCCACTCAAAACAAGCGCGGGCTGACCTCGAAGCAGCGTGAGCAATCGGCGCTGCTCATGCGGAAAATTACCCCAACACTCTCCGCCATGCGCTTCGGGGGCCAATTGAATGCTGGAGACGATGATGCGTAAATCCGCCGGCTCGCCAAGCACCTTGGCCAACCAGTTCCACTGGTCTTCACCCAAGATTGAAGTGGATTCATCGTCCGTGGGAACCGCTGTCCCTCCCAACATCGCTCGATCCTTCGCGACCTTTTTCAAAGGACTGCGAAAGTAGCGTGTATCGAGCATGATAACCTGCAAGCGCTTTCCGACGGGGCCAAAAGTCTGCGCATGGTAAACCCCCTCCTGCTTGCGTCGCGGTGAGTCAGCGGGTTCGTCGAGCCAGTTCCAGAACTCAGCTTGGGCCTCTTTTTTGTGAGCGTATTCCACGCCGCCATCATTCTCGCCAAAATCGTGATCGTCCCAGGTTGCGAGGATAGGCTTGCTCTTCAGGCCCTGGAAAAAGCGGCTGCTTTTCAGCAACGCATACTTTTCCTTCATCATCGGGATACCGCCTTTGTCAGCGTATACGTTGTCTCCCATGAAGATGAACAGATCACGCGGCAGACTGAGCGTTTGATCGAGCATGGGGTGCTCATGGGTATCGAGGCAGGAGCCGAAGAGGATGTCGCGGATCGGTTGTTCCTCGGCGGCGCTCGCAGCGATCAAACCTAGAGCAGGAATGCCGGAGATGAAGTGGCGGCGAGTGCGGGTGAAAGGCTTCATCGTGTGCCTCCAAAAAGTTGAACCAGCTTGATCTCGACAGACCGACCGTCTTGCTCCACCCAGAGACTGCCTTCTTGGAGGGTGAACTGGAGGGTCATCGAGCGGTCGGCGAGGGCACCGAGAGCCTGACTTTGATCCGCCGGGATCTGCCAGACGGTGAGATTTTCCACACGAGCCAGTTTGGAGGCGATGCCACTCCACCACGTAGCCGCACCCGAACTAAAGGAATAAACCGTGACCTTTTTTGATCGTCCGCAGACGCGCACCAGCCGTTTTTCATCGGGTTGCCCCAGCTCAATCCAGTGCTCAGTCAGTCCCGTGAGATCCGTCTGACAGAGCGCGGGCTCATCTGCCTCCCACATGTCTTTTCCAAACTCGAGCGCCCCCTGATCATTCGTCGGCGGTGCATTCAGCACGAAGGCCAGCAGCCGCACCATCATCCGCTCCTCGGTCTCCGAGGGATGCCGCGCGATCGTGAGCGCGTGGTCCGCGTAGTGATTCTGATCCAGATCGGAGAACGAAATGCTCGCCCGGTAAATGATTGCCTTCAGTGCCATTGGATGAGATAGGTGCGGGAAGGAGCAGGGTCAAGGCCACGCGCTCGCTGCTGATGAAGCAAAGAAGGAAATGGCCTTGGCCTCCGTTGACACGGGAGTGCATCATTCTTTCCCACTCCCACTTTTTCTCGCGCTCACCGGTGCTCAGCTCATCGCGGCGGACCTCTCCGTTTCGAGTTATCCCAGCCTTCAAGACGCGCTGACCGCCAATCCCGGAAAACAAATCTTTGTTCCAGCGGGAGATTATGTGATCAAAGAGAAGCTCAAAATTCGAGGGGATCGCGCAGGTTTGTTTGGGCCTGGCCGCATCATTCAGGAACGCAGCGATCAGCCGATCCTCGAAATCGAAAACGCCGAGGGCGTGGAGATCCGGGGCCTCACTCTCACTCGACCCGATGGAAATCAGGACACTCGGAGCGAGGCGATCTTGGCCATCAAGTGCCGCGATCTCGTGATCGACAATGTGCGGGTCATCGATAATCGAACCGCGTCGGGCGCGATCACGGTTCGGGAGTCAAAGGGCGCCCGAATCAGCCACTGCCTCGTGCGCAATTACATGCGACTGAGCGTCGATGATCGCACGGCAAGCGCGGACTGGGGCTACGCCTTTAACTGCACTGACGGCACAGGCATCTCCATCTCCTACAGCACGGGAACCTTGATCGAGGGGAACCGAGTGATCGAAGAAAACCTCGTTCCGACGCCCGATATCAAAGAGAAGTTCAAACTCGGCACCTGGGTCAAGCGGGCCGCGAAGAAAGGAACCATCGTCAACCAGCAGACGTGGGACTCCGGCTACACGGACGCCTGGCAGCAGGGCTCCGGCATCGTCGTGACCGCGCCGGAGACCAGCGATCAAACAAGGCTCATCGGCAATCATATCGAAAACGCCGCACAAGGGATCGACCTGCACTGCGATCACGTCATCGTTTCGAACAACATCGTCACGAACGCCTTCATCGGCATGAAAGCGATGCATGGTTCTCGCAATGTGTTGATCATCGGGAATCAGTTTTCAAAAAACAGCCTTTGGGCCATCGGACTGATGCCCGGAGCCGGGGCCAAAGCGACGAATGTTGATGGCGGGTCCATCATCTCGAATAACATCATCTCAGACTTCGGTCGCGGAGATGCCCATTGGATCTGGGGAAATGAGCGGTCGCCCTTGAAGTTTGACACCGGCCAACAGCCGGATGATCCCCCGCTTACCGATGTGATCGTCCAGGGCAACGTGGTCGATTGCAGAGGTGAGCCGCTCTACAAATATGCCGTAATTATCCCCGGCGGCCCCAATGCACCACGCGGGATGCATTTCTCAAACAACCTCTTTCATGCGGGAACCCAAGGCATCGCAAACATCGACCTGCCGCCTTAGATGGTAAGGCACCCCAACCGGTTGAAAGGCCGGTGAAAGAGGGGAAAGACACGTGGACACGAACTCACGCCCGGACGGCCAAAGGCGTTTCCTCCACCACGGCCGGTGCCCGCAGGTCCAGCCGCACCGTGCCGTAGTCCAGCAGCCCCGGCTCCGGCTGGTTCACCGTTGGGATGGAAAAGAAAAGCAAACGCCGGTCATCACCCGGGTTCGCCCGCACCACGCCCGCCTTCCGCATCACCCTCAGATGCTTGCTCACTCCGTCGAAGTCGCGTTTCAGCATCGTCGCCATTTGAGACGCGCACAGCGGCCCGTGCTGCACCATCAGCTTCAGCATCTGCCACCTCAGCGGATTCCCCAGCGCGGCAAAAAAACTCGGTGCATTCGGCGGGGGCGAGACCACCCGCGCCGCTGGTGAGGCAGCCGGCGTCAATGTTCCCGCCGTAGACCCGGTCGAAGAAGTCGAAGTGCTCATGCCTGACATTTCTCTAGGCATAGTTTTGCCCCAATCCTAACCTCAAGCATTTCCCGAAAGAACCCCTCTGGGGCGAAATGGCAACGTGGTGATCGAGACAAGAAAACCGCAGGCAATGCCGGTGGGGAAAACCACGGGGGCGTAATCCCGAATCACAACGAATGGCATCCAGAGGTAAGGGATCACAAACAACACGGCTCCGATGATTGGGCTGAACACACCCATCACGGGAAGAACCAGCCAATGCAGCGTCCGGCACATGCGGTAGAGCCGAAGCCAGGTCACGGCTGACACAGTGGAGCTCCAAACCGTCCATCCGATGTCGTGAGGCTCGATAAAGTTCACTTGCCCGACATGATACTTTGCCATGAGCCAGTAGCCGACCAAAGCCATGACCACAGCGACCGCCACTACTATCAAATGTTCGGTGATCGCTTTCATCATTCGATCATACGTGAGTTGTTAGAAGGGCGAAAGAGGTTAGCGGTTCTGTCCAATCGATACAGTTGCATCTGCGCGGCCACGATGGCATCCTACACTATGACCGTGACCATGACCATTCCAGATGATCTCTCTGACGAACTGAGATCATCGTTTCCAAATGTGGGCCGCGCGGCACTCGAAGCACTGGCGGCGACTGCGTATTCCCAAGATGTCCTCTCGCTCGCTCAGGTAGGTCGGCTCCTCGGGCTTTCCTCCCGATGGGAAGCGCAGACTCTTCTGTCCCGACATGGAGTATGGCCTGGCACCACAGTGGAGGATCTGAGGTCCGATCTCGAAACACTCGAAAAACTCCGCGCTGCTGACTGATGCTCATCGTGAGCGATACCTCGGCTCTTTCAGTGCTGGCGGAAACGGCTCTATTGCCCCTTTTGCCCGCTCTATTCCGCCAGATCGTCATCACCGAATCTGTGCACCGAGAATGCCGAGATGTCGGTGCACCTTCTGAACTTCGGGCGTGGATAGAAAATCCA
Source organism: Prosthecobacter debontii (assembly GCA_945869695.1). GTDB lineage: Bacteria > Verrucomicrobiota > Verrucomicrobiia > Verrucomicrobiales > Verrucomicrobiaceae > JAIBCL01. Next base: position 41,124 of record CAMBPV010000002.1, read on the forward strand.
CCCGATTGGCTGACCATCGTTCCAGACCCAGCCAATCTTTTACCCGAAGTGTCGAGTCTCGACGAGGGAGAGGCCGCCTCTGTCACCCTCGCATGGGAGCACCGGCCTGGTAGCCATCTGATTTTGGATGAAAAACGCGGGCGACGCATCGCCAAGGCTCTCGGATTGTCCCTAACCGGTGTCCTAGCCATTATCGCGGATGCCACCAATCTAGGTCTAGTGGATTTCGATACTGCCTTGAGGCGCTTGGTGGAGGCAGATTTCCATGTGTCGGACGATGTGATCGCAGAAGTCCGGCGACGATTGGTCAATTAACTTCCGTTCTGCAATCGCTAGAACAGTTGGGTACATTCATTTTCCCAAACGTGTGGCTCAACGGTCCGGGGAACTACTGGTACGTCCGTTTTGGCGGAGGCTACCGGGCCGTCTGCCAGCGTGAGGACGACTCTGTTGTCTGGCTCTGGGTTGGATCGCGGCAGGACTTTGGAAAGGCCTTTTGAAAGAAGACGACAGAGGGACAGATACTTGCTGCTGCTTTGGCCGGGTAAAGCAATGAAAGGACGGACAAATTAAACCACGACCATGGTTCGATCACCATTCGAACCGGATGTGATTGGCCATCACACCGCACGCCACTACTGTGAGGGGCAGCAGCAGCCAACCTAACCCCAAGTCGAACCTAATGAAAACGAAGGCGAGCACCATGCAGAATGAGTAGCTTGCGATTTCCCAAGTCCCTGGAAATCTGCCGCTCGTGGGGACGATAAGCATTACGTCGACAAGGCCGGAGATAAAGGCTCTGTCAAACTGAAGGACTCCTTGAGCATACATGATCAAGCGATTCCACGAATCTGTGATCACAAAACCTATTCCTCCACCAAGGCTGCAAGCGAAAAGAAAGCGGATCACGCGGCCAAGGACGCTTTTTGCCGCCGAGCCGATGACTTCGAGAGGCGGCGCTAAAAGGTTCATGGCCGCGTGAGGTTAAAACTCACACATGAATCGGATGCCCCTTGGCGACTTCGGTGGCCTCTTTGACCATTTCGCTGAGCGTTGGATGGGCGTGGATGGTGGCTTCGATTTCGTCCCAGGTGGCTTCGAGATTCATGGCGAGGCCGATCTCGGCGATCATCTCGGTGCTCTCGCTTCCGATGATGTGGGCGCCGATGATCTCGCCGTGGGGATCGCCGTAGAGAATCTTCACGAAACCTTCCGACTCGCCCGCTGCCAGAGCCTTGCCGCTGGCCTGGTAGGGGAACTTGCCGATCTTGAACTTGAGGCCTTTTTCCTTCGCGGCGCGCTCGGTGAGACCGATGCTGGCGACTTGCGGATGGCAGTAGGTGCAGCCCGGGAAGACGGTGACTTTCTTCGGCTTGTGATTGGTGAACATGCCTTCGACGCACTGAACGGCTTCGTAGCTGGCGACGTGGGCGAGCCAAGGTGGCCCGATGATGTCGCCGGCTCCGTAGATGCCTTTGACGCTGGTTTGGTAACGGTCATCGGTTTGGAGCCAACCGCGATCGGAGAGCTTCAGCTCGATGCCGCCTGGCAGCACGGGCTTCACGCCGATGGCCACGAGGCAAACGTCGGCTTCCAGGGTTTCATTGGCTGCGCCTTCGACGGTGATCTTCACGCCCTTGCCGTCCTCGGAGGTGCCGGTGACTTTGGTGTTGGTGAGAATGCGGATGCCGGATTTGGTGAGGCTCTTCTCCAGCGTCTTGCTGACTTCGGTGTCCTCGACGGGCAGGATGTCGGGCAGCATTTCCACGACGGTCACCTTGGTGCCGTAGGCGTTGAAAAAGTAAGCGAACTCGATGCCGATGGCACCTGCACCGACGACGATGATGCTCTTCGGCTGAGTTTCCATCGTCATGGCTTCCTTGCTGCCGATGACGGTCTTGCCATTGAAGGGAAAGCCGGGCATGTCGCGCGTCTTGGCTCCCGTGGCGATGAGGATGTTTGCAGCGTCGTGAGTGGCCTTGGTGCCATCCGCAGCGGTGACTTCCACCTTGCCCGCAGCAGGGATGCCGGCGGTGCCTTTGAGGTAGTCCACCTTGTTCTTTTTGAAGAGGAACTCGATGCCCTTGTTCAGCTTATCACTGACACCACGACTGCGGCCGATGACTTTGGACCAGTCATACTCGATGCTGCCGATCTTGAGGCCAAACTCCGCCGCACGATGGGTCAGGGTGTGATAAAGCTCCGCATTTTTCAGCAGGGCTTTGGTTGGGATACAGCCCCAGTTCAGACAGGTTCCCCCGGCACGGTCATTTTCGACACAGGCCACTTTTTTACCAAGTTGGGCTGCACGGATGGCTCCGACGTAGCCCGCAGGCCCGCCGCCGATAACAATAAGGTCGTAAGTCATGGACGGCGGCGAGTTAACGCAGAATGCGTGCCGGTTCAAGACGGGAGTTGCCAGCGGTGGCGGCCCTCTCGGGAAAAACGCTCTATTTCTTGCTCAGCGGGTGCTCTTTGAGGATTTCATCGACCATGTAGAAGATCGCGCGCTCCTGGGTGGCTTCCCGGACGCGTTTGACGTCTTCCACTTTGACCATGGGTAAATTATTCCCGAAGGACTGATGGACGTAGGAGATGACGGCGGCCACTTCCTCGTCTTTGAGAAGCGGGCCAAAGCCCATCATGGGCGGTGTTCCTTTTTCCGGACCGTATTTTTTCCCCTGAAATTCAAGCGGGCCATAGAGGCCTTTGAGCACGATCTTGATGACGCGGTCGCCATCGCCTTCGAGCCAATTGCTCCGGACCAGACCGGGGTAGATGTTGTCGACTCCTTTGCCATCGGCCTGGTGGCAGGTCACGCAGTGGGCCTCGCGGTTGAAGACTTCTTTTCCGAGGTCGTAGAGTTTTTTATCGGCTCCGGAGAGCTTCTTGTCGGTGGGGCCAAAACTAGCGTCGGGGGTGGCGCGCAGTCTGGCGGCCAGGAGGGGATCTTTTCCGATGATGTCTTTCCCCTCAGGCAGGGTGCCGAGCTGTTTCATGGTCTCACGGAAGCAGTAGTCGATGTAGTAATCCTTTTCGAGCGCCACGAGCTTGGTCAACTCGATGGCCTTGGGCACGTCGGGACCCTTGATGAAACTGAGGGCGCGGACGGCCTCAAGGCGCACGCGTGGGGCGGGGTCCTTGATGGCGGCTTCGAGAATGGAGAGCACGCCCGGCACGCGATCACTCCAGTAGTTCGCGACACGGACGCCTTGAGCGCGGGCACGTGGCTCAGGTGATTTCAGCACGGCCCGGAGCAGGTCCACATTCACGACATTGTGCCACTGATGCACCCAGAGGGCCTCCAGGCGATGGTGCTCGTAGTTTTTGTCGCTCTTGTCGAGCGCGGCTTCCCATTTCTGAACAGCGGCGATGACCTTTTTCGAGTCATGGGTATCGAGCTCGATTTTGGCCAACTGGCGGACGTTGTCTTCATGCTCCTTCAGCAGCTCGACGAGGTTCTCGACGGACTCGCCATGAATTTTCTTGGGCTTGAGCAGCGGACGGCTCGGGTAGGTGAGTCGGTAGATGCGGCCATGCTGGTGATCGCGGTTGGGATCGCGCAAATGGTGCTGCAAATGGCCGATGAGCATCTGGGACCAGTCCATCACGTAAAGCGAGCCATCCGGGGCCACGGCAGCACCGCTGGGCCGGAAATTGGGATTGGCTGCCACGTCTGTCTTTAGGAGGGCGGGCTCGAGGGTCTCCCCTTTGATGCCGGAGCCCTCCTCGGTGACCTTGGCGCGGAAGATGCCTTGGAAACCGATGACGTTGGTGTTCAAAAAGGTGCCTTGCCAGTCGTCGGGGAAGTGACGGCTGCTCAGGATGGCCGTGCCGGGGCAGGGGCGTGAGGGACGATTCCAGAACTCCTTCATCTTCGGGTGCGCGCCACTATCGAGGTGACCACTGAAGGCTGGCCCGAAGTAGTTCGCATTGCCGGTGGCATCTGTGATGATGTCATTCCCCCAGTAGTCGAAGACGCGGCCATGCGGATTCGCAAAGCCATACGGCACATAGCGGTCGAAGCGGCTCGTGCGGGGTTCGAAACGATAGATCGCCCCGTTCACATTGCGCACCGGGCCTTTGAGCGTCTCGACATTGGTGCGGTGGAAGACACCGTCACTGAAGTAAACTGCACCGCCCGGCTCGTAGCAGATGGAATTGGTTTCATGGTGGGAGTCCGCCGCATCGAGGCCATGGACGATTCGCTCTTTCCAGTCGCCTTTGCCATCTCCATCGGTGTCACGAACGAACCACATGTCGGGCGACTGCATGACCAGCACGCCGTCTTTGTAAAGCTGGAAGCCGGTCGGGCAGTTCAGACCATCCAGGAAGGTGGTGCACTTGGTGAACTTCCCCGTTTTGGGGTCGATATCAAAGACGAGCAACTTATCAAAGACCTTCGTCGTCGGTGTGGTCTCCGGGTAGGCAGGCCAGGCAGCGACCCACAGGCGGCCGCGGGTGTCGAAGTTCATCTGCACGGGATTCACCAGATCGGGAAACTCGATTTCAGAGGCGATGTATTCGACCTTCACGCCTTCGGGGGTGGAGAGGTATTTGAGCGTTTCCTCGCCGTTGAGATAGGGCACGGCCTCGGGTCGGTTGGGAGCCACTTCGGGCACGGGCGGGAGATTGTCATCCCGGATCTCGATCGTCTTTCCCTGCGCTGCCGCCCAGACGGCCTTGTCGCGATTGGCCGTCTTCACATCACGCTGAGCCAGCTCGGCACCGAGCACGGCGGCGTTGTCGATGCCATTGGTCTTCGTGACGGCATCAGCATACTTGATGCGGGAGCGCTGACCGAAGATGTTGAACTGATCCACCGTGCGGTAGCGGTGATGCCACTGGACGTTTTTCTCCAGCACCGCTTCCCGGATTTTGGCGATGTAGAGATCATCCGTGCTCGGCGCTTCTTTGCCAAACAAGGCTTTGAATTGAGCGGGTGCCAGAGTCTTGTCCCCTTCTTCCGTAAGGAGAATGCCATTGAGCGTGAGCGGCTTTGATGCCGCTGCGTAGAGAGCCTTGGAGGCCGCAAAGAGATCGACAAACGGCACCCCATTGGCCTTTGCGATCTCCGCCATGGCAGCGGTGTAGGCCTGGAGATTTGCGTTGTTGGCAGAGCCATCGGGGAAGTTGGTTGGGTCCTTCAGATCCTCATGCGCGATGGGGGAGAGCAGGACAAGCTTTGGCTTTCCTCTGCCGTAGTCCGTTGCGAGCTGTTTTTTGAGATATTCATCCAGCGCTTTCTTGAAGTCCACTAGGCCAGCCTCGCCTCTGAAGGATTCATTGAAGCCCCAATACGCGAGGATCACGCTCGCATGGAAATCGGCGCCCGAGGTGTAGACGACATCGGTTTGTCCCACCTTGGTGGCCAGCGTGCCCGGCTTCATGTTCAGGAAGTATTCGGTCGTCGGCACCTCGTCACTCCGCGGATGCACATTCACTTCATCTGCTGCGAAACCGAGATTTCGCACCGTCAATTCGTGCTCAGGATAGGCCTTGTGAATCAGAGACTCCAGCCAGCCATGGTGCTGCTGACGATCCGCCAGGCCACTGCCAACGATGGCGATGTGATCACCTTTTTGAAGTTCGAGCTGGGCTTGACCGGGGGATTCAAAGACGCCCAAAAGGGCGAGGAGACAGAGGGAACGGATTTTCATGGGGGATAAAACGGGAGGGAGACCAACGGGAGCAATCGTGGTTTTTTACCGTGAATTGCCAGCGCTGCGGTGAAAGCCCTCGATCCCGTCAATTAACCAGCCCAGGAAAGGGAAGCGCGCTCAAAGAGCCGGTTGGAGCTTTGCCCAGCGTCGGGTGCGGTAGTGGCGGTAGGCAAAAAGAACGGTCAGGTAGGCCCGAACACCCGTCTCTGAAATCAACCGCCCCCACCAGCCCGACCCGAACTGGTAGGTCACGCGGTCGTGCATTCGGGTAGCTCCGTCACCCGCCGGCTCGAACCGATGCTCGTGAACGAAAAGCCGGAAGGGACCCTGAACGATCTCATCCACCAGCAAGCCGGGCGGTGAGACGACCTTCCAGCGGCAAACCCAGTGCATGGGGATCACCCACCAGTCCCGGCAGTGCAGTTCGATCAGCCGCCCCTCCTCTGCCAGACCATCAGTCGAGATGCTCACGAGCTTCATCGTCGGAGGCATCACCACCGACAGATTCTGGGGATCGGCGTGAAAAGAGAAAAGAACCTTAGGAGGCACAGACACCTGAGTCTGAGCTTCGAAAATGCTGAAATCGGAGGCGGGCATGAAGGAAGGGGCAGTTCGGGTGCGGATAGTTTGGTGCTCCTGAGAACGATTTGAAGGGAGAGAAAGACTAGCCCCAAAACAGAAATATCAGAACTTAAGAATTTCGTATTGCCTCATGAATAAATCACACCGGGGAATGGCGTTAGGGTAGGGAGAACACATTCAACGCGGGGGGAGGTGTCGGAAACATTGACTTACCAAACCTGACGGGCGTGCAACTCTGGGACACCTCCGCTTTTGCATCTCATGGAATCGTCGTGGTGGTGCCCGAGCCAAGTCGCCTGATGCTCTTGATGGTTGGCCTGCTCGTTCTCTTCTTCCGTCGGCGGCGAATCAATTGATTGGCTCTGGGGTTTTACTTCCTCGATCGGCGGCAGCTACTTTTTCGAAGCTGCCAAGCTCTTGAGGTTGGCAAAGTCGCCCTCCTCGCAGCACCGAACGAAACCTTCGGTGAAGCGCTTCAATTCGTCCCAGGCATGGCGAATTTTGGCGGCTTCAGGATCGGTGATGGCATTGTCGGAGGCGGCTTGGCTGATGGAGCCGAGGAGATCAGCAAACTGCTGCACAATCTCCTGAGTGGCGGGCATGACCTCAAATCCTTGTTTGCAGGTGCTGGGCGGATTCCGCACAAAGTAACCGCCCGCGCGCTGACTCAGCCACTGGATGAGGTGCTCATCCCGGGTGATTTCAAAGAGCTGGGCGATCCGGTCGAGTGGATTCGGGACGCCGCTGCCGTCTTTGTCATCGGGCTGCGCCCACTTGTAAACGAGAGAGAGCGAGACACCCATCGCTGAGGCGACTTCTTTGGCGTGACTCTTTTCCAATGCAAGGCGGAGAACGTCGTGAGATTCCATGGGAGTAGATCGAAGCATCTCGGAGAACGGGGCGGCTCGCAAGTGTGGACTTTTGAGGGTTTCAATAGCGGATCTGAGTTGCGCGAGGGTGCGTCCTCGTGAATGCGTGGCTCCATGACGAAGTCGTATGATCAGGTCTGTGCGCTCGCACGCGAAGTCTCAATCATCAACAGCAGTGCCTCGGTTTTAAGCTGGGACCAGGAGACCTACATGCCGGACCGGGGCCTGGGCCATCGCGCGCATCAGCTCGCTTATCTGACAGGGAAGGCGCATGAACTGGCCACAGGAAAAAAGTTTCGCACGAGGCTGGAGAAGGCTGAAAAGGAGAAGCGCGCTTTTGACTCCAAAGAAGCGGCGAACTTGCGGGAGTGGCGCAAAGAACTCGAGCGCGCTGTGCGCATCCCGAAGAACCTGGTGGAGGAAGAAAGTGAAGCGACGTCTCACGGCAAAGCTGCATGGGTCGAGGCGAGAAAAAAATCAGATTACGCGCTCTTTGCCCCCCACTTGGAAAAGCTGCTGGGCATCGCCCGAAAAAAAGCGGAGCTCTGGGGATATGAAGGTGAGCCCTACGACGCCCTTCTGGCGGGGTATGAAAAAGGGGCCAGCACCCGGGAGATTGATAAATTGTTCTCAGCCCTGAAGCCGGAGTTGACTCAGATCGCCCGAGGCGCGGTCGAGGCGAGTAAGGGCGTCTCTCCGACAGCATTGCGGGGGAAGTATCCGATCGAGAAACAACAGCTCTTGAATCGTGAGATTGCTGAGAGTTTGGGTTTTGATTTTGAAGCAGGCCGGATCGACACCACGGCGCATCCGTTTTGCACGACGCTGGGTGCGGGTGACGTGAGACTGACGACTCGATACGACGAGCGTGATTTCACCTCCTCACTTTTCGGGGTGCTGCATGAGGCGGGTCACGGCATGTATGAGCAGGGGCTTTTGCAGGAGGACTTTGGTTTGCCTTCGGGGACAGCTGTTTCCCTCGGCATCCATGAGTCCCAGTCGAGGCTGTGGGAGAATCACGTGGGCCGCTCGCGTCCATTTTGGGAGAAGTGGTTACCGCGGGCTGCGGAGATTTTCCCTCACTTGAAGAAAGTGACCCTGGACGAGTTTCTGCGCTCGATCTGGAAGGCCGAGTTTTCGTTCATCCGAGTGGAGGCGGATGAGGCCACCTATGATTTGCACATTCTGCTGCGCTTTGGACTGGAGCGTCGGTTGGTGGATGGCTCACTCAAAGTCAAAGACGTGCCTCAGGCGTGGAATGACGGATTCGAGGAGCTCTTCGGCATGAGGCCGCCAGATGATGCGCGGGGATGCCTTCAGGATATCCACTGGAGCATGGGCGGGCTCGGTTATTTCGCGACTTACACGCTCGGGAATCTGAATGCAGCACAGCTTTTTGCAGCGGCGAAGAAGCAGCGGAAGATCGGTGATTCACTGGCTCGTGCGGACTATGCGCCTCTCTTGAAATGGTTGCGCGAGATGGTGCATGCAAAGGGCAGCCTCATCATGCCCCGAGAGCTGATCCGCAGTGCTACGGGTCGGGAGATCCAGCCCAAATGGCATCTCACGCACCTCCGAGAGCGGTTTCTTTGAGTTACAATTCCCTGAGCCCGTAAACGTCAATAGGATCGGGCTGCCCCTTCACGAGATGGGGTCCCTTCGCATCAAAAACGCCCGATGCATCGGGCATTTGATGCACAAAACCGGAGCCCACCAGCACAGGCACCCCCAACTGTCGGGTCAGGCCCTCGATGCGGAAGGTCAGATTCACAGCTTCACCCACCGCGGTGTTCAAGCCTCGGCCCATGGCTCCCAGCGCCACGGGGCCGACATTGAGACCCACATTGCATTGGACGATGATTCCTTTGGTCTCGCGGAGCACTTTGCGCGTCGGCGAGTGAGCGGCCTCAGGTCGGCTGAGCATGCGCGCGGCCTCGAGAGCACGGAGTCGGGTGTCAACGTCACTGGCGGGCCAGTAGGCGAAGACACCATCGCCGATGAATTTATCGATCACGGCTCCGAGTGGCTTGAGGATCGCTTCACAGTCGGCATACCACTCACGCAGCATCATCGCCACCTCCTCAGCGGTGAGTTGAGAGGAGATACGCGTAAAGTCTTTCAAGTCTCCGACGAGGAGCGTGGCCTCCACGGTCTTCACGGGCAGATTCACCGCCGTGCGCAGCATTTGCGTCTTGCCGCCCACTAATTCTTGAGTGCTGCCACTTTCGTCCTGATCAAAAATCAAAAGGAGCGTTCCGAGCTGAATTTGATCACCATGGCGGAGCACACGTGCGGCGCTCAGCGCCACGTCGTTCACGTAAGATCCGTTGGCACTGCCGAGATCGGTGATCCAAAAGAGACGGCCCTCTTTCCGGATGGTGGCGTGTTGGCGGGAGATTCCCGTGTCATTGAGTCGGATCGTCGCGTCATGGCTACGCCCGAGCAGGTTAAAGTCCTCCAAAAGGTGCGTTTCACCGCTGTCTGCTACTCGTAATAATGCTGCCATTTAATGTGTCAGCGTCCTTTGAAGCGAGTCTGAGCGCAAATGTCAAGCCAAGGTCTTTGACGATTTGAGAAATGTATTTCCGCCTTGCTCGGAATCGGAGTGCATACGATGGGTCCTCTTTCAGTGCCACCATGTTTCATAGGTTATCTTTTCAGTTTTTGTGCGGTGCCGGGTGTTTGCTGGTTTTGGCGGTATTGGGACTTCCCTTGGAGGCACATCAGATTCCGAGCTTGTCCGTGGAGGCGTTGTTTTCCAAAGACCGCACTTACTTGGTCCGCATCAATGTAGATCCCCGGCTATTTCTCTCGGCGCAGCCCTCCTCCTTGCCGCCTGTGCCCGTCCAGTGGTTCCAGGATCAGTCCGATGCCGAAAAGAAGAAAACCTTCGAGACGGCTGCAGCCTATTTGAAAAAAGCGCTGCAACTGAAATTCAGCACTGGGCTTGTGCCCTTACCTCCCTCCGTGTTTCAGCCGATGGACGGCGCTACCAATCAGCCCATGGCGGAGTCCACCCAGGAGGTGCATTTACTCGCTGAAGCGAGAGGCAAAGCGCCAGAAGGGGCGACCACTTTTGAGGCCTTGTTGTCCCAGGATGCAGGCGTGAGCATGATCTTGCTCAGCAGTTTTGAAGGTGAGATGGAAAAGCGGCCGAATGTGGTCTTCCCCGGTGAAAACAGTCGTCCTTTTCCGCTGCGTTTCGTCGCAGAGACACCCTCAGCTCCCGTGATTTCTCCGGTCGAGCCGGAACCGCGTGGCTCGGGGTTCTCCTTGCTCGCATTGGGGCTAGGCGCTCTCCTGCTCGTCCTTCTCTTCGTTGGGTTCCTCACTCGCCGTAGCCGTCGCGGGAGCCTCTGAGGGAACCTCGGGAGGGGCACCAGGGTTAAGCTTGCCACTGGCATCAAAAGACATTCCCAAGGCCTTGGCAGCCTCCGCAGCAGGTCCGCCAAATCCGAGCAGCATGGCCACCTCGTCTTGAACTTGGACAAGCTCATCCAGCCTGAGCTCGGGATCTCGCACGATGAAGACTTCCCCCGTCTTCTTGTTTTCGTAGAACAGCATTTTACCGGTCTCGGTCTCCTTGGTGGCGGTGGGACTGAGGATGCGCTTCCTCTCCAGCATCAGAGCTAAAATGTAGCGGGCGTTCTCGGTGTTGGGCTCATCCTCTTCGATGAATCGCTGCAGCAATGTCATAGCGCTCTCTTTCGAGGTGACCTCGGGCCGTTCCTCCGCCACATGAGGCGTGTATGCCGTCTTCCAGTAGGCGATGGGTTTCCGCTCGGAGAGCTCCTGTTCCCATGCGTCCAGAGAGACATCGCGCCGAAGGTAGCCGCTGGTTTCAGGGTCAAAATAAATCGCAGTGTAGAACGGCTCACCTTCTGAAAAAGCGCGCCCTGAAAGCGAGCACAGATGCGCACGGCTACGAATGTTCCAGGCTTGTATCATGGTATCAGGTCGGATTAAAAGGCTGATGTCCTAGATGGACACCCGGCGGCGGGGAGCGACTGGTTTCTTTTTGCGTCTAAACATCTGAAAAAGCCAAGAGAAGGAGGGAAGATCTCGATTCCGAGAGCGATAAGCAAACAGAATCACACCCACACAACCCACGATAAGGTGGGGAATCCAAACAGCGATCTCGGGTTTCAATTTCATGCCTTTTCCCATACTCACAAAGAGCTGGTTGAGGAACACAAGACCGATCAGCGTCAGGATGGCTCCAGCCACTCCACCCAGAGCACCTCTTCTCGAATAGGAGACTCCTAGCGGAGCGGCGATGATGACCGCAATGAGGCACTGCATCGGAAAGGCAAAACGGTGGAATAACTGAGTGCGGAAAGCAGCCAGCTTCCCTTTGATATCCTCACTGTGAGCCTTCAGGTACGAGACCAACTCCTGAACGCTCATGAAGTCAGGCTGGAGAGAGGAGCTGATGATACTCCACGGCGTCTCCGGCCAGTTCTCCACGTCGAGCCGATTCGGAGTATCGTTAAATCCGTGGCGAATCTGGGTCTCAGGATTCCCATCCACGTAAGTGCGCTCAATGCAGTGGTAGAAAGACCACATTCCTCCCGGCCACCAGTAGGCAGCACCTGCACGGATCGAGTGGATGAGCTGGCCCTTTTCATTTTCCGTGAAGACCTCGACCCCACGTAACTTTCCCTCGCGAAGATTGAAGGGGAAACTTCCAATGAACCAGGTGCGTCGAGTCGGGGCATCATGATACATGAGTGACTGCGCCAGGGAGGCACCGCTTCCATCTGACTCGCTCAGGGCTAGCATGATCGCCTGCCGGTTACCCTCCGCCCGCGGAGCCCAGTAATAATTTGCTGCGAGGCTGAGGAAGGAGACCATCAGTCCCACGGTGAACACGGGCTTCATCACCTGCCAAAGGCTCTTGCCTGAACCGAGCATGGAGATCAACTCATTACTCCTCGACATCCGGGTGAAGGTAAAAAGAGTCGAGAGCAGGAGCACGGCCCAGATCGTCTCCACAAAAATGTAGGGAACCAAGCTGAGGTAGAAGGTCGCGATCTGACTGATGGGCGTCTTTGCCTCCTGGAAATCACGCAGGCTGTCCAGCATGTCCCACATCATCCAAAGCAGGCAAATCGCCACAAAACAAAAAACCAGCGGTTGAACAAAAGAGCGCAGAACGAAACGGTCCAAAAGCTTGCAACTCGCGTAGTAGGAAAGCGCCACCGCCGGCATCAGGCAGGCGATGGCGATCATCACCAACTTCAAAATGTAACCCTCCACCCAGGGCGGCTCCCCCATCACCGTCAGCCGTGAGTATTCAAGCTGATCGTGCAGATCATTGCACACGGCCCAAGTGGCCAGGAATCCACAGGCAATCCAAGTGGGCCATTTTAACTGATCAATGTCGGGCAAAGCACGAAGGAGCCCGAGGTGATAAACAATCCCACCCAAGAGCGCCCACAGTTTCAGGTAGGGCATCAGGTAGTAGAAGGCCAGAAGTGCAGGTGACGGCGATAACCAGCCTTTCACCATTTCGGGGCCGTGATCGGGCATCCAAGGCAACCTCGATTCGTGGTAGCCCGCCTGCTTGGCAAACAGCATGACTCCCACTGCAATTACCAAGGATGCAGCTCCCAAGTGCGGGGTCCTGCGCATCCAGAGCCAAAGGCCTTGGAGCAATTTGAAAAATGGATCAAGCAAACGCATGGGAGATAACGCCCTAGGCGGGCCCGGACGGCGAGACTCGGGCCGTCCGCCGTTCCCGTCAACCTCGTCTAGCGTCAGAAGGCATACTCTGCATGCCTAAAGACGTCGCCACCAACGCCCGTCCCGCCGTCTCGGAAATCACCTTGCTCGCGTTCACATCCAGAGCGCTTTGATGCCCGAGAAAATCCAGCAGGATACGCACCCTCTCCTCGCCCGAGTGCACCCGCTCGACGATACCCACCAGCCCCCGCATCGGTCCTTCCGTTACCTCGACCGTATCACCCACTTTGATTCCGATCTTCACCTCACGCACCTCCGCCTCACTCATTTCGCTTTTCAGGCGGCGGATGGTCTCATCAGAGATGGAAATCGGGATACCGCCAAATTCCACCACCCGGATCACATTTTGGGAGTGCTTCACCGCGCGCAACCAAGTGCTCGCATCGAAGCGGGCAAAAAAGTAACTTGGAAACAAAGCCTCCACAAACCACACCTTGCCTCTCGTCGTGCTCCTTTGAAACCGGATGCGCGGACAGTAGGTCTCGATCTCAGGTCCCAGATCCCGCAACATTGATGAAGCGGTGTGTTCACACTTCGGCTTTGTGTGCACGCAGTACCAAGCGAGTTCAGGGGCGATCATGAGGAGGGTGGGAGAAAGGGACGCTGCCACCTTCGTGCCAGCCCGTAAAACCGAAAGGCACAAGTTGCCCCCGACTCGAAAAATCTCGACACAGCCGCCGACGTGCAGTGAAGTGAGCACGCATCGTCAGCCCTCAAGAAACCCCATGTTCCGCACCTCCCCCATCGCCACGGAGAAAATGCCGCCTGGCATTCCCTACATCATCGGAAACGAGTTCGCGGAGCGCTTCAGTTTCTACGGCATGAAGGCCATCCTCATGGTGTTCATGACCACGGCCATGGTGACGCACGGAGGAGCCAAGGACCTCATGACCGAGGCAGAGGCCTCCAAGTGGACTCATGCTTTCATTTCGGCCGTCTATTTCACGCCTCTTCTCGGTGCTCTTTTAGCCGACCTTTGGCTGGGAAAATACAAGACCATCATTGGCCTCTCCTTGATTTACTGCTTGGGCCACCTGGCCCTGGCGATAGACAACACCCGCTCGGGGCTATTTTTCGGTCTCACACTGATTGCCATTGGGTCGGGTGGAATCAAACCCTGCGTCTCGGCGCATGTCGGAGACCAGTTTGGTCAGCGGAATGCCCACCTCCTGCCTCGCATCTATAACTGGTTTTACTTCGCCATCAATTCGGGGTCGCTGCTCTCCATGATCATCACCCCCTGGTTGCTGAAGGTTTACGGCCCGCACATCGCCTTCGCGCTACCCGGCGTGCTCATGTTCATCGCCACGATTTTGTTTTGGATGGGCCGTCAAGACTTTGCGCACATCGTCCCGGAGCGCAAAAAATTCCTCCATGAGCTCCGGCAGCCCGCATTCCTCCGCACTCTCGGTGCGCTGGCGGTCCTCTACGTATTTGTGGCCATGTTCTGGTCTCTCTTTGATCAGACCGCATCTCGCTGGGTCACACAGGCCGAAAAAATGGACCGTCATCTCTTCGGCATCGAGCTCTTGCCCTCTCAGCTCCAGAGTGTCAATCCGGTCCTCGTCGTGCTGCTGATTCCTCTTTTCTCCCTCTGGATTTATCCCGCTGTGGGGAGACTTGTCGAGCTCACGCCCCTGCGGAAAATTGCCTTTGGATTCTTCGTCGCCATTCCCTCCTTCATCATTCCGGCTTGGATCGAGTCGCAGATCACCGCCGGCTTATTGCCCAGCGTGTGGTGGCAGATTTTGGCCTACCTGTTCATCACCACAGCCGAGATCCTCATCTCCATCACCTGCCTTGAGTTTTCCTACACGCAGGCCCCGCCGAGACTGAAGTCTTTCGTCATGGCCCTTTACTTGTGCAGCGTTTCTTTGGGGAATCTCTTCACCTCACTCGTCAATGCGTGGATTGAGCAAAACAAAGGCAGCTCCACCCTCGACGGTGCCGCCTACTATTGGTTCTTCGTGAAATGCATGGCCATCACCGCCGTGCTCTTTGTTTTTGTCGCCCGCTTCTACCGTGGCCAGACTCACATGCAATCGGAGCAGCCAGAGAAATGAACCCGCGGCCAAACAACGCCCCCTTCTCCAGTCTAAATCCGCCCGATTCAGCCTAGCCATGTGTTGAGCAAAAGTTTCCAGCCCAGGCTTCCGAACTTCTGCTCCTACAGCCGACGCGAACGACTCACCAGATGGAGGACACTGCATTCGCGACTTGGATTCATTAGTCGCATCCGTCGCGCAGTCACGCTCCGAGCCCGTCGCTCGATAGGGCGCAGCGCTGCATGGAGTGAGACTTCCAGTTGCCAATGCGGATCGCCGTTAGTTCGGTTTCGTTGTTGTCATATACGATGTTTCTTTTCGAGGGTGCCTCACCCGTCCAGTGGGCCAGGTTATCTTCGCCATCAATGCAAACTTTGTTCGACGCCTTGAGCTGACCCCATACATCCTCAATCCCTGCCGCCACCGCAAGCGTCGCAAACAGATCTTCATTCGTCTGGATACCGTTCGACACCCTCCACGCGTTGATGCGCGCAGGCCAGCGGATCAGCATCGGTACCCGCAACCCGCCTTCCTCTCGGGAGTTGCCAATCGCCCACAGATTCGATACTCTTCGCGGCAACCTCGCTTCACCCCTCTCACACCCCATGAAATCACACACCCTCCACCTCTCCACGCTCGCCGCGGCTCTGCTGTCCTCCTGCGCCAGCACTGAAACCGACCGCGACTTGTTCCTGCAAGCCGATGCCAACAAAGACGGCAAACTGTCCCTGACCGAAGTCAACAAGGTCGGCCTCCCTCGACTCTTCAATCGCTTCGACCTCAATGGCGATGGCCACGTCACGCTCGAAGAAGCCCGCGAGGTCGAACCCGGATTCGACGCCAAAGTCTTCGCCGAGCGGGATCTCAACGGCGACGGAAAAGTCACCTATGCCGAGTCTGAAAAGGTTGCGCTCTCCAAAGGCGGCCTGAAGAAGCAGTTCGCTGGGGTGGACACCAACGGTGACGGCTCCATCGACCAGGCCGAAGCCGAAGCTCACACCGCCAAACTCGAAAAACAAACCGCCGCCCAATGAACCTTCACCCCCACCGCTCACCCGCCATGAAGACTCTCATCCGCATCCTCCTTGTCACCCTGACTGCACTCGAATTGGTCAGTTGCGTCGCCCCTCATCCCAGCCCCGTCGTCCGGGGTCGCCGCCGAGGCGGCGTCGCTGGCGCCGCCATCGGTGGAGCCGTTGGTGGCTGGGAAGGAGCCGCCGCCGGAGCCCTGATCGGAGGCACCGCCGGTGGCATGGCCGGTCGCGCTCGTCGCAGCTACTACACCGGCACCCCCTACTACGCTCCCGCCCGCAGCTACCGAGGTAGGGGCTACTATTGAGCACAGCAGCTCCCTTCCCACAGGCAGCCCAACCCTACAAAGGTCGGGCTACCTGCAAATAAACCACCTTTTCCCTCATACCAAGAGCCTCCTCCTCACCCATGAAAACCACGCTCCTCATCAAAGCGCTCGGCGCTTTCAGCTTGGTCTCAGGGCCGGTCTTCTCTCAAACCGCCGACACCCTTTATCACGGAGGTTCCATCCTCACCATGGCTGGCAAGGAGGCGGCGTATGTCGAGGCTCTGGCCGTGAAGGACGGCAAACTCGCCGACCTCGTCATCCTCGACAAAAACCCGCTCAAGATCGAGCCGATGGCCATCAAAGACATCAAGGTGCTTGAAACAATCAAAGAAGGGAAGCCCGTCTATTCCGCGAGGTGAGTCTCACTCCACTACCAGGTCTTCTGCAACGTCGCCGTCACCCCTGGATTCGCATCGGCGGCGATCTCCAAATCACATCAACCCCGCTTTCGGTACAAACCCAATAAGCCCATGAAAATGCTTCTACCCGCCGCTGTCTTCATGCTGATGGTCTCCGTCGGCATGAGTCTAAGTCCCCGACAATTGTTGGACAACTGGCGACGATTGACGCCGGCCATTTGGATGAAACTGGTGGCGGCGACTTTTCTCCTGCCGCCGCTCCTCGCTCTTTTGCTTGGGCATTTTTTGCCACTGGATGGCCCGACCACGGCGGGACTCTTTCTCGTCTCCGTGGTGCCGGGTGCGCCATTGATGACGCGCGGAGCGGCGAAGAAGGGTTTCGATAGGCAGATCGCGGGGAGCTATCAGGTGTGGGGCGCGCTTCTGACGCCTTGGATCATTCCTCTTCTCATTTGGGGTGGTGGCTGGTTGTATGGACGGGATATTTGGGTGTCACCGATGAAGCTGGTGGGTGTGGTCGTACAGCAGCAGTTCGCTCCCCTGCTTTTAGGGATGGCGCTGATGTGGCTGGCTCCTTCCTTTTCCATCAAGGCTCAGCGCATTCTGAATCAAGTCGGCAATGCGCTGCTCATTTTCATGCTCATCCTGGTGCTTTACAAAATGGGTCCGACCTTGGCTCAGGCGAGCCCTTGGGTGGCTTTAGCCGCGCCGATCCTCGCCATCGGCTGCATACTCGCCGTTCGTCTGCTGCTCGGTCGGGCAACACCCGTGGTTCAGACCTTGTCCATCTGTAATGCGAATCGTCACGTCGGTCTGGCTTTGCTGCTATCGGGTCAGCACATCCAGGATCAGCGGCTCATACCCGCGATCGCCGCCTATGCTCTTGCGGCCATGGCGGTCATGGGTCTCTATGCGAAGCTGGCTTCACGTGATGGGATCGAGTCAAGCCAATCAACCTGAAACTTTCTATGGACAAGATTCTCTCCTCAATCTTCCACAATCAATGGATGGTGATCGGTGTGGTTGGGCTGTTAATGCTCGTGCTCACTGAAATCGGATTCCGGGCTGGATTGAAACTCTGGATCGCAAAAGACGAGGCCCGCAGAGGCCAGATCGGTGGCATCCAAGGAGCAGTTCTGGGAATGCTTGCCTTGTTACTGGGCTTTACGTTCTCCATGGCGGTGGCCCGCTACGAAAATCGACGCGACCTCGTGTTGCAGGAGGCGAACTCCATCGGCACCACTTTTCTCCGCGCATCGCTTTTGCCAGACACCCACAAGATTGCCGTCGAAGAAATGCTTCGCCGCTACGTCGATGTCCGGCTGGACTTCTACAATGCTGGAACTGAGGTCAAGAAGATTATTGAAGCCGAGAACGAGACCGCTGCCCTTCAGCGGGAGATGTGGGCACATGCCACCGCCTCCGCCAAAGAAGCGCCGACGCCGATCACGGCCACTTTCATTGACACGCTGAATGAAACCATCGACCTCGATGCCTCCAGCCTCGCCGCGCTTCGTGCCAAAGTTCCGAGCGCCGTTTGGCTGCTCGTTCTCGTCGTTGCAGGGATCGGCTGTTGTTCCTGCGGCTATGGCGCCGGTGCCAGTGGATCACGCAGCATTTTCTCAAACGCGATGCTTCCTTTGCTCGTCGCCGTCGTGATCACTCTCATCGCCGATCTCGACCGTCCGCGACAGGGATTGGTCGGCATCAGCCAGCAACCGCTCCTCGATTTAAAGGCAAGCCTTTCGAATACCCAATCCAAATAGACACCCCTTGATGCAAGGCCCTCCGATCTCATCCGATGCAGCGCCACCGGCTCATTCGAACGCCCAAAAAGGCCAGCCGAGGCAGCGGAGACCGACCAAGTGAGCGACCAAGTCAAAGCAGCGTTCAGGTAAGGTCGAGCCCCATTTCTGATCACGGGAATTCATTGCACCATGAACCCACTTGAGGCCGGGCTGCTTCCGTGGCACTGCTCATCGATCGGAGGGCCAGCCCTTCACACACCCACCTGAATTCGAATCCATCGTGAAAGAAGATCTTTCCAACCCCACTCCTCCACCGCCATCTCTCACCGGAGGGCGGGCTCGTTTTCTGGATTCGGTTTGGCTCAAGATGGCAGCCGGCATCGCGGCTTTGCTTTTTTTACTCTGGGCCTTCGGCGCGCTGTACTTTGATTTCCCTTTGGCGAAGAGTTTCGCTCCTTGGGTCTTTTTGATCGGTGTGGCGGCGATGCTATTTGTGATCCGGGGTGCCTGGAAAAAAATCGCGAGCGTCTTCGTGGCTTGTGGGATCGTGCTGGCGTGGTGGCTGACGCTGGAGCCGCGCAAAGATCGCCCTTGGCAGCCCGATGTGGCGGAGCTCGCGTGGGCGGAAGTGAAGGGCGACGAGATCACGCTGCACAACATCCGCAACTGCGACTACCGCACAGCGACGGATCTCACGCCCCGGTGGGAGAACCGGACGGTGCGGCTCTCGCAGATCACGGGCGTGGATTTGTTTGTCAACTACTGGGGCTCACCCTTGATGGCGCATCCGATTGCGAGCTTCCAGTTCGCCGATGCACTGCCCATTTGTTTCTCCATCGAGACCCGAAAGGAGGTGGGCGAAAAGTACTCAGCCATCGGAGGCATCTATCGGCAATTCGAACTGACGTACATCGCCGCCGATGAGCGCGATGTGATCCGCCTGCGGACGAACTACCGAAAGGGCGAAGAATCCTACCTCTACCGCACGAAAGTCACACCCGAACGCGCTCGAGAGAGGTTCATGGAATACGTGAACACGCTCAATGATCTGCGCGGGCAGCCCCGCTGGTACAATGCGGTGACGACCAACTGCACCACCGCCATCCGCAGTCAGCACCCGCAGCACCAGCGCCTGCCGTGGGACTGGAGGATGCTCGTGAATGGCAAGGGAGATGAGATGCTCTTCGAGAGAAATGCTTTTTTCACCGACGGATTGTCCTTTGCGGAACTGCGACCCAAAGCCCTGATCAACTCGGCCGCACTCGCTGCCGATGCCTCACCTGATTTCTCCAGGCTGATTCGCGTGAATCGTCCCGGTTTCTCCAGTCCTCCCGCACCTTGATCGAACCCGGGCGCAAAAATGAATTCAGAGCAAAAGCGCCTAACAAACTTGGAAGCTCGATCTAACGAGGAGAGCGCATGAAACCCACTTTAAATTAGGATGACAAATTCAACGGGACCCATTATAAAAACAGCGTGAAGAGGATGGGTGCACAACACCGTTCCTCATTATCTCAGCCAAACTCACCTCCCCCCATACCATGAACCGTCGAAATTCAATCATCACCGGGCTCACAGCGGTCACTGCCATTGCCGGCCTCACTTCCACGGCCAAGGCCGAGGATGCAGAATCCAAAAATCCTGAACTGGAGAAAATCCGGGCTTTGCTCAAGGCGCACGACGATGCCATGACCAGCCACAATATGGAGGGCGTTCTCGCCACGCTGGCTCCCAAGGCCGTCATTATCGGGTCGGGTCCAGGAGAAGTCTGGTCTGGGACGGAGGAGATTAAAGATGCTTATGAGCATTTTTTCCAAGGTTTCGACAAGGGTCAACAAGACTTCACGTATCAATTTAAATTCGGGGAGCTCGCCACTGGGATGGGCTGGCTGATGGCGTCGGGCGAGGTCAAAGGTAAAAAAGACAACAAGGACTTCGCGTTCCCGATGAACATTTCCCTCACAGCCTCGAAGGCCAGCGGTGATTGGAAGATCGCGGCGATGCATTTCTCGACCCTGACAGGAAAGTAAGATCGCAATTTTTCGGACCAATCTCAAACCTCTTCGATGCTATGAGCGATACACCATCCAACGAAAACGTGGTTCCCCATGAGGAAGCAGAACTTCAAAACCGGAGACTCTTCCTCCAAGGCATGGGGAAGTGGTCCGGGGCGGCGATTGCCGCCGTGGTCGGAACCGTGATCGGCACTGGGACGGAGGCGCAAGCCGGATCTTGGATCAATCGGCGAGGTGGCGGTGGTGGCTGGATCAATAGGCGGGGTGGTGGAGGTAGCTGGATCAATGGCCGGGGAATTGGCGGTTGGATCAATGGTCGTTATTAGGAGCAGTATCCTGATTTCATCTCGTGCCTGAAAATCCTGCCGCGCCCATGGTGTTCCTTCCGGCGACACTCGCGGAGGACTCCAGCGGTGGCCCATTTACCGTCGTCGTGCAGACGCGTGAGGAGTTCACGCATTGGCTGCGCGCTCCGAACCCAAACGCTGAAAGCATTCAAGTCGAGGGGCTGATCGGTGACCCAGAAGTCTGGGCACTTGCGGCCCAAGGGGGGATGCAAATCCCGCTGGATGTCATCCTGAGCGATCCTGCGCTGGAGTTCTCTTCTCTCTACCGGCTTGTCGATGTCCGCTTGGTGCGTGAGGTCAGGGTCAGCATTCCGACCCGGCCAGGCTTCCTGAAAGCCCTGCGGCTCGCGGCGTCTCTGCAACTGCCTGTGCGGCTTCTCCCCGGTCAGCCGAGCCCTCAGTCTTTGGTTGAGTTGAACGAGGCGGCCCATTTTTATCTTCGGGATCCCATGGTTGAAGTTCCTGTCGAGTTTTTCCATTCGGTGTTCTCAGCCTTCCGCGGTATGGAAGAAGGCACACTTTGGACTTTTCTTGAACAGGACCCTGCCTTTTTCTGCCACGTCGACCCTGCGGGCCAAGCGCTCCACGAACCCGATTTCGTTGAGGCCCATCTTTCGGACCTTCTCAAGACGGGTGCCGAGTGTGCCACATGCCGATGGCAGCCAATCTGCGCTGGCTATTTCAAATGGCCCGATCCCGCTTATGATTGCGCGGGAGTAAAGGAACTCTTTGCCACGCTCGAATCTGCGGCCGTTGAAATCACTCGTGATCTGGCCACCCAAGAAATTGAATCCTCCTCATGAGCAACCGTGTTTTTAGCGTCATCCTCCTTCCCACTGCGGAGTGCAATGTGGCATGCACCTACTGCTTCGAGCACAAGGAGCCCCATCGTCTTTCGATGCTGCTAGTGCCGCTGCTCACTAAGCAACTCCTCGATCACATCGAGCACGAAGGCATCGAGGAATGCGAGATCTATTGGCAGGGTGGCGAGGCAATGATCATGGGTCCTGCGTGGTTTGTGGAAGCCGGGAAGATCATGGACGATGCGGCCGCGGTGCGAGGTCGCCGCTTCACCCACTACCTCCAGACAAATCTCATCAGTTACTCGCCCGCCTGGAATGAAGTGCTAAAGGATATGTTTGGCGGATCGCTCGGCACCTCGATGGACTTTCCGAATCTCCACCGCAAGCTCTTCAGCGGAAGCGCGGAGGGTTACACTGCAATCTGGACGCAGCGACTCCGCGAGGCGCAGGCCGCCGGCATCGACATCGGCGTCATCGCGGTGCTTCACCAAGGCAGTATCGACGCAGGTGCCGATGCCTTTTACCGCTACTACACCGAAGAACTTGGGCTCAAAAGTTTCCAAGTGAACACTCCGTTTCCTGGAGGACCGGCAAAAGCGGTGGAAGCGGAGTTTGACCTCGACAAAACCGCGCTGGCGAGATTCCTCTCTGAACTTTTTGATATCTGGATGGAGCGCGGACACGCCGCAGGCATCTCGCTTGGTCCATTCGACTCACTCATCCATCACTTCACGGGTGCGCCCGCGCGACTGCCTTGCATTTGGAAAGAGAACTGCTCGAATCAATTCATCAGCGTGGATTCCAAGGGCTCTGTGGCGCAGTGTGACTGTTGGGTGACAAGCTACCCCGAGACGTTTTTTGGCAATGTCTTCCGCGATGCCGATCTCACGCAGATGCTGCGCACCAGCCCCGCAAGACGGGAGTTTATTGAGCGCCCGAAACATCTCGTCGAGCATGAGGACTGCCTCGAGTGCCGCTTCCTTTCCATCTGCCACGGCGGATGTCCTGTGCGCACCTACAGTGCGCTGGGCACCATGCTGGCAAAGGATCCTTACTGCGAAGTTTACAAAGCCGTGTTCAGCCGCGCAGAAACCCACAGTCGTGCGCTGCTCCGCCGCCAGCCTCGGTTTACCGGTGCCACAAAGCCGACGATTCAAACCGGTCCGGCGAGCATGACAACGGTGGCGATCCCTCGATGAAGGCGAGTCATCTTCTGAAAGAGCATCCTGAACATGATGATGAGCCAAATTCAACGACGGAGTGCAATGGCAATCGCGCCGCTTCTCGTGATTCTTTGCGGCAACCTGATCAGTTGCGCCTCCAAACCAAAGCCAGCGGTCACTCGAATCGTAGGCTCTACAAACGGCACTCCCTTCACTCCAATGAACTCAAAACACAGTGGAACCGCATCCGGCATTTTACCTCTGGCCTCTGGGCCGAAGGCTTTCGTGGCGCGGATGGCTCTCGCCGGAAACGCGCAGCACACCCTGGATCTCCAGTATTACATTTGGCACGGCGATCAGACGGGCAAACTGCTCGCCGGAGCCGTGATCCAAGCGGCGCAGCGCGGGGTGAAGGCGCGCCTCTTGCTGGATGACATGGGCACTGCGGCGAAGGATCGCAGCTTACTCATTCTCGACAGCCACCCAAACATTGAGGTGAAACTCTTCAATCCGATCAGCCTGCGCTCTCACCGGATGCTCGGCACGCTCTTGGACTTCAAGCGCGTGAACCGGCGCATGCATAACAAGTCATTCACAGCCGATGGGAAGGTGGCCATCGTGGGCGGACGCAACATCGGGGATGAATACTTTGGCGCGGCGGATGGAATGAACTTTGCCGACTTTGACGTGGTGGCCAAAGGCCCGGTGGTGAGGGAAGTTACGCAGACCTTTGAGCGCTACTGGAACTGCGCGGCTGCGGTGCCGATCTCGGAGGTCAGTGGCGAGAAGGTCTCCGCCTCGGATCTGGAAAAAGGTCAGCACGAGCTTCTGGCTCATCGAGAAAAGATGGAGGGCACGCCGTATGCAGCTGAGTTAAGATCGAGCCAGCTGGTGACCACTCCCTTGAGTGAAATCCGCTTCCTCGAGGGCAAGGCAGTGGTGGTCAGTGATCAACCCGAAAAGGTGACGACGCGCCCTGAGGATGCCTCCACGCACCTGGCACCGCAGATGCGGGACATCGTGCAGAACACGAAAAAGGAAATGATATTGGTGTCGCCCTATTTCATCCCTGGCCAGGAAGGTGTGGAATGGATGGCGGGGCTGGAACATCGCGGTGTGGCGGTGAAGGTGATCACGAACTCGCTTGCCTCCACGGATGTGGCCGCTGTCCATGCCGGCTATGCGCGGTATCGAGAGGGCTTGCTCAAGGCAGGCGTGGAGCTCCGTGAACTGAAAGCGCTGCCGATGACGAGCGACGCGGGCGGATCTGGCTTCAGCCTCACGGGCTCCTCCAAAGCGGGCCTTCATGCGAAGACGTTTGTGTTTGATCGACGCTGGGTTTTTGTGGGCTCGATGAATCTGGATCCGCGCTCCTTGAAGCTGAACACGGAGATGGGCATGATCATCGACAGCCCCGAGCTCGCTGCGCAAATGCTCGCGCGCGTGGAGGAAAATCTGCCGCAACGCACCTATCGGGTCGAACTCACGGATTCAGGCCTGCAATGGACGACTCAGGAGAAGGGTGAAAACGTGATCCTGAAGGCGGAGCCCAAAGCGGGTTTCAAGAAGCGACTCCTGTCGCGAGTCTGCTCGATGCTGCCCATCGAAGGCCAGTTGTGATCAGATCACGGGCGGCGGGCTCCATTTACCACATCACGGAAAAGCCAGCGGTCAGCGTGTCGGTATCTGCACCGACGTCCGCATACGTCCGCGTGCCGATGTAGGAGATCTTGACGCCGAGAGAGCGATTGATGGGCACGCCGAGCGCCAGCCCCCAGCCGAGATTGCTCTGGCTGTCGTCATTGGCCTTTCCGTTCACCGTCGTCTCACCGCCGATGCCGTAACCGAGGCTGGCGCTCAACCAGAGGCCGGGCCGGAAGGTGTAAATGAGATGACTGTCAGCAGTGAAGAATGGATCCTGCTCGAGGTGCCTTCCGTTGAAGAACTCGTCATTGTCCGTGTAGAGCCATGCCGCCGTGGTCAGCTCCATGGACCACTTGCCGCGATTATGCACCACGCCGAACTGCGGCCGAAAGGTGAAGCGGTTGTTGCCGAGGTTGATCAGTTTATCCTCCATGAATTCTCCGGTCGGGAGTTGCACGGCCAAACCGGCACCCACGATGGTCTCAGGCTCTTTCCGCGCGCGATACTCCGCAAACTCCTTCCCCGCGAGAGGCGGCGCACCGTAGAGATTCATGGCAAAACGCACATTCGTATCCGCCCAGCCTTCACGGCTGATGCCCGCAGGCGCACCGTTGAGCAGCCCCGACCACTCGCCGGTTTGATAGGCCTGAGTGAGATCGACACGGGCGGATTTTCCCAGGAGTTCAAAGCTCTGGATGTATTTGAGAGCCGTGGTGTGAAGCGTGAACTCGGCATCCTCGATCCTCAGAAGCGGATCCAAAAAGATGTCGCCAGTGGTGTAGGCATAGGCACCGCCTAAAAAGTGACTTCCGAGGGGCAGGTGGCTCCAGCGGCGCGGCTCGATGTCCTGCGCGTGGGAATCGAGGGAGAGAAATCCAAGGGCTAAGACCGTGGCGAGGGTGAGGGCGATCCGATTCATGCTCACTTGCTTGCGGGTTGAGCTTTCAACCATTGTTCAGAGCGTGCGAGACGCACCTTTTGATCGGCGATGGAGTTACGCTCCACGCGCAGTTCGCGGTAACGGGCAAAGAGATGCGCCATGTCACGACGCGCATCGGCTGCCACGGCTTGGATGAGATCTTCCATCTGAAGCGCATCCCGAAGTCCGATGGGTGAAGGCGTTGAGGATGCCGTGCCGGAGGTGACGGCGTAGAGCTGCTCGATCCGCTCCTGGCGCAGGGCCGTCACTCGATCGAGTTCGGCTTGGACGTTTTTGTGGGATTCCTCATTGAGCTTGGGGTTGGTGATCTGCTGCTCCAGATCCCTTTGCTTCACCTTGAGGCGGTCGAGGGATTCCTGGAGCGTCTCACGGACTCCGTCTTTGGCTCCGCTCGTTTGTTGGGTGGAGCGGCGGTTTTGCTCATACTCGGGGTTCTTGCGGATGGTCGTGTTCCAGCCGCCAAAAGCCGAGCCATTTTCATAGATGTACTTGTCGTAATCTTGGTGGGTGTCCATGCTCAGCGTGAGATCCACCACCATGTTGATCATGTTATTGATCTTCGAGTCAAACTCGGAGCGCTCCTTCACCAAGTCCTCGCGCTGGAAGGAGTTGGTGGACACCCGCAGGGCCTCTTCCAGTTTGGCGCGTTCCGTCGCGTAATACTTCGCCGCCTTTTCGATCCGCTCGATGACTTCCCGTTTGATGCGCGTCACTTTCGTCTTCGAGTCCTGGCTGTCCGTGCTGGATTTCAGCATCGTCAGGACGCGGCCCACATTGGCGTTGAGCGTGCTGTCCAGCTCCTCGATCTGGCCCACGATCCGCGTCGCGCGCTCTTCCCGACCTCGGATGTAGCGGGTCATTTCGGTGACATAACTCTCCACCTCCTCCCGGGAGGGCGTCGGCACCTCAGCAGGAGTCTGCGCCTGCAGATTGGAAAGGAATAGGGTCACCCCAAGGACGGCTGGATAAAGAATGGTTTTCATGGCTCAGTGCCCCAAGACTGTGACAACGCCCCGCCAAAAGCAATCACGAATCACTGGCGTGGATTCAGACTTCGGTCTGCCGCAGAGGGGATGGATCTTGGGCGTCTGAATCACCCTTGCCAACATCCTTTGCCATCGGGCAAAGCGGGATTATCCTATTGGCATGATCGAGCGCATCACTTTCAATCCGAATCAATGTGGAGGTCGCCCCTGCATCCGGGGGCTGCGAATCCGTGTGAAGGATGTGCTCGATCTGCTGGCAGCCAAAGTCCCTGAAGCGGAGATCCTGGAAGATTATCCTTATCTGGAGCCCGAGGACATCGCCGCCTGCCTCGAATACGCTGCTGCCGAATTGGATCACCCCGTTCTCGTCTCCCGTTAGGCCATGCGTTTCGTGGTGGATGCCCAGTTGCCGCCCGCCTTGGCACGGCTCCTGACCAGTCACGGTCACACCGCCGAGCACGTTTCGGACATTGGTCTCAGCGATGCCAATGACTCGGCGATCTGGGCCTATGCCTTGCAGAATCAGGCCATCATCGTCACGAAGGATGAAGACTTCCACCATCGCTTCAGCCATACTTCAATCGCTCCCGTCATTGTCTGGCTACGCATCGGCAACACCAGTCGCCGGGCGCTCCTTCATTGGGTCGAGCCGCTGATCCCCCAGATCGTCCAATTGATCGACCAAGGTGACCGCTTTGTCGAGGTGCGGTGATTTTCCTGGGTGGGTGTCAGAGCAAGCGACTTGTTTTTGAGCACTAGCTGTCAGGCATCTCGGCTTTAGCGGCTGATAGTTTTGGGTCTGCTGAAACTGGTGTTTTTGTTCTTCAATCGCTGGAACGCATGGCTCAATATTTCTTCCAGTGGGTTTTGTATCCGTGGAGAGGTCGCAAAATCAATGTCTCGTCCTCAAACCAATAGTCCACCCATGTAGGTCCCTCGAAAGTCGTGTAATGGAGTTTGGCTCCTTCGGTCCAGAATTTCAGTTTTGCGACAGTCGGTTGATTTTCATATTTGGGATGCTCCCATAAAAACACGCCATCTTCTAGGAAATGAAGCAGCTCGCTATCCAGATCATAGTCGGGGATCTCCGATTTGATGGGTCTCCAATCTCCCAGAAGTGAGTTTGATTCCGAGGTCTTCATTTTTCATCTAACGATGTTTGGCCACATTGAGACATGGACGTTTCGGTGCTCGAAAACAACCCAATCGTTCTAAGAACCTGCTCAGATCAAGCCGTCGGAGCACTATCTGTCAGGCATCTCAGCGTCTCTCAGCATTAATGTGAGCTCGCCTTCGTCGCCTCTACACACGAAGCAATGGCCTGATCCAAATAGTCGAGATAAGACACGTCATCACTCAGTTCCAAGTTGAAATCCATGGTTTCCCGAAACCCGCGCAAGGCTGGAAGCAAATCGGGATCACCCAGTTCTTTCGCCGCTTCGATACTCAGGCGTCCGACTACTTCGTTCTCCCACTCATCCAAGATCGCACGCTTTGCCCGGGGATCATGACGCACCGCCAGCCCAAGCAGCGCCTCCCCTCGAATCTCTGAATCCGAATCCTTCAGCGCAGAATACAGAGCCTCGCGGATCTCCGGCGTGTCACAATCCGTCAGCGAGCCCAGCCCAAACACGGCCCAGTTCCTGATGTCATGATCCTCGTCCGCCGCCAGCTTGATCAGGGCGACGATGGCATCAGGGTCATCGTGCGTGGAGAGACCGTGAACGATACCATAGCGAACGTGCGGGTCTGGGTGATCAGCCTGCTTGATGAGATAAGGGATGGCTCGAGGGTCTGCTCTGTGGCCCAGGGACATCGCAGCCGCATGGATCACACGGGGATCAGCGTCATTGAGCAGAGGAATCAATACATCGACAGATTCGGTTAAAAATGTCTGATCACCCCAGCCTAGCTGCCCAAGAACATCGGCTCCAATGGCGCGATCCAGCGGATCAGCGCTCTGACTGTACTCAACACCGAGAAGGAACTCTTCCTCGCCCCCTCGGTAGTGAACTAGTGCCAGATGCACTTCCGCATTCTCCTCACAGATAGCTT
Organism: Prosthecobacter debontii; assembly: GCA_945869695.1. Classification (GTDB taxonomy): domain Bacteria; phylum Verrucomicrobiota; class Verrucomicrobiia; order Verrucomicrobiales; family Verrucomicrobiaceae; genus JAIBCL01. Next base: position 69,448 of record CAMBPV010000002.1, read on the forward strand.
CACGACACCGCTCAACCACAGCGCGACTAGGCGTCTGATCACCTTCATACCTTTCGTCATAGCGCGGGTTCATGACGGATAATAGAGCACGATCAGGGACAAATACCTCGTTCCTTTTCCCTGCGGCTCAGCCGCCTGCCGAGTCACCGGTTCCCAAGCTACGGCGTCGGAGGCTCGGGCTCTTCTTCGTCTTCGGAGGTGGGGACTTCGAGGAGGCTTTGCTGCATGTAGAGCGTTAGCTTTTCGGGCTGGCGGGGGAACATCTCCATGAGCTTGCAGAGATTGAGGTAGAACATGAGCTGGAGATTCTCACGGGCGAGGCGCTTGCCTTCCTCGGTGGTGGTTTTGGCTCCGGTGGAGCTCTGGAGAAATACATGTCATCTTTTTGCATCTTTTTGGCGGTGCAGTCTTGCCTCGACGGCGCAGGTTCCGTAGTTTCTCCATCATCATGAAACACTTCTCGCTTCTCTTGCTAGGTGCCTGCCCGCTACTCGCTGCTGACATCGCCACCCGTGATGCTCTCTTTGCTAAAAGCACGGAGGAAATGTTCCCGGCACTCGTGGAGATCCGCCGTGACATCCACAGCCACCCCGAGCTCTCGAATGAAGAGGTGCGCACCGCCGCACTTGTCGCGAAGAAGCTCACGGAGCTCGGCCTCGAAGTGAAAACGGGCGTCGCCAAACATGGCGTCGTCGCTTTGCTCAAAGGCAGCAGTGCTGGCCCATGCGTGGCCGTGCGAGCTGATATGGATGCATTGCCGATCAAAGAACTGCGCAGCGTGCCCTATCGCTCCCAGAACCCCGGCGTCATGCATGCCTGCGGGCATGACGTGCATGTCACCTGCGCTCTCGGGCTAGCCGAGCTGCTGAGCAAGCATCGCGATCAAGTGCATGGCAGTGTGAAGTTCCTCTTCCAACCTGCCGAGGAGGCGATGCCAGCGACCTTCAAAGGTGACTGGGGCGCGAAGCTAATGGTCGCTGAAGGGGTGATGGAGAATCCCAAGCCCGTTGCCGTCTTCGGACTGCACACCACCGCCCTCGTGCAGCCTGCCGACACCACGGATGACGGCGTGCATTATTTGAAAGCAGGCCAGATCGGCTTCACGCCAGGCATCGACAATGCCAACAGTGACCGCTTTCACATCATCATCCGTGGAAAGATGGCGCACGGCTCGACACCCCACAAAGGTGTGGATGCCATCGCTGTTTCGGCGGAGGCCATCATGGCGCTGCAAATGATCAAGAGCCGCCAGACGAACACGCGCCAGCCGCTCGTGATCAGCATCGGCACCATCAGCGGCGGCGACCGCGAAAACATCATCGCTGAAAAAGTCGAACTCGGCGGCACCGTCCGCACTTACGACTCCGCCTTCCGCGATGGCGTGATCGAGCAGATGCACCGCATCCTCAAAGGCATCACGGACGCGCATGGAGCCAGCTATGAAATGGAGTATCGCAAGACCTACCCGAGCATCCTCAATGACCCAAAGCTCGTCGAGGCTACCCTGCCCTCCTTTCAGCGGCTTTTCGGCGCAGAGAACGTCGTGAAGCTCATCCCCGGCATGGGCGGCGAAGACTTCTCCTTCTTCGCTCAGGTCGTGCCCGGCTTCTATTTTCGAATCGGTGTCGCCAATGAAGAAAAAGGCATCACCGCGGGTGGTCACACCCCGATGTTTGACTGCGATGAGGAGTCGATCAAAACCGGTGTGCAGGCACTTGCCGCCGCCGTTTGTGACCGTCTGGATGCCAAGTGAGGAAACTTGAGCGTTGAGCTAGAGGTCATTCGCTGGGAGAGAAGATGCCAGACACTTTTCCTTCCCCACCGCAAGAGATCAGAAGACCGCAGAGAATACCTCTCTAAATTTCATCTCTGCGGTCTTCTAAACTCTGCGGTGGCAAAAGGTTGGGGAGGCAAAATGTCTGGCATCCACTCCGTGTCTACGGGATGAGGACGCAGGTGTCTGCGCAGTGGAGCAGGAGTGCCCTGATCAAAGAGAATCCGCAGGGTCAGGCGGGGGTAAGCAAACTGGACTCCGCCTATTTCAGCACCGCCTCTGCCTGGGCACGTTGCACGCCAGGAAACCATTCAAGAAAATCGTCCACCGTCGCCCCGTCCTCCAAGTTCTCGAACAAGGCCCGCACAGGGACTCTCGTCCCACGAAAGATCCATGCTCCACTGACCCGCTGAGGGTCGCGCTCCACCGCCTGACAATCTTGCCAATCGATCATGGTGGGAGAATACTCGCTTCGGCACTGACTGGCAACCATGCGTTCGAGCCGAGCCTCACGGCAAAACCTCATCGGTCATTGTGAAGGACTGCTTCTGTTGGAGCGGCATCAGCCGCTCAGTCAGATTGCGCGTTCCTTTGACGAGCAAGTCTGAATCTCCGGCCGCCGTGAGGGCACCCGGCAAAAGTGAGAAAAGATGCCAGACACTTTTCGCAAGATGTGATTCAGGGCCATTCCGCCCTCACCCGCATTTACTTATGGTTGTTGAGGAGCAACCATAGCAGTCCAAGCGCCGAAACGATCAATACCACCGCCACTGACCACGCGGTTGATAAGGTCCGGTCTTCGCTCGGTGTTAATGGCGCTGGCGCAATTGACGGACCGTTTTGTGGTGGTGATGGGTGCGCAGACTGCACTCTATTCGTCAAAGGTCGAATCGGTTGCGACTGGGGCAGCTTACTCTCGGCTTCGCTCGGTGTTGCATAGGCTCCGTCTGTCGCAGGTGATGAGCATCGTATCGTCTGTTCTAGCAGTTTGGGATTGGCCTTCCAGAACACACTTGACTCAGCGCCAGGGTTCAGCCGTCTCCAGCCAACGAACGAAGTGGCGACTTCATCTAGTGCAACAACATCGCCTTGCGCAGGTGGTTCTGTCAGTAGGTCTCGATTCGCCGTATCGCTGAGGATGTAGTGCTTTTCGCCTCTCAGAAGCAAAACCAGAGACCAATCCGTGACGTGACTTCTTTGATTGATGAAGGTTGCTAGTGGCAAGTCCAATTTGCCCTTGCTGTTAGTTGGGAAGGCACTTCCACGTTTGATCTCATCCGCATAAGCGAGGTTAAGCAAACAACAGAAGAAACAAACAATACGCCTGGGGGTGTGTGGATGCATGATGTCGATTTGTTTACTGTGCAGGCACAAACTGGCTGCTCTTTTGCGCCTTCCTGAATGTGGGCATCACAGGTCCTTCTCCGTCGCCCTCATCGATCTTTCGGAAGAGGTAGGTCTTCTTTGTGAGCATGGGTTGAGCAAAGTTATTGCCATCAATATCGACATCCCAAGACGTTTGCCAGCGAACCCACTTCAGGAACTTACGAGTTTTCGTTGGAACATGCTCCGCGTAAACCCAAGTTATGAACGTCACATCTCGTTTGAGGTTGGTTAGTGCAGTCCATGTGGTGACCCCATCTGTGTTGGGATTCTTGTAAATCGGCACCCCACCAAACTCGAACTGGGTCGGCGCGGGCGTATCTGTGTATTCTAGCGTGATAGTTTCATTTCCCGTTACGAATTTTCCGAATGGGAATTGCTCATCCGGATTGGGGAAGTTTGGATCGGGGAAACCCGGTTGGGGGCCAGAGCTAACTGCATCCATGCCAGGGACCGGATCCAATGAAGTGACAAACGAGAAAAGATGGCAGACACTTTTCGCAAGATGTTGGTGTCCAGAAGGTAGGTCATTCAAAACTCGGCGGCGTGAGTTGATCCGTCGTTCCCCACTCCATCGGCGTGAAGAAATCCTTTTCTGGACAGTCGCGTAGCACGTCCAGTGGCCGGCGCTTTGGCTGCGTGGGAGCAGCGACCATCGCGATCAGCCTGTATTCGCCATCGCACACCTTCTCGATCACAAACTCCTGTCCCGTGAGAATACCTTCGCTCAGCCGCAGTGCGGCGGGAATCTCAAGCTGGCCCGTGGATGAAACCTTCGTCGTCATGGCGGAACGTTAAGCCTCTGCCATGAGGCCGTCAATGCTCGCATCCAGGTGACCGCCGGTTGGAGGTAAGCGAACCCTCTTTCCGTTTCCTTTTCTCCTCCACTCCCTGTCTCCCCTGCCCGGATCCACCCTATCGCCATCCTTCGCAACCGACGATTGCTGCGCCCCCGTCGCCTCTTCCCCGGACTAAATGCCTGGCATCGTTTTTCTCCGGTTCAGGGTGATTTTGTGAAGAATCTACCATTCGTCATCAGGGTTTGTGATTTCCCACAGATTCAAGCAGGCCCGCAGATTCCCTCTGAAACCAATCTGTGGGCCTCCTTGAATCAGCACGAGTGATTATTCCACAGATGGAAAGCAAGGAGTGACGGGTTCGCTTCGCGGCTTCGCAGCTAGCCGTCAGGGCTGATGGCTGGAAGCCCTCACTCCTTGAGAGAGGCAGAGAGAACGGAGATGTTCTAAATCTTGTTCGATGCTTCCTGCTGTGGAATAATCACTCGTGCTGAACCTGCTCTTCCTGGAGTTTGAGCCTTGAAGTTTGAGGGGGCAGACTCGAACGATGGGGGATGTTTTTTCGCCTGTTGGTTTTATCCCTTTTGATGACGAGTTGCTCGACGGTGCAGACGGTGAGCCAGCAGGGCTTTCGGTTTGGGCAGAAGCTGGTGACGAGTGATCTCCCGCAGGCGGCGCGTTTTGTGAAGGGGCGGGTGACGGGTCTGTTCCGGGGCGATGGCTCTTTCTGGGAGGCGGATGGGATGCGGGGTAAGCCGTCGGTGGTGGTGAGCCTGGGTGAGCAGATGGTTTACCTGTATAAGGGCGGCCAATTGGCGGGCGGGTCTCCGATCTCGTCAGGGGCTGAGGGTTATGACACGCGCCCGGGTCGCTACCGGATCACGGAAAAGGATATCGATCACAAGTCGTCGATCTACGGGGACTACGAGGATGCGTATGGGAATGTGATCCTGACGAACATCGATAACCGCAAGGATCGGCGGCCTCCGGGGACGCGGTTCGAGGGGGCGAAGATGTATTATTTCATGCGCATCTACGGCGGGGTGGGGATGCATCAGGGGTATCTGCCGGGGTATCCGGCGTCCCATGGGTGCATCCGCTTACCGGGTCACATGGCGGAGAAGTTTTTCCGCGAGGTGAGGCTGGGCACGCCGGTGCGGGTGGTGCCGTGAGGGGATGCGTCGCCGGAATGAACTGTCCGTTGTTCAGCGTGTGATCGGGGATGTGAACACGCTAAAGCGTGAACAACGTACGGTGATCTACCCGCAGCGAGTTCTATTTGGCGGGGCGCTTTTTGAGGGTCATGCGCTTGAAGCGGAGGTTTCCGCCTTCGGAGACGGACATGACCTGGGGATCATCTGCAAAGAGATTATGCACGATGCGCCGGTAGTAACTGTTCATGGGATCGAGCTCCATGGTCTGGCCGGTGGCGCGGACGCGGTCGGCTGCCTGCTTGGCGTGCTCAATGAGTTTATCCTCGCGCATGGAGCGGTAATACTCGACGTCGACGCGGATGCGGGGTGCGTCTTCGATGTGGCGGACGAGGATGCGATTGACGAGGTACTGGATGTCCTCAAGGACTTCTCCGCGACGGCCGATGAGGGCGTCTCCGTCTTCGGTGAGGATCTGAAGCGTTGGGCCTTCGGGGCCCTCGCTGTCTTTGATCGTGACGGCAAATCCGAGGTATCCCAACATGGAGTCGAGGATGCTGCGGGCGTGTTCGAGCGGTGTGAGAGTCATGGGAGTGAGGAGTGAAAACTAACCTCCGAGGCGAGGTGGGCCTTTTTTGTTCTTCTTTTCTTTCCCGCCACCGGGACTGAACATGGAGGGTGCGGCAGGTGCGGCTTTGGGTGCGCGCTCGATTTTTTCAAGGGTGGCCTCTTTGGAGGTGAGCTTGGTGATCCAGGCCTGGAAGATACTGAAGATGTTCTGGGTGGACCAGTAGAGGGAGAGGGCGGCGGCGAAGCTGTAGCAGAAGAAGAGGAAGAAGAAGGGCATCAGCATGAAGATGCGCTGCTGCATCTTATCCGTGGTCTGCGGCTGAGGCGTGAGCTTCATCTGCAAGAACATGGTGACACCCATGATGAGGGGGAGAGGATTGATATCAAAGCCGCCGACCTGGGCGACGGTGTCTGCGGCGGAGAGGTCCTGCACCCAGAGGAAACCCTGACCGCGAAGCTCGGCGGCGTATTGAAGCACGCGGTAGAAGCCGAAGAAGATGGGGATCTGGATGAACATGGGCAGGCAGCCGCCCAGGGGATTCACGCCGTAGTCGCGGTAGAGCTTCATGACCTCGGCGCTTTGTTTGGCCTGGTCGTCTTTGTATTTTTCCTGAAGCTCTTTCATTTTGGGCCCAAGGAGGGCCATGCGCTTCATGGTGGACTGGGATTTGGCATGGACGGGCCAGAGGCAGGTGCGGACGATGATGGTGAGGAGGATGATGGCGAGACCCCAACTGCCGGTGAAGTCATGCATCCAGCGCATGATGTTGGTGAGCACCCGACTGACGACGGTGAACCAGCCGTAGAACATGACGTAGGAGCGCTGCCAGCCGATCTCGCGGAGGCGGTGGTACTCTTTGGGGCCGAGATAGATCTCGTAGTCGAGGGTCTTCGACGCGCCGGGCGCGAGGTCGATGGGCGGCAGGCCGACGGCTCCTTGGACGCCGTAGTCGCTGGTGGCGCCTTTCATGTCCTTGAACTCATCACCGGTGTGGTCCACGAGCTGGCGGGTGGCCCAGATTTTACCGGGCTGGTCCACGCCTTCTTTGGTGGAGATGATGTGGGCGTAGAAGCGGTCCATGACGCCGCCCCAGCGGAGACGATCATAACTGCCGCGAAACTCGGATTTCTCGCTGCTCATCATGCCGCCTTTGAAGTAGTTCACGTCATGCTGGTCTTCGTCGCCGGCGTTGTTCCAGAAGAGTCCGGGGTAGATGATTTCATCGGGCCGGAGGGAGGCGGCGACGCCGGCGTAGAGGTAGAACTCGGAGCTGACGAGCTGGGCGGATCCGGTGTTTTTGATGTCGAGGGTGAGAGCGAGGAGATGCTCGTCGGATTTGGGTCCGGTGGTGAGGCTGTAGGTCTTGGTGATCTGGGCACCCTCGGCGGTCACGCCTTGGAAGACGATGTGGGTGTCGTCTTTCTCGAGGATTTTGTAAGGGGTGAGGTCGGTGCTGGTGGCCTCACGGCGGAGGGCTCCGATGGGCTCGCGTCCGTGTTTATTGAGCTCGACCTTGTCATGTCCGGCGAGGATGGCGCGGGTGACGCCGCCACCGCGTGTGGAGAACTGGTAGGTGACGGTGCCGACCTTCAGCTCGTGCTTTTCTTCCGGAAGGTTGGCGGCGGCAGTGAGAGGCGCTGCGGGGGTGACGGCCGCAGCAGCGGGGGGCGGGACGGGAGGAGCGCCTTCTGCGGGTTTGGAGACGGCGGAGGCGGGTGCAGCAGCGGCTTTGGCGGCGGCCTCTTGTTTGGCTTTTTCAATGTTCTGGGTACTGAACCAGAAGTTCACGCCCATGAGGACGAGGCAGAGGGTGATGGCGGTCCAGGCTTTCTTATCCATTGAATTCAGTGTGTTACCTTTTGGGAGTTAGAGGCGGGTGGCACGGGGTCGTGACCACATTGGCCCCAGGGATGGCAGCGGCCGATGCGCTTGAGACCCAACCAGCCTCCGCGCAGACAACCATGGGCTTCCACAGCCTGCAAGAAGTACTCGGAGCAAGTGGGGGTGAACCGGCAACCCGAACCGGGCCCGCCCACAAAATGGAGGACGGGAGAGAGGAAAAGTTGATAGCCACGGATGAGGATGCGAATCAGCCATTTCATGGATGGTTTGGCGTTTTCAAGATTTCAGCCCGTTTGGCGAGTCGCAGCCAGTCTTTTTCAAGCTCGGCGAATTCAGCTTCGGGTGATCTCCAGCGCGCGATGAGGACCAGGTGGCAACCTTCGATGATGCGCTCTTGGTGAGCTCGGATGACTTCCCGGAGACGGCGCCGAATTTTATTTCTCATGACCGCACCACCGACCTTCCGGGAGGTGATGAGACCGAAGTGGAAACGGTGCGCTCCCGCCCCCGGGAGCACGGAAAGAACCAAATAGCGCCCGGGATAGGACTTCCCCTCAGCTCGAAGCTGCGCGAATTCACGCGAGCTTTTGATCCGAAGGGAAGAGGGGAGGCGCATGAGAACGCGCGCCGCAGCGCTACTTGCCCTCGGCGTGGGTGTGGCGCTTGAAATGAACCTCGACGCCCTTCGGCAGGAGGCGCTTACGGCCTTCGGAACGGCGGCGACGGAGGATGCCACGCCCGCTGACGGTTTTCATGCGGGCACGAAAGCCGAACTGCTGTTTGCGCGTTCTTTTGGATGGTTGGTAGGTCCTTTTGCTCATAAGCGGATTTGGTCTGAAAGTTGCTGATAGGGCTCCTCAGGTTGGCTTGGGGAAACTCAGGCCAGCCCGGCGAAGGGGACGTAGAGATTACCAGTCACTGCCCCTTTGTCAAACTGAGCCTGCAACCTGAATGCGACCCCATGACCACAATTCCGATAGCACCTGACGCCGAATTTCATTTCCTCCCACCCGGAGAGTCGCTATCATGGGACTCCATGACAGGAAACATTAACACAGACCATGCGCGGATCGAGCCTGCGGCTCTGGAGGATCTGCCCCAGCTGGTGGAGCTCCTGATCGCGCTCTTCAGCGAGGAGGCCGACTTTGCTCCGAATCGCGACAAGCAGGAGCATGGTCTGAGACTTATTTTGGAACAGCCCAATCGGGGGAGGATTTTTGTTTTGCGCACGGACCATCAGGTGGTGGGCATGGTGAATCTGCTCTTCACCATCAGCACGGCGGAAGGTGGGCTGGTGGTGCTGATGGAGGACATCGTGGTGCACCCTCAGCACAGGAGGCAGGGGTTTGGCAGTCTGTTGCTGGAGCACGCGATCAACTTCGCTCAAGAGCGGGGTTTCCGGCGTATCACGTTGCTGACAGACAAGATCAGTGCTGAATCTCAGGATTTCTTCCAGCGGCACGGGTTTAGTTTCTCCACCATGATCCCGATGCGACTGGTCTTTAACCGCTGAACCCCGAACCCCATGACGCCTACACTCGCCTTTCCGATCTGGTGGTCTTCACCTCACTCGGCGGTCCCGGTGACTCCGGCTTCGGATCTTTTTGTGCTGAGCACCCTGGCGACGCTGTTTTTTATCCTGGGCTGTTTTCTCCTCTGGCTGTGGCTGGCGTGGCGGAGGAATCAAAGGCTGGCGGCCTACCACCAACTCATGGAGGAACTGGAAATGGACTCGGGGAGCGATACCGCTCGAGCGATCTCCCAACCTGCCGAATCTCAGGCTGAAGAAACTGAAGAGTCGTCCGCGCCCTGGGAGAAGCCTGCGGACTGGTGGAAAGAATGAACCGCGGCCCGATCCGCAGCGTTCCCTCCTTGATTGTAAACTTGGCCCCCGCGAAGGTGGCCCTCCCCTGCGATGCCCCCTGCGTCTGACTCCTTCCAAAGAATCCAGTCCATCCGTGCCGCCTTTCCTGAAGGTGGATTTTTTCGGGATAAGGAGTGGGTTTTGTCTCCCTCGGCTTTTCCTCTCGATGAGGAGACCGTCGGGCTCATCGAGGACCTCGGTCCCGCGCTTCTCGCGTTCCAGTCGGCCTGCAATACTCTCTACATCGAGAGCGCCGATGGCAAGCAGCACCCCTGGGTCAGTGCCTTACTCGATCAGGGCAAGCCGCCTGACCTCGTCGCGCTGAGTCGGAAGAAAGCCTGGCAAAACGATCTGCCGCGCGTCATCCGGCCTGATTTGGTTTTGACCGAGAACGGTGTGTGCATTTCAGAGCTGGACTCCATACCCGGTGGCATCGGGCTGACGGCGTGGTTAAACCAGACTTACGCGAGGCTCGGTGACGAGGTGATCGGAGGGGAGCATGGGATGCTGGATGGATTTGCGGCGGCCTTTCCGAGGGAGGACATTCTCATCTCCCGGGAGTCCGCAGATTATCAGCCTGAAATGGAGTGGCTGGTGGAGCAGGTCAATCACCGCAGCAGGAGTGCTAAACGGACGGTGATGAACCCGTGGAATATCACGTCCCAAGAGCTGAATGGCGCATCGATTTATCGGTTCTTCGAGTTATTTGACCTCGCGAATGTGGAGCGCTCGGATGAGTTGCTGAAAATGGCTGACGCCGGAGAACTCCAGGTGACGCCACCTCTCAAGCCATATTTGGAAGAGAAGCTCTGGCTGGCGCTTTTCTGGGTCCCTCAGCTCGAACGCTGGTGGCGGGAATCGCTGAGCGAAAAGCACTGGGATCTGCTGTGTGCGTGTATTCCCTTCGGTTGGGTGCTGAATCCTGCGCCACTTCCGGTGACTGCCGTCTATCCGGAGCTGGGCATTCACTCGTGGGAGGAGATGAAATCCTTCGGCCGAAAGCAACGCGAACTGGTGGTGAAGATCAGTGGCTTTTCAGAACGCGGATGGGGATCTCGCGGGGTTTTTATCGGGCACGATTTATCCCAAGAGGCCTGGGGCGCAGCGATCGATGAAGCGCTGGGGTCTTACTCTCAGAGCCCTTTTGTGATGCAGCGCTTTCGAGCAGGACGGGTCCTGAATCATCCCGCGTGGCGAGATGAAAAAGGGATGGCTGAGCTGGTCCAGTCACGAGTCAGACTCTGTCCGTATTATTTTGTCGTCGGTGAGGAGGCGCGCCTTTCCGGAGCGCTGGCGACGGTTTGCCCTGCGGACAAAAAGATTCTTCACGGCATGAGGGATGCGATGATGCTGCCCTGCCGACTGAAGAGCTGAAAAATCAACCGATCAGCTCACGCATGGGCGCATGATTTCCCTCGATGAGGTATTGGGGACGGCCGGTGAGATCGGTGAGCGTCGCTTTTGAAACATCAATGCCGAGTCTCTGATACAAGGTGGCAAACACTTCCCCGAAGGCGACGGGGCGCTCGGTCGCCTCCCCTCCGATTTTGTCGGTAGCACCGATGACTTGGCCGTGATTCATGCCTCCGCCAGCGAGAAGCGCACAGGAAACGCGCGGCCAGTGGTCACGCCCACCTTTGGCATTGATGATCGGCGTGCGACCGAACTCACCCCATACGACGACCGATACATCCTGATCCAGCCCGCGCTCGTGGAGGTCGGTGATCAGGGCGCTCAGTCCTCGATCCAACAGCGGAAGGTCCTCGCGCAGTTGGCCAAAATTGTTCGAATGATAATCCCACCGGCTGAAAGCCAACGTCACGACACGCGCACCGGCCTCGACCAAACGACGGGCCGTGAGAAAATGCTCGGTGAGCCTCGGGCCTCCATCGTCTCGATTGGCATTCACACCCTTGCCGTAGCGCTCGAGGAGTTTGGGATTCTCCTTGGAGAGGTCCAGAGCATTGAGCAGTTTTGAGCTGGTCAAGACATCCATCGCCTGCTGGTGAAAGACATCCATGCCGCCCATGAGCCCACTGGCATCCACGTCTCGACGGAACTGATCAAAGCCATCGAGCAGGGCCCGGCGGTTTGCCAAACGCTCCAGGGTGACTCCATTGAGAGACATGTCCTGCGTGCCGCCGCCGCGATTGGCCTGAAACGGCGCGTGCGCGATGCCGAGAAAACCAGGCTCTCCCGTGCGAGCCCAGGGCATGTGCCCCATTTTGGGTGCCAGCCCCACAAAGCTGGGCATGGCAGGATCAACGGCTCCCTGAAGACGGGAGATCACCGATCCCATGGAGGGCCAGCCTCCTGGCGGCTGCCGCTTGGATGGGTGACCGGTGAGGCATTGGAACGCATCATGACTGGTGTCGCAGTCTGACATGGAGCGGATCAAGGTGCATTTATCCATCATGCCCGCGAGAAGGGGCAGGTGCTCGCAGATCTGAATGCCGGGCACGCTGGTGGAGATGGGCTTAAACTCTCCGCGAATCTCCGAAGGGGCATCCATCTTCAGGTCGAAGATGTCCTGGTGAGAGGGTCCCCCGGGCAGGAAAACCATGATCACCGCTTTGTGTTTTTTGGAACTGCTCTGCTGTGACTCGGCTCGGAGCAGGTCGGGCAGCGAAAGCCCCCCCATGGCGAGTCCTCCGATCTTCAGGTAGTTCCGTCGGGAGATTCCATCACAAAAGCCGCCACGGGGTTGGGTGTGAAGCGAGAGCATCCCTTCAATAAGTCAAACGCCAGCTTTTTCTTTCACCGGAGGGTGTTATCCGTCTTTTTTCACACCCCGCGCCGAGAGCACATTTTTCACGAGGCGCAGGAGATCGATGGGCTCATAAGGCTTTGGCAGAACCGCAGCAAAACCGAAGGCCGCAGGTTTGGCCATGGCGGGGTCATCGGAGTAACCGGACGAGACGATCGCGAGGACGTTCGGGTCAAACGCACGGAGCTTTTCCATGGTGCGCACGCCTCCCATCCCGTTGGGGATCGAGAGATCCAGAACGACAAGGTCATAAGGACGCCCCTCGTGCATCGCCTCTTGATAAAGACGGACGGTTTCACTTCCCTCTGCGCTTTCTCCCACGTCGAAGCCATGATTGGCCAAGTTACGCGTGATGAGGCTGCGCACGAGAGGATCATCTTCGAGAACCAACACGCGTGACGACGGAGGCGGAGCCGTATCAAAGGCACTGCTAAGACCGAGCGCATCGACTTCCTCTGCATCGGAATCGACTGGCAGGTAAAAACGCACCGAAGTGCCGCGACCCAATTCTGAACGAACGGAAAGAGAACCCCCATGCGCTTTTGCGATGGATTCACAGACGGTCAAGCCCAGTCCTGTCGCATTCTCCGCTTTGCGGGTGCTGAAGTAAGGCTCAAAAATGTGCGTCAAGTTTTCAGGAGAAATGCCTTCCCCCGAGTCCTGCACCTCGATGACCACACCTGTGGGTTGAACAGGGGTATCGAGCACCATTTCATTCGGGAACATCTCAGACGGATCAGGCGCAAAGCATCGCACAACCAACTCACCTCCATTTGGCATCGATTGCTCGGCGTTGCGCACCAGATTGCTCAACAACCTGCGGATCTGCGCGGCATCCACGGGGACCGTCGGCACGCCGTCTTGGACCTCGACGCGATACTGAAGATGATTTCCGCGTGAGTGATTCTGGAAGAATTTTTCGATCAACTCGCTGAAGTGGGTCTGCCGTTTGATCGGAGCGCCACCGCGGGCAAAGGTGAGCAATTGCTGAACGAGGTTCTGCGCCTGAAGAGTGGCCTGCTTAGCCGTTTGAAGCTCGGGCACACGCTCGGTGTTCCCGCGAAGGCGCATCTCAGCAAGGGAAAGATTCCCCAGCAAAACGGTGAGCAGATTGTTGAAGTCATGCGCGAATCCACGGGCCAGTAAACCGAGTGACTCCAGGCGGTCCATCCGGCTTTTCCGCTCAGCTTCTTCACGGCGACTCGTGACGTCTTTGACCAGCAGCAGAAGTCCTTCTGCAAAAGGGTAGCCGCGCAGCTCAAGCCAAGCCTGTTTTTCTTCAAAATACAGCTCACGATTCACGGACTCGCGATGCAGCATGGCATGAGCGAGAGCTTCATGATGGGCCTCACGCATGGCGGAAGGCACGAGATCCCAGAAGTGCATACCTAAAAGGTTGGCGCGTGACTGCTCAAACAACTTGGTGGCGCTGGCGTTGGCGTAGATCAACCTCCAGCGTCCGTCGAGAGCGATGAGAGGATCGGAAATGCTCTTAACTACGTCAATGAGGGGCGCGGGTGTGGGAACAGCGTCTGCGATCGGCACAGTGTCTTGTGGTGCAGTGGGCAGCGGAACTGCCTGGAGTGGCACGGCCGGAGCAGGCGATTCAGCGCTCGGTGCTCCCGGGGCTGTCAAGGTCCCCGTGGTCGGGCTTTGTGCCATGGCGAGACGTCGAAAGAGGATGATCAGACCCGAGAGACTGTTGCGCTGATCACGCACCGCACCGGTTCGATCCTGAATCGGAACACGCTCTCCATTTCGATTGGTCATCCAAACGGTGCGCTCCTCCGCACGGCCTGTTTCATCTGCCAATTGGATCTCAGCCTGCTCCCCATTGGCATGAAAAATCCGGAACACTTCATTCAGTGATCGGCCCACAGCCTCCTCCGCCTGCCACTCGGTGATGCGTGACGCAGCGGGATTCATGAAGGTGATCACGCCGGCGAGATCGGCGGCGATCACACCATCCGCCAAGCCCTGGAAGGCCTCAAAGTAGCTCTGCTCACGGCGCAGTCTTTCCATCTCCTCTTTGAAGCGCGTGGCGGCCACTTCGACGGTGAGACGGAGTTCATCTTCATTGAAGGGCTTTAATAGGTAGCCGTGGGGTTGAGTCTCACGAGCCCGGGCAACAGTCTCGAGGTCCGCACAGGCCGTCACGTAAACGATTGCAGCAGGACCCTTTTCGTGCAGCCTTCGTGCCGTCTCGATGCCGTCCAACTGACCGGCGAGGTGCACGTCCATCAGGACCAAATCGGGTAACAGACTGTCAAACTTCTCCAAGACTTCCTCACCCGATGCAAAGACGCCCAAGACCTCGTAGTCCAACTGGCTGAGCGTTGCAGCTATGTCGCAACCCACGAGACCTTCGTTCTCGACGATCAACACCCGAATCTTGTCTAAAGAAGTCATTAATTATAGCAAACAGGGAATGTTAACTCTAATTATCAATATGCGCCATAGGAAAACGTAAATTAAATTCGGTTCCGTTGTTGGGGGCTCCCGAGAGTCTGAGTTCGCCACGCATTTGCTCAGCGAAGACTCCGAGAATTTTCAAGCCCAGCCCCGATGCCGTGGCGGAGTCAAAATTTTCGGGCAAGCCAGCGCCATTGTCACTGACCACAAACTCACCGACCCCATTTTCGAGGGTTAACCGGACTCGGATGGCTCCGTTTCGCCCATCGGGGAAAGCGTATTCGAAGGCATTGGAGAGGGTTTCGTTGAGAATCAAGGCCAGGGGCATCATCCACTCGTGATCGAGCGGGACAGACGTGATGTCGAGCGTCAGCGAGACTTGCTCCTCCGGGACGGCATAACACTCCCGCAGACGCTGAGCGAGACCCCGGGCAAAGTCCGCAAAGTCAGGGCCTTCATCTAGCACCAGCTGATACAGGTGCTGATGGAGGGCGGCGATGGAACGAACGCGATTCTGGCTGGAGCGCAGCACATCCCGAGCCGGCTGATCCGCCAGAGAGTTCATCTGGAGATTCAACATGCTGGAGATGATCTGGAGATGGTTCTTGATCCGATGATGGGTTTCACCCAGGAGGAGCTTCTCGCGGTCGAGGTCAGCCACGGGCCATTGGGAAACGGGCCTGATCAAGTGCGTGCCGGGCGACAGAGGCTCGACCGACGGAGCGGGCAAAGCTGGAATTTCAGGCTGCTGCACCTGTTCTTCAAAAAGATCGACCGAGTTTCCGCCCTCGGACGCGGCTTTGGCAAAAAAGCGCCCGCTGCCTTTCATCCCACCTTTCCCATAGTAGTTCCATTCGAAGGCTTCTTCGGGTGAAGCGATCCGCGCCTGCAGGTCGCCGTAGAATCCTGTCGGGTCCGAGGGACGGAACAATCCATGGAGCCAGCCTCCTTGGGCCTCTGGGGTCGCAAATCCAAATCGAGCCGCCGCGTCATCGGACCATTGGGTGATGCGGCCACTTCCGTCGGTCTGGAGAAGCCAAAGGATGGCCGGAGGCTTTGGCGCTTCGACGATGGCCGCAGGCGGCTCTGACTTTTCAACCCTGACCGGGGGCGCTTCCGGGGGCGTTGGGCTCGCCGGGAGAACTTCTTCGCTTCCCTGAAGGAAGTGGATGGCCGTATGCACATCTCCGGCAGCATCTGGAACAAGGGCGATGCGGAGATTGGCTTCGCGTGCAGATCCATCGGGCCGGAGAATCGTCACATCGAGCACGGTCGAACGCCGACCCTCGTCCCGCATGACGCGCAGGCCCTCGCGGCGTTTGACGACACTGTCTGGCGCCAACCAATCTTCTGAGTTGAGGCGCCTCAGCTCCCCCTTTGAACGACGGAGGAGCCGCTCCGCAGCCTGATTTGCCTCAAAGATCGAGCCGTTTTTGTCGATGAGCACGACTCCCACCGGGGTCTCGCCGAGCAGCGTCCTGAATTTGGCCTCGTTTGAACGAAGCTGTTCCTCCATGCGACAGGTGTCGGTGACGTCATGAATCGAAATGAGCAGTCCCCCGCCAGCGAGGGAGACGGGTCGGAACTCGAGTTCCTTCAGGAGTCCATCTGCGGTGGCCAGAGAGAGGACACGCGTCAATTGCCGGCGCCAGATATCGTTGGACCAGACCGCAGAAACTGACTTTTTGTGGTCCTCAGTCGGGCACGCACTGAGCAGCCAAGTCTCCACGTTTTCACCCTGCTGAAGCCCACGCCCCAGTAACTTGGCGATGTGCTCGTTGTGATGAATGGGCATGCCTCTCTCGTTCAACACCACGAGTCCGCAAGAGAGTGAGTCAAGAACCGCACGCTGCCGAGACTCACGCTTTGCGAAGGCGGCCTCGACATCGCGGAGGATCGCCGTTTCTTGACGCGCTAGGCGAAGTTCCTCCACCAAGCTAGGGTCCTGGGGGCCGCTGGGAGGGGGTGTCCCTTTTTCCCAGGGCGCACTTTCCAACGCTAGGGCGTAAACTTGATTGCCTGCGGCTCCAGTCGGACGAGTCAGCAGCCACTGGGAAGGCAAGGATGCCCCCACCCCTGTCGCAGCACTGGCCTCGTCATTCCGGTGGATGCGCATCACTTCCGTCGCAGGCTCTTTCGACATCGCGACGCGGTGAATGGCTGCTAAAGACTGATCTCGCAGACTCAACGGATCCGCGCCATCTCCGTAAGCTGACCAAAAGTAAGTGACTCCCTCTTGCACTCCTTTGGACAAGATCGGTCCCAAAGCCGCTACATTTGCCTTCTGTATCTTGCCCGTGATGTCGAGCAAGAGGATGGGAATGGCGGAATCGAAGAGTCCGTTGCCCAAATTCTCAATCGGTCTTGGTGCCCCCGCTTCAGGCGCAGCTTTCGTTTCAGCAGGCAAGGCCGCTTGGGTGACCTTCGCGGGACCCGGATACTTCTCACAACTCACCATGAGGCCGCCCACTGAGGCGTCGGCCCTCCGACGCCAGGGCCTTACTTCCCACCGGTAGACGATTGACTCCCCTTTCTGTCCACTCAAGGCATCGTGCTCGCTGCGGACGACGTGGCCCTGAAGCGCCCTCTCATAAACCTGCTTCCATCCGGGGTGCAAGTTTGGAAAAACCTCGAACTGGCTCCGTCCCAAGAGCGGAACAACCTGCTGCAACCCAAATTCATCGACCCACATGCGATTAGCCACGAGATACCGCATCTGGTCATCGAACATGGCTAGGGCGATCGGCGCATTCTCAAGAAGAATATCGGGATGGTGCTCGGCGCCCCCCTCCCCTGATGGCCCCCCGCCACCTTCGACTCCCCCGGCCGAGGAGCTTCGATCACTCGAAACGAGTGGCATTTTGGCTTGAACGACAGTGCGAAGAATGGAGGGAGTCGGCATCAGGAAAATTATTTTATATATCCGAATCTAATTTCCGAGAAGCTTCTCAACAAGTTGAAAGAATAAAATTTTAAAAAAAGCGGCTCGGAAACCTGGTTTTTCAATTCTTCGTCTATTCTCGGTGATAGGGCTCGCCTCGATTGATGGTGCCTGCCCGATAGATCTGCTCCAAAAGCACGATCAGGGCCATTTCATGTTGGAGAGTCATCGTCGAAAGAGCCCACGTCTCCTGAACCGACTCACGAAATCGCTGACTGTGGCCATCCGCACCTCCAACAAATAAACACACCCGTTTCGTGGCCGAGAGTTCTTTCGACTTGATCCACTGCGCCAAGGCGGTGCTCCGCATCTGCTTACCTCGTTCATCGAGAGCAATCCGGTAGGACCCCTCTCCCGCGAGCATCATGGCTTTCTCCACCTGCTCGACTGGACCCTCTTTCAGCGCCATCCATTCGACTTTTGCAGTCCGGCTCAATCGTGCCAGATAGTCCGCCACTGCATCTCGAGCCCAAGGCAGCGCGGGTTTACCAATGGTGACAATCTTCCAGTTCATTCCTGATTTATAGCAGAGGAGGAACAACGGCGCAGAACATTCGAAGCTGGCTAAAAAATTATGTCATTTATATATTTTTTGCGATAAACATCAAAAATGTGAATCATTTGAGTGATTGTTGTTGCGCAATTCGCAAAAAAAGCTTAAATTTGTCTCGCGAATTCAAAAATAATCTCATTATTAAACAACTCATCCTATGTCCCACACATTACGCTTCCTGACAATTGGAGCCATCGCAATGGTCTCCGTGACGTCTTGCTCCCTCCCTCCCCGCCAGGCTTGGACTCAAATTCAAAGGGAAGGCCTCATCCCATTTGTGGCTGAACAGTGGAATGGTGGCGTCGCTCCAGCTAACAGAAGCGCACCCAGCAGCCAGCAGATGATCGCCACCAAGCAGGCTCCTGCTAG
Organism: Prosthecobacter debontii; assembly: GCA_945869695.1. GTDB lineage: Bacteria > Verrucomicrobiota > Verrucomicrobiia > Verrucomicrobiales > Verrucomicrobiaceae > JAIBCL01. The sequence goes on from CAMBPV010000002.1 coordinate 87,872, forward strand.
CAAGCCAGTGGCCTCTGCTCCAACCACACCTGCTCCTGTCGTGGCTGGCAACACGACTCCGTCTCCTGCGATGCTGGATGCGCAAGAGATCCCAACCGCTGGCAGTGTCCCCGGACTCTCTGGATATGTCCGCTCCCCTTACACCAATCCTCCACGCCTCGTTGATGTGCGCGGCATGAGCGTTGGATCAAAGGTGGTCTGCCCATTCACAAACAAGCCTTTCTTGGTGCCAGCTGCAGCCCAAGCCGCCCCTCAGCAGGTCGCATCCGCCCCAGCACCAACGCCTGCCCCAATTCCTCAGTCAGCACCAATCCCAATGGTGCCCGCAACCATCCCGGCTCCATCCACAGTGGCTGCTCTCACAAAACCACAGCCTTCCGCCCCTCCTGTTGTCGCCCCCCAAACGAAGCCTCAGGCGCAACCAACACCAGCGGCTGAGCAGCCAAAAGCCGTCGCTCAAGAGATCCCATTTGGAAACTCAATCGCAGGTCGCCCAGGCTTCGTGAACAGCCCCTTTGCTGCAAAACATCAGCTTGTGGACGTCACCGGTCTTCCGACCGGCATGGAAGTGAAGTGCCCTTACACAGGAAAGCTCTTCCGCGTTCCACCACAGGATCAAGCTCAGGATAAGGCCCCGACGACCGACGTCGCCTCCCCAGAGAAGAAATAAATTTCAGGGTTAGTGTTGTTGTTTGGCCCCGCTCCGGTTCGCGCTGGAGCGGGGTTCTTTTTTGAGGGAAGATTCCACCGTGTCGCCGATTTTTGTCACGCCTCGTCAAGCGATAACTCTTCCCCGTGAGAAGTTCGCTTGCCCTGCCATGGGGGCTCGCTAACTCAGCGGACCTCAATTTCAAACAACCTCATGGAACTCAACATCAACGTCGCCCACGTCGAGCGCATCGCCGCCGAAATGAAACTGCGCCCCATCCAAGTAGGGGCTACGGCTAAACTCATCGCCGACGGTGCCACCGTGCCCTTCATTTCACGCTACCGCAAAGAAGCCACCGGTGAACTCGACGAAGTCGCCGTCGCCACCATTCGAGACCGCCTGGAGCAACTGGCCTCCCTCGATGAACGCCGCGGCTCGATCATCAAGTCTTTGGAAGAGCGGAATCTTCTCACCGTCGAACTTCAAAAGAAGCTCGATGCCGCCCAGACGGTCACCGTTTTAGAGGATATCTTTGCCCCCTTCAGACCCAAACGCCGGACGCGCGCCACCATCGCCAAAGAAAAAGGGCTCGAACCCTTGGCAGACTTCATCGAAGCCAATCAGCCCAATCAGACCGCAGATATCGAAGGCGAGGCCGCCAAATTCATTGATGATGCCAAGGAGGTCAAAACGGCCGAAGAAGCCCTCGCCGGAGCACGTGACATCATCGCCGAGCGCATGAGCGACGACGCCACCGCCCGTGCCACATTGAGAAAGCTCTTTGCTGAAGAGGGCGTGGTCGTATCAAAAGCTCTCATGGGAAAAGAAAAGGAAGCGGACGCTCAGAAATTTCGCGACTACTTCGAGTGGACCGAGCCGCTCAAGAGCATCCCCTCTCACCGTTTGCTGGCCATTCGGCGCGGAGAAAAAGAGGGCTTCCTGATGATGCGCATCACACCGCCCGAGGAGAAGGCCATCCAGATTCTCGAGCACCTTTTTGTCAAAGGGTTCACACCCTGCGCCAAGCAGATGCGCTTGGCAGCCGAGGACTCCTACAAAAGGCTGCTCAACTCGTCGATGGAGACCGAAGCGCGCCTCGAGTCCAAGAAAAAGGCCGATGCGGAGGCCGTTAAAGTTTTCGCAGACAATTTCCGTGAGCTCCTGCTCGCAGCTCCGCTCGGTCAAAAGAGACTGCTGGGGATCGACCCCGGATTCCGCACCGGCTGCAAGGTCGTCGTCCTCGATGCTCAGGGTAAACTGCTCTTTAATGATGTGATTTATCTGCTCGGTGAAGGCAACAGCCTCATGCACGCCAAGACCTTGCTCACCAATCTCGTCGAGCGATTCAAAGTCGAGGCAATCGCCATCGGAAACGGCACCGCAGGCCGGGAGACCGAAATGTTCGTGAACAAAATAGGCCTGCCGAAATCAATCCCAGTCATCATGGTGAACGAGAGCGGCGCTTCCGTTTACTCCGCTTCAGACGTCGCACGCGAGGAGTTTCCTGACCATGACATCACGGTGCGCGGCGCAGTTTCCATCGGACGTCGTTTGGCAGATCCGCTGGCTGAATTGGTCAAGATCGACGCCAAAGCGATCGGAGTCGGCCAATATCAACATGATGTGGATCAGAATCTTCTGAAGGCCAGCTTGGACGATGTCGTTATCAGTGCCGTGAATGGCGTAGGCGTTGAAGTCAACACCGCGAGCAAGCAGCTCCTCTCTTACGTGTCCGGCTTGAACTCAGCACTCGCGGCCAACATCGTGGCTTATCGCAACGAGAACGGACCTTTCAGCACCCGCGCGGAGCTCAAAAAGATTCCCCGCTTAGGAGACAAAGCCTTCGAGCAAGCCGCCGGCTTTCTACGCATCCGAGATGCCAAGCACCCGCTGGATGCCAGCGCCGTGCATCCCGAACGCTATGAACTGGTCGAAAAAATGGCGACGGATGTCGGATGCACCGTCGGCGATCTCCTCACCAAGGCCGACCTCCGCGCCAAAATCGACCCCAAAAAATATGTGAGCGAGGAAGTGGGTTTGCCGACTTTGAAGGACATCATTAGCGAGCTCTCCAAACCGGGCCGCGATCCGCGCAAGCAGTTTGAGGTCTTCAAATTTGTCGAAGGTGTGAACAAGCCCGAGGACCTCGTCGTTGGCATGAAGCTGCCGGGCATCGTCACCAACGTCACTGCTTTTGGCGCCTTCGTCGACATAGGCGTTCATCAGGACGGTCTCGTGCATGTCAGCCAACTGGCTGATCACTTTATCCGCGACGCCAATGAGGTGGTCAAAGTGCAGCAAAAAGTCCAGGTCACTGTGACCGAAGTCGATCTCCAACGGAAGCGCATCGCCCTCTCCATGAAGTCGAAACCCGACTTCGAAAAGAAAGCGAGCAATGGCGGCGGCCCCCGCCCAGCAGGCGCCACTGGCGGTGGGAACGGCGGCGGGAATCGAAGCTTCAGCGGCGGAGGTGGCGGGCAGAGATCATCGGGCGGCGGCATGGGAAATCCCTTCGGCGGAGGTGGCGGCGTGGACTGGTTCAGCGCAGCGTCGGCAAAAGGGAAAAAGTAGCCGACTCATGCATGGACTGATTCATTGCGCGGCCTTTGTTTTCAGTTCACGGTCGCCTCATGAAACTCCGTCGGCTTGATCAGCTTCTCTCCTCTCTCGGCTATTGCAGCCGGAAGGAGGCAGCGGATCTGGTCAAAGAGGGGCGCGTGCTCGTGTCAGGCGTCAGTCCTAAAAAGGCTGAATCAAAGGTGGATGCTCATGCGGTCACCTTGGATGGAAGTCCATTGGAAGCCGTCGATGGACTCGTAGCCATGTTTCACAAACCCCTGGGTTATGTCTGCACGCACAGTGATGGAGAAGGACCCACCATCTACGAGTTGCTCCCTCAGCGCTGGTCAAACCGGAACCCTGCCATCACGAGTGTGGGTCGCCTCGATAAAGATACCAGCGGGCTTTTGCTTGTCACCGATGTCGGCACCCTCGTGCACCGTTTCACCTCCCCGAAATCGGAGGTGGAGAAGGTTTACCTCGTCGAGGTTGATCGAGATTTGGATGAAACTCTGATCAGCACCTTTGCATCTGGCACCGTGATGCTACGCGGAGAATCCAAACCTTGCTTGCCGGCTCAACTCAAGATCACTTCGGCACGCAGCGCGAGTCTGACCCTCACCGAGGGTCGGTATCATCAGGTGCGCCGCATGTTTGCATCCCAAGGCTGGCATGTTGAAAAATTGCACCGCGAGAGGTTCGGCGAGTATCTCCTCGGAGACCTTCAGCCCGGCCAGTGGCGAATCGTGGAATCGAGCTCGATTACAACCCATCCGCTCCACCCGGAATTCGCGGATCATGAACAGGAGTAAACCGCTTTTTCCCGGCGTCCCAATGCACGCACTGACAAGCCCCAAAGGAAGCTGATTTCGAAAGCGGATGCCCCAATCCCTCCACTCGATCCAGCGTCTCCTCGCCAAAGGCCGTCTCGATCTTCAATTCATCAGGTGCCCATTGATGATGAAAACGCGGAGCCGCCAGGGCTGCCTGCGGTGACATCCCTTGATCGATGATGTTCGAGATGGCGATCAACGTCTGAGTGATGATCGTCGGACCACCTGCTGCCCCGACGCTGAGAATCGGTTTTCCGTTTTTCAGAACCAGGGTCGGGCTCATGCTCGAGAGCGGCCGTTTTCCCGGTGCGATGGCATTGGCTTCGGCACCGATGAGTCTGAAAGCATTCGGAACACCCGGCTGCACCGAGAAATCATCCATCTCATTGTTCATGAGCACGCCCGTCGTGGGAATGATGACCTTGGAGCCAAAGGCCGTGTTGATGGTCTGCGTGAGTGCCACCCAATTCCCATCCGCATCCGCCGTCGAAAGATGGGTGGTGTGCTTGCCAAAGACGTCTCCCTCCCATCTCGGGGGGAGATTGTGCCCCGTTACTTTCGTTGCCTGATCCAGATTGATTTTTGCAGCCAATTCTATGCCATAACTGGGATCCACCAATCCTTGAGGCACTTTCACAAAATCAGGATCGCCCAGCCAGTAAGCACGGTCGGCAAAGGCAAGCTTCATGGCTTCGGTGATCACATGGACGCGGCTGGAGGCGCGCAAATGTCTCACGGGGAAGTTTTCCAGAATGTTCAAGATCTGCGCCACATGAACGCCTCCAGAGCTGGGAGGCGGCATGCAGATCAGGTCATAACCTCGATACTTGGACAAAATGGCAGCGCGCTCGATGGGCTTATAGGCGGCAAAATCCTCTGCCGTTAGCATCCCGCCATTTTCATTCATCCACGCGGCTGTCTTTTGGGCAAAGGTTCCGCGGTAAAACCAATCGATACCCGAATCCGCAACGGCTCGATAGGTGGAGGCCAGATTCTTTTGAACCAATAGGTCACCCTTCCGAAGCGGGGATCCGTCTGCCTTCAGAAGCGTCGATGCAGACTCGGGAAAGGCTTTTAACTTGTCGGCAGTGGCAGCCAGCTTCCGGGCATACACTTCATCAATCGGAAAGCCCTTTTCGGCCAAGTCCGCAGCCGGACGCAGCAGGTCTGCAAGCTTGAGTTTTCCGTGCTTCCGGAGCGCATGATCATATGCCGCCAGAGCCCCTGGCACGCCCGAGGCCAAGGCTCCCGTTTTGCTTGCCTCATTGTCGAGCACACCCCCGATCAGATACATATCCCGACTGGCTCGACCTGACGCTGTTTCGCGACCATCAATGGCCGTCACCTGTCCGTCGGCGGATCGGATGACGATGAAACATCCACCGCCGATTCCGGAGTTATGTCCATCGACCACTCCGAGTGTCAGCGCCGTGGCGATCGCGGCATCGACCGCATTTCCACCGCTTCGCACCGCATTCACCCCCGCCTGAGTCGCCAGGGGATGGACTGAAGCGATGGCGAGATTCTTAAACGTCTTAGGGCCTTCCTGACCCGAGGCACTGAGGAGGATGAAACTCCACGAGAAGAGGGCAATAAACTTCGTCATGCCCCACTATCCACCTTTCAAAAAAATGTCACCTTTTTTGCTCGGCAGGTGAGGAACGAAAGTTCTTCCAAGCCTGCTGGTAAGTGTAAGCCACGGCAAAAATTCCAAAAAAGAGCAAGATGGCCCTGCCTAATTCGGGCACGCCCTCGATCTGGAAAGGGACGACTGCCTGCGCATTCACCGTTTCCAGACCTGCTTGAACAATATCAGCAGCCTCCGTCTTGCCCATGACCAAGTAGCCCGAAGCTGTCAACGCAACGGTCGCGCAGACAAGCCAGTATGATACTAAACGGAAATTCATGGGATAATGACTAAGATCCAAAATTTGGCCGAATAGTTCAAGAATAATGTTTTTATAAAAATGAACACGGAACGGATAGAAATGGGCGTTGCATACGCTGGGAGTTCATGTTTGATGATCAAAACCAAGCGGTTCCCATGGGCGATATCACAATCGGCAAACGAAAATTTCGGCGCGTACTTCTGAAACTGAGCGGTGAGGCGCTCCGGGAGCCCGGCAACACCGACAATATCTCCCCACCCATTGTGGAAGACATTGCGGCTCAGATCAAACAGGCACACCAGACGGGACTTGAGATCGCCCTCGTTGTTGGCGGCGGAAATTTCTGGCGTGGAGTCAGTGCCAGTAATCGCGGCATGGAGCGCGCGACAGCCGACTACATGGGAATGCTCGCCACGGTGATGAATTCCCTCGCAGTGCAAAGCATGCTCGAGGCCATGGATGTGCCGACACGCGTGCAGTCAGCCATTGAAATGAAAAACGTGGCAGAGCCCTTCATCCGCCGGGTGGCCATGCGTCATCTCGAGCTGGGGCGGGTGGTGATTTTTGCGGCCGGCACGGGCAATCCCTTCTTTTCGACAGACACGACTGCTGCCCTGAGAGCGAGTGAGATCGGCGCAGACTGCGTGCTGAAAGCCACCAAGGTGGACGGCATCTACGACTCTGACCCCAAAAAGAACCCCAACGCGGTGCGCTACGAGCAGACCACGTTTCACAATGCACTGACCCGCCAGCTCAAAGTCATGGACGCCACGGCCTTCTCCCTTTGCATGGAGAATAACATGCCCATCGTCGTGTTTAGCATGGTGGAGGCTGACAACATCCGCCGCGCTTTGATTGGCGAGCCCATCGGCACGCTCGTGACCGCAGAGATGCCGGCGGAATAGGCCGATGATTTTTTTAACTATGGACCCTGAATTGACCATGATGGAGGCGGACGAGTCGATGACGAAGGCCGTCGAGTACGTCATCCATGAATTTGCCGCCGTTCGCACCGGGAAAGCCTCCCCTGCCCTGGTGGAAAACCTCGACGTGCATGTGCGCAGCTACGGCAGCAACATGAAGCTGAAACAGCTGGCCATGATCTCGACCCCGGATGCACGGCTGATCCGCATTGAGCCCTTTGACTCCTCCACCCTTCAAGACATCGACCGCGCCATCCGCGAGTCTCGCTTGGGACTGAATGGATCCATCGAAGGAAAAGTGATTCGCCTCCCCATCCCCGTTCTCTCACAAGAGCGGCGCGAGCAGATGGTGAAGATGATCAAACAGATGGCTGAAGAAGGCCGAGTACGAGTGCGCTCCGTGCGCCGCGACACGATCGAAGTTCTCAAAAAAGGACAGAAGGAGGGACTCATCACCGAAGATGATCTCCACCGCTATGAAAAGGATACGCAGGCTCTCACGGACAAAAGCGTGGCTGACATCGATCATCACGTGATGACGAAGGAAAAGGAAATTCTGACGGTCTGAAGATCGAGCATCCAGGACAACCAGAATCGCTTTCCCGCCTCCATGTTTCCGGCTGAAGACTATCTCGATCTGACTCACACCAATCACGCTCACTTGTTCAAGACGGGAGAGCCGGTGTGGACCGCCCTAACTCGGATCGAGACCTATCTGGACTTTCGGCTCCAAGCGGTCAATCGGACACAAAACGTGCCCTGGGCCTACCTCGGTGAACATGTGTTCGTGGACGAGGACACCGTCATCGAGCCCAATGCCGTGATCAAAGGCCCCTGCTGGATCGGCAAAAACTGCCAGATCCGATCCGGGGCCTACATCCGGGAAAACACCATCATCGGTGATGGGGCCGTGATCGGGAACTCCTGCGAGCTAAAGAATTGCATCATCTTCGACTCCTGCGAGGCCCCTCATTTCAACTACGTGGGAGATTCCATCCTCGGCTACAAAGCCCATCTCGGTGCTGGAGTTATCCTTTCAAACGTGAGGCTGGACCGCGCTGAGGTCACGGTGAACGGAAAAGACAAAGACATCAAAACAGGCCTTCGGAAATTTGGCGCCATCATCGGTGATCACGCCGAGATCGGCTGCAACAGTGTGATCAATCCCGGCACGCTCATCGGGCGCAAGAGTGTCATTTACCCACTCACCAGCTTCGGTGGCGTTTTGCCTGCCAACACACTGCTCAAAACACGCCAGCAGCAGATAGCGGTTCCTCGCGCTTAGCCAGCGAGATTCAAACACCGGTCCAATGCCTTCAGCGCCGCGGAAGAAGCAGGAGATTCACCATCCTTAGCGAAGGGCTTCAGCAGTCGGACCAGTCGTTCTGAGGGCTCGCGCAGTTGCTCTTTCGTGAGCGAGCGAGTACGGTTCTCACACATCCATGATGCGATCCCGATGACTTCTGCCAACGAGGGGACTCCCGGATGGTCAGCTAACGTCGTGGGATAGTTTTGGAGGGTGCGCTCGAAGGTGGTGATGAGTTCGGAAAATCTCGCGCTGGCTTGTTCGGGCGAGACCGTCCCCCCCTTTTCCAGAGCGTGGGAAGGATGCTTTACCATCGTCCGCAGCTTCGCATACTGGGCCATGAACCACGTCAGCCCCGGATCCTGGGGTTGGGATAGACCCAGCGCCAGATCAGCCGTCGAGATCGCGCTTTCTCCGCTCCCGCCTCGGAAGTCACCCAGGTAAGCCTGCGCGACCGCCAGGTAGGCCAAAGTCTCCGCACGTTGGCTCAGACGTGAAGCGAGAGTGTCCGCCTTCCCTGTCCCATCAGGGATGGCTCCAGTGCGGACTTCCAGCGCCTGTAAAAAGCATCGGACAGCAGCCTCCAGCGGCTCCATCGATCGAGGTTCACCCTCCGACTTCACCAGCATCACCACACCCTGATCATGGTGAATCGATGCCCAAAGCTCAGGGTTCAACTCCCGCTCAAACGCACCCGTTGCGATGCGCATGGCCTCCTCCGCACCGTCCAGCTCTCCTTTTTGCGAGGAGGTCTT
>CAMBPV010000003.1 GCA_945869695.1 Prosthecobacter debontii
GGCAGCCTCGATGGTGTTCGCCATCATTTTTTCACAATAAACGGACTTCCCTGCCTGCAAGGCCAGACGCGTGTGCGGAGCATGCATGAAGTCGGGCGAGGCGATCAAGACACACTCGAGGTCTTTCTCCTTCTGGAGCATTTCCTCAATGTCTTCATACTCGTTCGGACGGACAGCACTGGACCGGAAGCGCCCCATCAACTGCCCACGCGCAAAGTTCCAGATGTCACAGACGGCGATGAATTCGAGCCCGGGAATGTCTTTGCACGCGTCCAAGAGCCGTTGGCCTTGGGCGCCGCAACCGACGAGGCCGACTTTCAGCACGCGATCCGCAGCATTGCCTTGGGCAATGGCGCCCTTACTGGTGGCGAGAAATAGACCCGCCCCTGCACCGACGGCGGCGCTTTTTCTCAGAAATCCCCTTCTGTCCATAAAATCAGACAGAGAGGGCGTGGTAGGAGTTGAGTTCAGAGGTGTGTTCATGGCTTCCGTGTTCAGGAGAAATACGTTAGGGACTCCCAGCGGGATTATTCAGCTTTTTTGGAGCGGAAGAGAATGCCGTCGAGGGAGATCTTGCCGTGAGCGGCGGTCATGAGAGCAAAGGCAGTGATCGCGACTTCGATGCCGCGGAAGACCGCTTGGTCATCGTCAGGAAGCGCCATCAAACCAAACGAAAGAGAGACGAAGAGCAGACCCGCTGCGAGCAAGCTCAAGCGGGAGAACAAACCAACGATCACCCACAGACCCACGATGATCAGCGCGTAACTGAGGACAACCACGTAATTCGCCACCATGAACGAAGGCAGGAAGGTCTCTGCCACCATGTTATCATAGAGCGGTTGGACATTTTTCTTCAACACGTCCATGTTCCCAATAGCATACTCCTTCGTGGCCTTGTCCCGGAATTTGTCGATACCTGCCATGAACAAGCGAAGCCCGACCCAAAGGCGGAGAATCAGATTGGCAAAGGCGACTTCACTGCGGAACTTGGTGGCGGTTGTTTCGGTCATGGTATTGGGTTGATGAAGATGGTTCAATAGGGAGCCGGAGACGATGGCGAGCCGATGGGGTAAATCCAGCAAAATCTCGCCGAGAACAGTCCACTTCTACGCCCCCTGCCCTTGCTTAAGATTCAGATAATTTCATGCAAAGTGAGGCTTCCTTGATTGGTCATTCCTCATTCAGCGGCCGAGTCTTTCCAATACGTTCTTCGTGATGCGGATCACAACGGGATCCTCTCCCTGCAAGCCATGAGCCCAATCCGTCGTGCCGGTGGTAAAAACCGTTCCACCCTGAGTGTAAGTGCCGAGACACGCCGCTCCCGTGCGGCCGATCTCCCATTTCTCATACCACTCGGCATCGTCGGGATGCCACCGGACGGGACAGGTGCCTAGGACCTCGAATGTCCGGGGCGTGCCATCCTGATGGGTTGGAAACGGCAGCCCATCTCGCCACACCAGCTCGCAGCCGTCGCACTCGTAACCAACGATGGTATCCTTCGCCCCGAAGCGATCGCCACGTTTCAGCCCGGTGCCCTCAAAGGCCCAGTGATCGGGCCGATGCACCGTAAAGGACGACTCCTCGTTCATGAACTGCCCGTGACTTCCTCGATAGCCACCCCAGAGAAATCCCACGCCCGTGAGCTCATTCTCGGGTCGCTTCACCAAATGATGGCTCCAAAGCGAGCTGAGCGTTTTGAAGTCCCGCGTTTTGAATATGGGATCCAAGTGGTAATTCTGTTTGAAACAAGTGAAGGCACGTCCCTCGTCTTCGCTCCGCACCTGCCAGCAGCAGGTATTGCCGCTAAAGAAGGCCACATTACCGCCTTTGGCGATCCACCCTTCCAAGTGATCCCTCATCTTGCTCGACCAGTATTCGTCATGGCCGACGCTCAGCACCAGCCGGTAGCCTGAGAGAATTTCTGGACGAAACTCAAGGTCGTCATTGGCCGCAAACTCCAAGGCATACCCATGCTTCTCCGCCCAAGCAATGAAGGGCAGTTCCCAACGTCCGAACTGTGAAGACACCGGGCGTTCAAAACTCACCCGACTGCCCTGATTCTTCGAAAGGCTATTGTAGGCATAAACCGAGAACCCTCCCCAGTTGGTGTAAGCGTTGTAAGTGTTCGTGGAAAGCTGGAGCAAGATCTTCGAGGTCGTACCCGGCTTGGACTGCCGCACCACAAACCACGCACTGCTCTCCGCAGTTCGCCGCCCCCGATGCGTCCACTTTCCACCTGCATCGGTCGCCCGAAGCACCACCTCGTAGTATCCGCTTTTCCAGTCTTCACCCACTGGCACCCGGAGGCTCTCAGGCCAGCGGCAACCCAATGCAGACGCATCTTCCGGCACCGGATGGGCTGCTCCAGCAATGCCAGTTTTTTTCCAGACCACCTCACGCATCCCTCCGAGTCGAGCGATCTCCACTTCATACTTCGCCGCCGACGTGCTGACATGGAGAGCGATCTCCTCTCCCTGCGCCACGCTGCGCTGACCGGCATACCCCTCAATAAAAAGAGCTGAGGGCTCATCCGCACGAAGAGCCAAAATACCGAACAGAGAAATCAGAATCCAACGCATGAAAGGCGAACGCGATTTGCGCCGGCAGGCTTTCATTGGAGATCAACTCCAGCGGCAGAGGGAGTCGACATAGTCCCTGCTCCCATCGCGCAGCCAGCCATCGAGTTGAGCGGGATCCTTCATCTGCTGCCCTCGGAGTCTCGACACTGCGGCAAATCCCGTTTGGATCTCTGGCAGCGACGACATGTCGCCCCAGATCTTTTCAAACTGTGCCACGGGAAAAACATCCTCTTGTCCATGTCCCCAACGTTTCTTCACGTCCTTCAGCGTGATGTAAGACGGAAGCCTCTGCGAAAACTCTCGCACGGCCGTGGATACCCGATTTTCATCGGCCAGATCATCGCGTGACAGACCGAAGGCCTGCAAGAGCTTATCCACATCAATCCAGCACGTCAGCGTGTTGTAGTAGCTCAGGCGAAATTCATCCTCCTCATGTGCGAGGGCCAGTCCCTCCACCAGTCGCAGTTGATCATTCACCCGGGCCAATCCGCCGCCGCGATCCTCCAGTCTCCGAGGGATCACTTCGAAACTCAGCGTATCCCCGCACCGCCTGTGCCAGCCCAAAAGCGCAGGATCGAGATTAGCTCCCAGCGTATCCACGTTGTGAAGGAGCAGAGTCTTGAGTTGCGGGCGTTGCTCGATCAGTCGAGCCAGGGTGCCATTCAGAAGAAGGTTTGGGACCTCATACCAGTGTCCCACAGGATGCACACATTGGAGTGGCATGTTGTCTGTGTAGTCGCTGCCCTCCCCTGCCCATTTCGCCCACTTGATCAGCGCCTGTCGCACGCTGCCGCGCATCCGGTTTTGCCTTTCATCCAGCACTTGTTGAGCCGTCTCCTCCCAGAGGAAACGCAGGTCACGCTCCATCGGCACAAAACGCAGTCCGATGCTGCGTCCCTCACTCAGAGCCACCGACTCCCGCAGACCAAAATAATCATCCTGCTCCAGACTGTCGGAGATCGGTCCATAAGTCAGATAGCTCGTGGTGATGATGTGCAAAGGAGCTGCACCATGTTCCGTCGCCGTCTTCCGGGTCTTCGCCAGATGCGTTTCCAGGAAAGTCCGGTGCCGACCCGCGAACTGACAAAACGGATGCAGCGCCTTCACCACACCCGCGCCCGCCGTCCATCGACTCGCCGCACCCGCAGCCAGCGTGATCACACCTACCTCACCCGCGCGCAGTGCCGCTTCGCCCCTGCGCCGATCCTCCGCCGTCAGATCGCGCTCCGCCTCCATCACATCACCTGCGCGCACATTCTCCACTCGGACAGACGTGGGCAGCTGATTGCGAGCCAATCCGATCCTTCCTGCTTGCAGTTCCGCGCGCAGAAACTCATGCGCTTTCGGATCAAAACCATTTCGAGAGAGCAGACGGCTTAACTCCTCACCGTTTGAGTTCACGCCTCCGGCTCGCTGCGGCAGGAGATTATCCAGCACGCGTCGCACACTGTTTTGGTAGGCTGATTCAGATTTGGTGCGCTGATCATACAGCTCGATTTCACGCCGTCGCAGATCCCCCAGCGTGCGAGGGTCCGCTCTCAGCAGGCTCGGTAAAACCAGCGTGTAATACGGCGGCACCAGCAACGCAGCCGGACCCTGCTTCAGGGTCGAGAACGAGCCCGCTTCATTGATCGCAAAATGATACACCACGGGGTCCATCGCAAACGGCAGACTGTTTTGCAGGAGCTTCTTTTGCGCCAGCATCACCTCCAGAAGACGGCGTGAGGCCTCCTCCTTTCGCTCGGGTGCAAAGATGAATCCCATTCCTCCGCCCGACATTCCACCCAGCATCCAAAAGCCCCAGAAGTCCTCTGAAAACTCAGCTTGCATGTTGGTGATCAGTCGCTCCGTGAAGGCATTCGTTGCCCACGGGATGATGGCCTGCAGCGGTCCTTGAAAGTGACGCGTCGTCAGTGAGCCGAGTTCCTTCACATCCCCGCTCCGCAGGGCCGACAGGATTTGCTCGAACATCTTCAGCGACTCCTGGCGTGCTTCCCACTCCGCACCGGAGCGCAGCAGATACTTCTCCGTCACCATTTCTAAAATAGGCCCCACATTTTGGGCCAGCCCACCGTGAACCAGCACCAGCGAGTCCTCCAGCTTCCGTCGGTTTTCATCCGAGATCACGGTCGCATCTTGCACCGTGTGTTTCGGCAGCAGTCTCCCTCGAGACACACCTTCCTCAGGGTCCCCTTCCCCCGCCGCACAGCCCTCAATGATCTTGATGCCCGGCCACACACCGCCCGAGTCCTGCCAGCCACCGCCGCTGCCACCCATCCACTCACCCAGGATCGCCCTCGCTGCCACCATGCGTCGGTCACCTTCCTCCAATTCACCGGTCAGCGCCTTCGTCTGCCCGGTCGCTCTCATGCAAACCGAGATCAAAGAGCCGAGCAGATTCGTCGATACCGCCAGCCGACTCCCTTTCGGGATGCCGTTCACATGAGTCACCAGTTCCAGTCCCAGACCCGGCCCCAGCAAGCGCTCCAAAACTCCCGTCAGGGGCTCACCCGATCCCTCCAGTCCGATGGGCACGATGCCCGCTGCGATCAGTCCCGCCTTCAGCAGTCCCAGATGATCCCGAGCAAAATCGAACACTTCTTCGAGATTGTGAATCTCCACCGTCGCCCCCAGATCCACGCTCGTCAGTCGGAGCACCGGTTGATCGATCACCCGCAGCATCGCCTCCACTGGCGGTTCAGGCTCCTCATCGCGTCCCAGCACTGCCAGATTGATGCTCACATTCAGCACCCTCGCACCCTCTGGGTAATCCATTCCCAGAAAGAAAATATCGCTCCAGGAGGAATGACTCAGATCCATCCTCACCGCCGTGCGCTCATGCAGCACCGGATAGAGCCCATCCTTCATTTGCAAAAGTTCAGTCCGCATTCGCAGCGGGTGTTCATCCGCCGCTCCCGTGCGGAACATCCATTGGTTACCCCTCACCGCCCGCACACTCAGGCGCACCTGATCCGCCAGCAGTTGGAGCGCCAGTTGATGGTAGCCGCGCGCGAGAGCTGAGCACAATGCATCCGTCCGTCCATGCGTCTGCGCTTCCGCTAAAAACACACGGATCGCCTCCACAAACCGCCGCTCCAAAAGATGCGCGTAGCCCTCAAAGCCGATCCGCCCCGTCGCGTCCAGATCCCCATCGGTTGAGCCCTCTGATTTCAAAAGTGGAGGCAGATGAAACCGATGGATCGCATACAAAAAAAACAGCGCGCGCACCCGCTCATACAAGTTCTCCGCCGACCGCCAAAAGGCATCCAGCGCATCACAATCCGCGAGCAAGTCAGTCAGACTCAGCCCCGCCACCGCTTGCTCCAGCGGTGCATTTCTCAGGCGGGCATCGGAGCCGGTAATGATGGCAGTCAATCGCGACATATCGAAAAGAAGAGAGCTGCGGTTTAGGCCTGGGCGATTTCTTCGGCACCATGCTTGGCCGGCGTCAGAGCCAGCAACTCCACTAGACCCGCCAGCAGTTCGTCCCGGTAATGCCCATCCAGAGCCACCGCCATTTGCGCCATCAAAACACCATGCCGATGATCCAAATCATAGCGCCTTCCCTGGATCGCCAGCGCCAGGTAGCGCGCACGCCGCGCCGCCTCATTCAGGGACGAGGAAAGGTCCAGCTTACCCTCCGCTCCTAGCGACTCAAAGCGCTCTTGCAGCAGTTCCATGATCAGCGGCGTCAGCACATGCATCCCCGCAAAGCAGAGGTAATAACCATTCCGCAGCCCCGGCGTCATCAGATGCTGCTCCGCCTCCGTTGGGCTTGGCTTTTCCGTCACTCGATTCACCCGGTAAAGCCGCTCCCGAGCCTCATGCACCAACGCACTCACCGCTCCAAAATGAGCCAACTTGCTCTCATGCGTCGCCTGCACGGCGGACACCATTTGCCCCTGTGCGCTCGCCGCTTGCACCAGTTGCTGCGCACAAGTCTGGCCTGCGCGGTCACTCACATACACGTGGTCACTCATCATCAGGAGAAACGGTGAGTCACCCGTGAACTCCCTCGCACACAGCACCGCATGGCCATACCCGCGTGGCTCGGGTTGCTCGATAAAAGTCAGCTTCACCTGAGCAGAGTCGATCGCATCCTGATACAGCGCCTCATGGCCCGGCCTCACCACCAGCGCCACCTGCTCGATCCCCGCAGACGTGATCTCATCCAGCAACAAGCCCAGCACCTTCCGATTGCGCCCCTCCCGATCGATCAGCGTTTGGAGTAAAAGATGCTGCTGATGGGGTCCTGCGGCAGTGATGACAGCTTTCGAAATGGTCATGAGTGTAGCCAGAAAGCTAAGGCCTCGGTCAATCCTTGCCAAGCAACGGATTGAAGATATTCACATCGATTTCCCACCACCCGGCGGCGTTCGCTCATCGCCAAAATACTTCTCACTCCGGTATCTCAGCCACACGCGCAGCACTTGCGGCACCTTTTCCCGCTCCGCCTCCGTCAGCGTCTCATACAGCGCCATCGCCTTCTCCCGTTCCCCTCGACACGCCCGGTTGTTATGTGCATCCCAATACGCCCGCGCCACCCGGATCCGCCGGCACACTTCCTTAATCAGTGCCGCCCCCACCCGTGGCTTTGTGCTTTCCTTTTTCTTGGTTGGCATTCGATCAGGGGGTTAATCGATCCAGTTCTCCAATTTCAAACCAGAGATCCGATTGAACTCATTTAGGTTATGAGTCACCAAAGTGCAATTCAGGGACCGCGCGATTGCGCCGATCCACAAATCCGCATCACTGATGGATTCACCTCGCCTCTCCAGTTGGCAGCGGATGTCCACATAGTGGGCAAGCGAGCTTTCGTTAGGCCACATGATGGCAAACGGTGAAATCATTCGGGACACCTTTTCATGATGGTGCTCCGGTCTGCGGCTCTTTGATGCTCCCAGTCGCAACTCGGCAACAACTTGATAGGGCACAAAAACTTCGCTTGGGCGATATCCCATCAGCCTTTCCTGGACGAAGGGAGCCCTTCCCCGGAGCGCCGCCACAAAGATGTTAGGGTCAATGCACAGTGACATTCAGTTGGAATCGAGAGGTTCAAGTTCTCGAGGAAAACTCCGCTCTGGCGCTTCAAACGTCTCGTCGCTGATCGAGCCAAAGGTAGCCATCCATTCCACCGTGTATCCTGCGCTTGAAGGTTTGGCTTCCTCGCCAGCCAGCCGACTGAGCTGCTCCGTCGCCCACTCCGGCAAAGGCTGGTGACTCTTTGCCGCCATCGCGGCCAGACTCCTCGCAAGGTGGTCATCAAGGTTAAGAACAAGCGTGCTCACGGTGAAAATGATAGCCGACAACCCCTCACATTCCACCTCTCTTCGCCGCTTTTTCCCGCTCTGCCACCTCCCTGTCTTGACAAACCCCTCCCCTCCCCTCCATTAAACGCCATGTCATCCCCTGCCATCGACATCCAAAAAGTCGCCACCCTTTCTCGCTTGAAGCTCACCCCGGACGAGGCCGTCCTCTATCAGTCACAGCTCGGGAAAATCCTCGACTACATGGACGTGCTCGTCGGTTACGATCTCGACTCCGTTGAGCCCACCGCCCATGCCGTCCCCGCTCAGCCTCACCTTCGGGAAGATGAGCCCCGCCCCTCGGTCGAGCGTTCCCTCATGCTCGCCAACGCGCCCAAGAGCTCCCATGACCAGTTCCAGATCTCCAAGGTCATCGAATAAACGCCATCGCCCCACCCCTCTGCCCCTTTCCTCATCGTGAGCCTCGCCACCGAAACCATCACCACCCTCCGTCGCCGTTTGGACGCCGGGGAGATCACCTCTGCTGACATCATCCGCGACGTTGCCGCCGCCATCGACGCCCAGAACCCCGAGATCGGAGCCTACCTCTCCTGGGACACCGCCGCCGCCCTCGCCGAGTCCACTTCCTCCATCCCCGGACCCCTTAGCGGGATCCCTGTCGCCATCAAAGACAACATCAACGTCACCGGCCAGCCCTGCACCTGCGGCTCTCGCATCCTCGCCGAAAACTACCGCGCTCCCTACGACGCCACTTCCATCACTCAGCTCCGTGCCGCCGGAGCCATCCCCTTCGGTCGCTTGAACATGGACGAGTTCGCCATGGGCTCCAGCACCGAAAACTCCGCCCTCGGCATCACCCGGAATCCCCGGGACCTCAGCCGCATCCCCGGCGGTTCCAGCGGGGGCAGCGCCGCCGCCGTCGCCTCACACACCGCCATCGCCGCCCTCGGCTCCGACACCGGCGGCTCCATCCGCCAGCCCGCCGCGCTTTGCGGCGTCGTCGGCGTGAAGCCCACCTACGGCCGCGTCTCTCGTTTTGGCCTCGTCGCTTTTGCCTCCTCCCTCGACCAGATCGGCACCCTCACCCAGACCGTCGAAGACTCCGCCCTCCTCCTGAACCACCTTTGCGGATACGATCCCCGGGACTCCACCTCTCTCGACACCCCCGTGCCCGACTTCACCGCCCTTCTCGGGCGTGACATCAAAGGCCTCCGCATCGGCCTGCCCAAAGAATACTTCATCTCCGGCATCCACCCCGCCGTCACCGCCGCCACCGACGCCGCCATCAAGCAACTCGAATCCCTCGGTGCCCACATTCAGGAAATCAGCCTCCCTCACACCGAGGCGGGCGTCTCCACCTACTATGTCCTCGCCCCCGCCGAGGCCTCCACCAATCTCGCCCGCTTCGACGGCGTCCGTTACGGCCACCGCACCGCCAGTCCCGCCGACCTCCTCGACCACTACATGAGCAGCCGTGCCGAAGGCTTCGGCCCCGAGGTCAAGCGCCGCATCCTCCTCGGCACCTACGTCCTCAGCTCCGGCTACTACGACGCCTATTACCTCAAAGCTCAGCGCGCCCGCACCCTCATCAGTCGCGACTTCGATCAGGCCTTCCAAAAAGTCGATCTCATCATCTCCCCCACCACTCCCTCGCCCGCGCACAAACTCGGCGAGCTCAAAAACAATCCCCTTCAGGCCTACCTCGAAGACATCTTCACCATCCCTGCGAACCTCGCCGGCCTTCCCGCCATGAGCGTCCCCGCCGGCTTCGCCCTTGAGGACGGCAAAAAACTCCCCATCGGCCTCCAATTCATCGCCCGTCCCCTCGACGAGGCCACCATGCTCTCCGCCGCCCACGCCTTCGAGCAAGCCGCCCAGATCCGATAGGCCCCATTGGCAAGCCGAGCCAAGAAAGCCCAACAGGATTGCATCCTGCTGGGCTTCCATCTTCCCGGCTTCCAAGAGCCAAAGGCAAGAAACCAACGCGCCTCACTTCACTGGAACAGGCACCGGGATCACCCGCTTCCCATCCTTCTCCGCCACCGGGGCTTTTTGGGTGCTCTGACTGGAACCACTGGCATCCTTCTTCTCGATCACGATCACCCATTGCTTTTCCGGTTGGATCGCCATGCGGCACATCTTGCCATCGGGCATCTCCATCGGCTCATTCAGCTTCTTCATCTCCTCAGCCGAAGGTGTCACCCGCTCCATCCGGATCACCTTTTGGCCTGCCTCCGCTCCCATCATCATCTTGAAGAACTCCAGCGCCTCACCCGAGACCCCGCCGTGTGGAGAAAGGATTCTAGCCTCTTTGCATCCCCCGCCTCAAAGGCCTTTTGGTAGCTATCAAGAAAAGCCCTCTCCCCCGCTGGCGTCGCCGCGTTGAGTGAGAGGGGGGTCAGAGCGATGGAATCCTCCATCGATTGTCCTTATTGGTCACGGAAATGAAGCTTGGCCAGACGTTCCGAATGGAGGGTGACTTCGGAGCTCACGCTTACGGTGTGGCGGTTGATCGAACGGATGCGGAGGCCATGGACGACGATGAACCTGGAAAAAGTGGGTAGGTGTCGGTGGCAAGGTCTTTTTCGGAAGGGGCAGTCCAGATCATGGGTGGAAAAACGAAGGGGTATTCAGATAATCCGCTCTTCTATCCTGTCATTCTGCCCGATGGCAAGTTTTCGTGCCGCCGAAGAAACGGGAAGTGGCAACTTGAGGCAATCGCGCAGAATCAGAAAGGACCCACATTCGAATCGAAACAATAACCATTTGTCCATTTGAACCCAACGATCGAGTCGGGCGATGGCCCGAAGCGGGGCATCTGTAGCTCCCTGTCAGCCAACATTGACGTGTAGTTCGGCCAACCGTTGGGGGTAGGTTCGCCAATGGAGAGGGTCAGGCCTCTTTTCGTGTTCGCAATCCGAGGCCGGTTTGCCCACGATCCTAGGCAGGCTCACTTGCAATCCAAGGTAGGCATGTCCACAAACCGAGCTGGGTGCGCCCATAAACCAAGCTGGGTGTGCCCACAAACCAAGCTGGGTGTGCCCATAGACCAAGCTGGGTGTGCCCATAGACCAAGCTGGGTGTGCCCATAAACCAAGCTGGATGTGTCCATTCACCAAGCTGGGGGAATCCATTCACCAAGCCGGGGGTGTCCATTCTCTATGCTGGGGGAATCCATTCTCCAAGCAAGGTGTGTCCATTCACCAGGCTGGGTATTACCACTCACCAGGATGGGTTTGCCCGCACACCAAGGTGGGTATTACCACACACCAAGGCGGGTTTGCTCTCTCTGTTAGGCGGGGAGGGTGACGGATGAAACTTTCCGGTGGCTAGAACTCGCCGCGGAAGACGCAGCGGGCGCTGGGGGTTTCGTGGATGATGATCTCGACGAGACCGGGGAGCTGGGGGGCGAGTTTTTGCCAGAACCAGCCGGCCATGATCTCGATGGTGGGGTTCTCGAGGCCTTCGATCTCGTTGAGGTAACTGTGATCGAGGCGGTCCATGAGGGGCTTCATGGCACGGGAGATCTCGGCGTGGTCATAAACCCAGCCGATTCTGGGGTCCACCTCTCCCTCAATGACGATCTCGATCTTGAAGCTGTGCCCATGCATCTTGGTGCACTTATGAGTGTCGGGGAGATTGGGCAGCGTCTGGGCGGCCTCGAAGCGGAAGTCTTTGATGATTCGTGCGCGCATGGCTTTTACTTGCGGGTGGGTGCGGGGGCTTCTTCTTCGACGGGTTGGGCGGCGGGAATGACGGAGGGTGATTCTTCGAGCTTAGGGAAGAGGGTTAAACGAAGCCGGTAGATCTGGCCGTCGAAGGGGGTGCTGTTCGGGTAGGCGGCGGTGGTGAGGGGGCCAAAGCTGTGGGCGGCGGCGAGGGGGCCTCTGGCGTCGGACTGGAAGGAGTGGGCGAAGGGGGCATCCCCACTGATCTCTCCACTCCCGTTGACGGCGAGGGAGAGTGAGCCGTCGGTGCCGATAACGGCGCGGAGGTCCAAGCGTCCCTTCTGGGCGGTGCCGAGAGTGACGGAGGTTTTTTTCCCGGAGTCGAAGACGGTGAGGGTGGGCGCGCCGTCCCGGAGGTGGAGGGCGTAGCCGGTCTGGGTGTCGCCCTGATGAAGGAGGCTGCTATCGGAGTCGATGTCCGGCCGGTAGTCCACGGAGGCCTCGATGAAGACTCCCCTGCCCTTGATGGAGGGGGCGTCGGCCTGTCCCAAAAGGTCACCCCCGAGGAGGTCGTAATTGGTGCTGCCATCGGGCGGTGTGCCGGGGGCGATCTGGGCGACGGTGCGGCTGGCGCTGACGTGGGCTTTGGGCATCCACTCGGTCATCTTCCTTTTGAGGTCGGTGTGTTCGGGGGAGGAGGCGAGGTTGGTCCACTCGTGGGGGTCCGTGTCGTGGTCGTAGAGTTCTTCCTCTCCGGTGCTGTAACGGATGTAACGCCAGCGCTGATCGCGTGCGGCGTAACTGGCGTCTGCGCCTCCGCCCATCTGGGTGATGACGGGGCGGCTTCTGACGAGGGTGGGATCCTTTAAAAGAGGCACGAGGGTCTCGCCTTCCAAGTAGTCGGCGTGCTTCAGGCGGCCGAGGTCACAAATGGTGGGATAGAGGTCGAGCAGGCTGACGGGCTGGGCGGAGGTGGTGTCGGGCTGGGTGATGCCGGGCGCGACGATGGTCAGGGGGACGCGGGTCGTTTCCTCCCAGAGCTTTCCTTTGTGCCACATCTGCTTTTCACCGAGGTACCAGCCGTGGTCGGAGGTGAAAACGATGACGGTGTTGGCGGCATTGGGCCCGGACTCAAGGGCATCGAGAATCTGACCGACGCGGGCATCGCAGAAGTCGATGTTCGCAAGATAAGCGCGGACGGCGCTCTTCCACTGGTCGTTCTTGATGATCTTCTCGTGCAGGGAGTCTGCTTTGCCCACATGGGTCTTGGCGATGGCGGGCACGTCATTGAGGTCGTCGGCTTTGACCTCGGGCAGGATGACGTCTGCGAGAGGGCGGGCGTTGATGAATTTCTCAGGCACGTACCAAGGTGAGTGAGGACGGTAAAGGCCGACGGTGAGGAAGAAGGGCTTGGTCTGTTTTTCAGCGAGGAAGGTGGAGGCCCAGGCGGCGACTTGGCCGTCGTCGGTCTCCTCTTCGGTAACGGGAATGCCACCCCAGTCCCAGTGCCAGATGTCGAGCCCATTGAAGTTACGCCCAGTGTGGACGGGGAGGTCGGGGATCTGGATGCCTGCGCTCGGGAAGCGGAGGTCCCAGGCGGCGTCCTGCTCAAAGCCGCGCCGCCCGCCATGCCAGCCGGTGAGTCTGCCCTCGGGGCCTCCATGATTGGCATGAAACACTTTCCCACCGGCGGCAGTGAGGAATCCGCTGTCACGGAAATACTGCGGGAGGGTGGGCCGGTCGGTTAAGGCGATGGAGCGCCGCCAGTCTTGCTCATTCCCGTAAACGCCGCTGGTGGAGGGGAGAAGTCCGGTGAGGAGGGAGGTGCGGGAGGGATTGCACAGGGCGTAGCTGCAATGAGCATTGGTGAATCGCATGCCCATTTTGGCAAGGCGGTCCATGTTTGGCGTTCGGGCCTGGGGGTGACCGCCCATCCATCCGACCCAGTCATTGAGATCGTCCGCGATGATGAAGACGACATTGGGGGCACCGGCGGGAGCTTTGGCGGTCTTTTTAACGGCGACCACGGGTGCGGTGGACCTCTTTCTAGCGGCCAAGGCTGAACCGGTGATCCCGAGCGCCAGAGCGAGGACAAGGGTGAAAAGAGGTGCGGTGGAGGAAGAGCGAATCACTGGACGGAAAAGAGCATGGACAGTGGGGATTGCCAAGCGATGAAAACACGAGACTGCATGCGAATGTCTTTTGCAGTGAGCGCTGCCTTGCGCCAACATGCCGCATCATGCGCATCATTGCCGGAATCGCGGGAGGAATCCCGCTCAAAGTGCCCAAAGCGGAAACGCGACCGACCACGGACATGGTGCGGCAGGCCGTCTTTTCCATGCTGGGTGAAGAGGTGGCGGGAGCGCGGGTCCTGGACCTCTTCGCGGGCTCGGGTGCGCTGGGGCTGGAGGCGCTGAGCCGGGGCGCAAAGACGGCCGTCTTTGTGGATGCGCAGAACATGGCCTGCAAGATCGTGAAGGAGAACCTGGCGAAGTCGAAGCTGGAAGGTGGCGATGTGCGGCAGGGTGAGGTGGAGCGGGTGCTGCCGTCTCTGGCTGCGGCGGGATCTCAGTTTGATCTCATCTTTGCCGACCCACCGTATGCGACGGCGGATGATGACTTCACGTATAGCCTGATGAGCAGTGAGTCGCTGCGGCAGGTGATGGCGGAGGGTGCCAGTTTTATCTATGAGTGCCGGGTGACTCGGGGTGGCAGTCTGGCGTGGCCGGGCTGGCTGATCGAGCGGGATCGGGTGTATGGGTCAACGCGTGTTTTGTGGCTAAGGAAAAGAGCCGATGTCCAAAAAGCTGAGCCTGATCCTGTATAACGTGTGCATCCCGCTAGGGGTGCTGATCATGGCCCCTTCCGCACTCGTGAAAATGCGCCGCCGGGGTGGGCGCTGGTCCGACTTTGCGGAGAGGCTGGGTCGTTTTTCCCCGGGCAAGACAGCGGAACTGGAGGCGCTCTCGGGCGTGCGGCATCGGATCTGGATGCATGCGGTGAGTGTGGGTGAGGTGGGCATCGCGCGAAAGATCATCACGCAGATCCTGAAGGAAGATGCCTCGGTCGGGGTGATCCTCACGACGACGACGCCGACGGGGCATCAACTGGCCAGCGAGTTCTCGGCGCGGCACGCGGGTCGGGTGGTGGTGACCTACAGTCCGCTGGATCTTCGATCTGTGGCACGGCGTTTTTTGAAGATCTTCCGGCCCACGCAACTGGTGCTGGTGGAGGCGGAGGTGTGGCCGAATCTGGTGAGTCTGGCGCATGATGCGGGCATCCCGGTTTCCCTGGTCAATGCGCGTCTCTCGCCACGATCCGAGGCTCGCTTTGGCAAGCTGCGTGGGTTGGTGGGGCCGATCTTTGAGATGCTGAGCCAAATCCTGGTGCAAGAGCCGGAGGACGCGGCCCGGTGGGTGGGTCTGGGTGTGCAGGGGTCGCGGGTGCACTACACGGGCAGTGTGAAATTTGACCCCGAAGGTGCCACCGTGAGCCCGAGTCAGATCGAAAAACTGCGCTCGGATCTAAACTGTCTCCAATGGCAGGCGTCCTCCCCGTCCCTGCTAGCGGCGAGCACTCATGCGGGTGAGGAGATCGAGATGGGGCGGACCTTTTTGAAACTGAAGGCGAGGCATCCGGAGCTGAAACTGATCATCGTCCCTCGTCACGTCGAGAGGACGGCCGAGATCGCCACGGAACTGGGATCGATCGGGCTGGAGCCCCTTTTGCGCACCGAGCTAAAGCCTGGCGTGAGCTCCCGGGAGGTGGTGCTGGTGAATACCACGGGAGAGCTGAGCGCGTGGCAGCATCTGGCCACAATGATTGTGATCGGGAAGAGTTTCCTCGCCCACGGAGGACAGAATCCCGCTGAGGCGTTGGAGGCGCGCAAGCCCTTGTTGTTTGGCCCGAACATGGAAAACTTCGAGGCGCTGGTGAAGCTCTTGCTGCATGAAAAAGGTGCGCTTCAGGTGCGGGACTTTGCCGAACTGGAGGCGCAGTGTGAGCTTCTTTTGAATCAGCCAGAGGTGTCCGCGCAACTGGCGGCGGCGGGTCATGCGGCGCTCACACGCCACTCGGGAGCCACTTCGCGAACCGTGGAAAGGCTGCTCAAGCTCGAAAAAATCATTTAGCTCTCCAATAAGAGCAATTTTCACTTGATTCCAAAAGGAGATCGCGCAGTGTGGCCGCCCCTAAAACGACCCATTCGTCTAGCGGTTAGGACACATCCCTTTCACGGATGCGACACGAGTTCGATTCTCGTATGGGTCGCCACTACCTCCAAATTTCAGGTAGTGCCTCAGGAAAGCCCCTCAAGCCGCTTTGGGCATCCAAGATTCTCTCTCGGTGCCGACACCGATGAGCTCACCCGCTTCCTCTTCCTCCGTCTCCTCAAGCAGGGGGGCAAAACGCTCAGCCCGGAAACCGAGCTCTTGTTTCACCGCGGAGTAGGGGTCATCCGGATTCCGCAGCTCTTGAAGGAGAACGAGGAGGTCGAACTCGGCGCCGGTGAGTTTGATCTCGGCGTCATCATTCACGGAGAACTCGGGGCTGGAGCGCCCGGCTCGGATGGCGCGGACGGTGTAGATGTCGTCTTTTTTGGGCAGTGATTTGTAAAGGTCGAACACCCAAGGCTCGAAGACGTCATTGATGCAGGCGACACGTTGACCAACTTTAAACATGAGGGAGAGAGCGGGGAAAAGGATCAGAGGGAGGCGATGGCAGAGGCGAGAATCTTTTCCTGAAGACGATGCATGGCGGCCTGCTCCTCAGGGTCCTCATCCTCCCAACCGGCGAGGTGGAGCAGACCGTGGACGAGGTAGAGCGCGAGTTCCTGGTCCATGGATTGGTGGTGATCGAGCCCCTGCCGTAAAGCGGTGTCGGCACTGATCAAGATCTCGCCATGATGAAAAGTGATGACATCTGTGGGTGAATCATCACCGAGGAAATCGGCGTGGACCTTGGAGATTTTTGAGTCGGACACGATGGACACCTCGATCTCCTCCAAGCTGAGGAGCGGTGGATGGTCAGACTTTGCAGCAGCCAGGCATGAAGGGAGAGCGGCGATGGCGATTTTTTCAAGCCAGCGCTTGGCGACACGGTGACCGCGCTGGTGATTGAATAACTGAATCTTGGGGGTGCTCACGCAGCCGAGGCGGGAGGAAGCTTCTTATTGACCCGACGCTTAGCGGCCATTGGCACGGGGGCGAGTTCCACGTCAGCCATGGCCTGAATGACGGCTTCATCCTTGCTGATCACCTTGACGCTATCGGGATTTCCCGTGGGATTGCTCACCGTCGGCTCTTTGGTGTATTTGATGCGGTTGTGCATCATGCTGAGGAGGGTCTTCCCAAAGCTGGCCTTCACGCGGGCGAGTTCGGAAATGGTGAGGTCGCACTCGTCCAACTGGCCATCGAGCATCCGAGCCTGAACGATGTCGTCCACCAAGGACTCGATGCGCGAGGCATTGGGCTTCTCCAGAGTGCGTGAGGCGCTCTCCACGGCATCGGCCAAGCTGATGATGGCGGACTCCCGGAACTGGGGACGCGGTCCAGGGTAGCGGAAGACGTCTTCCGTCACTTGGGGGACATCATCCTCTTTTGCCTTATCCTCCTCCACGAGCCTGAGGACTTCGGCTTTGTGATCGAGGGCTTGGCGATAGAAATACCAGACCAGAGAGGTGCCGTGATGCTGCTCAATGACGTCGATGATTCGGGAGTTCAGCTTGTGCTTGATGGCGAGATCAACGCCATCTTTGACATGGGCGATAAGCACGAGAGCGCTCATGCGAGCGGTGAGGTCCTTATGGGGATTTTCCGCCGGGTCCATGTTTTCGATGAAGTAGTCAGGCTTTGAGAGCTTTCCAATGTCATGAAAATAGGCGCAGACACGGCACATGGTGGCGCTGGCTCCGATGGCCTCGCCTGCGGCCTCGGCTAAATTTGCCACGACGAGACTGTGATGGTAAGTGCCGGGTGCCTCGATGCTGAGACGGCGCATGAGCGGGTGGTTCAAGTCGGCCAACTCCAGCCAACTGACGGCGGTGGTGACCCCAAAGAGCGTCTCCAGGACGGGCAAAAATCCGCCCACGACCATGCCGGTCAAAATTCCCGTCACGAAGGGAGCGCCTGCAACGACGCCCCAAGAAAAGGAACTGCCTCCACCCGATGCCTGATAAAGAAGGAGGGAGAAAATCGCAGCGGCGGCTCCGACCCAGAGGCCAGCGGTGAAAAGGCGATGCCTGCGCCTGACGCTGTCCGAGACGAAGATGACCAAGAACCCCACGAGCGCGGAGCTGGCCAGGAAGGTAAAGGGGTTCACCATCGAGCTCACGGGCATGGTGACCATGGCTCCGAGGAGCGTGGAGTGAACGGCTCCAAAGACACCCATGCGTCGGCCCAGCATCACGGACAAAACCAGCGGAGCGAAAGCATGAGGCAGGAAGAGCACCAGCGTCCCACCGTTCCATCCCTGTGCGATGCCAAACTGCAAGGCCACCAAGACCAAGCCCACGTGCATGAGGATGGAGCCCATGATGAGCATGACGGCGCGGTTGTCCTCCACCACTTGGCGGTGAGAAATGAAGAGGTGTATCACGGCCGCCGTCGCGACGGCACCTGCACATAGCCAGTTCAAGGCACCGGGAACGGTGAGCCCATCAGCCACTTTGGAACCGAGCCGAAGGAGGATGCCAACGACGACCAAGTAAAAGAGGATGACCACTCCCCTGCCAGCAGGATGGCACCGGAAGAGGTCGAACAAATCTCCCTCCTGGTGTTTTCTACGCGTCTTGCCGCAAGAGAGTCCTTCTCTTTGCAACTGCGCTCTCCGAAAGCTTTCGAACATGGTTTTCAATCAGGGCCTGTGACTAACCCGAGGGTCTCAAGAATACATTCTTACAAGAATCTCACAAGCAAGGAAATTGGGGCATTAAGCCCCCTTCCCTTCCTCCTTTGGCTAGTTTTCATCCTACCTTGGACAAAACCAGATCTCCGGCTACCCTTGGCGGCCTTATGTTAGACATCCGATTGCTGAGAGAGAACCCCGGTCAGATCAAAGAACGCCTCCAAAACCGAGGAGGATCTCTGGCGTCCCAAGTTGATGCCGTTCTCGAGATCGATGAACAACGCCGAAACGCTGAGACTGAGCGGCAGAAGCTCCAGAGTGACCGGAATCGGATCAGCAAGGAAATCGGGATGGCCAAGAAAAAGGGTGAGGACACCAGCACGATCGAGGCGGAAGTCCGGGGCATCGGCCAGCGGATCGACCAGATCGGGAAGGATGCGGATGAAGCCGATGAAAAGCAGCGCAATCTGCTCCTTCAGATCCCCAACCTGCCTCACGAGGCCTGCCCTGTCGGCGCCAGCGCTGAGGATAATCCCGAAGTGCGCGCTTGGGGAAACAAACCGACCTTCAACTTTGCGCCGAGAGACCATGTGTCGCTGGGCCAAACGCTGGGGATTCTCGACTTCGAGGCCGGAGCAAAAATCAGCGGCAGCGCTTTTGTGGTCTATCGCGCAGCCGGTGCGCGACTGGAGCGTGCGTTGATCAATTTTCTCTTGGATCTCCACACGACTCAGCACGGGTACACGGAAATCAGCCCGCCCTTGTTGGTGAAGCCCGAGGCTCTGGTCGGGACTGCTCAGTTGCCAAAATTTGAAGATCAGCAGTATAAATGCGAGCGTGACAATCTGTATCTCGTGCCGACCGCCGAAGTGCCTGTGACAAATCTGCACCGGGAAGAGATCGTGGCCTTGGAGTCACTGCCAATTCGATATGCTGCCTACACCCCCTGCTTCCGCAGCGAGGCGGGTGCCTCGGGTTTGGGCACTCGGGGTCTCATCCGAATGCACCAGTTTGACAAAGTTGAGCTGGTTAAGATCACCACCCCCGAGACCTCCATGTGCGAGCTGGAGTCTCTCACGGCCCATGCTGAAAAGGTGCTGCAACTGTTGGGTCTGCATTACCGGATCATCGAGCTTTGCACCGGTGATATCGGATTCGGAAGCACAAAGACTTACGACATCGAAGTTTGGGCGCCCGGTCAGGATGGCTACCTCGAGGTCTCGAGCTGCAGCAATTTCGGCGACTACCAAGCGCGTCGAATGAACCTCCGTTTCAAAGACGAGAATGGGAAAAATAGGTTTTGCCACACGCTCAACGGATCAGGCACCGCTTTGGCCCGACTCTTTGTGGCGCTTTTGGAAACCTATCAGCAAGAAGATGGCAGCATTCGGATTCCCGAGGCGCTGTTGCCTTATTTTGGCTCTCCCGAGATCCGCTAAAACGTTACTTTGAAAGGACCCAAGCAAGCACTCGAGGAGGTCAGGGCGCGATACCCTGATCTCTCACCCGATTCCCCTGCCCTGATCGGTGTATCGGGAGGAAGGGATTCGATGGTATTGATGAACGTCCTCGCCGAAGAGGGCTGGGCGGAGTTGGTGGTCTGCCATCTGAATCACGGACTTCGCAGCGAGGATTCAGATGCAGACGAAGCCTTTGTCCGAGATGCGGCTAAGGCGCGGGGGTTCAAGTTTGAGTCGGTCAAAGTGGACATTGCACGGAAGGCCGCATCGAAAAAGGTGTCCACAGAGCTCGCGGGTCGAGAATCGAGGGAGGCTTTCTTTGTGAAGATGGCGCGCAAGCACCTGACTCGTTTTGTTTTTCTCGCTCATCACTTGGATGATCAAGCCGAGACCGTGATCGGTAATCTCTTCCGCGGCACAGGGCTCGCCGGGCTCGCGGGCATGAGTGTGGCGACGGAAACGGATGAAGGTCTGGTGAAGGTGAGGCCTCTTTTAAGCAATCGCCGCTCGGAAGTGGATGCCTACGTCACGGCCCGCGGGATCGGGTATCGAGAGGATGCCACTAATTCGGAGCCGGTCCACCGTCGCAATCGCATCAGGCATGAACTGCTTCCCCTGATCAATGAAATCTTCGGCCGTGATGTCACACCGATTCTTCACCGAGTGTCGTCTCAGTCCGAGCGTGATCACTCATGCCTCGATGAGATGGCTCGTGACTTCGCTCGCTTCCACGGGTTGTTTCAAGAGGACGGCTCGCTCGTTCTGACCGATGAGTTTCGGGAGGCCAACTCGGCACTCCAATCGCGGATCCTGATGGGATTGCTCATCGATGTGAACGGCTGTGCTCAGATCTCCAGCCAAGAAATCGAATCCGCACTCCGGATGATGAAGCCCAACGGGCCTCCCAAGATCAACCTGCCTGGAGGCAAACACCTCCGCCGCAAGGCCTCGCGCCTATGGGTAGAGACACCTCCGTCGTGATCCCGGACTAGAGAAGTCTCTTGAGCAATGGGAAACCACTCGGCGATAGTTTGCCGAGTGAGGGCAAGGTGGCCAACGCCTGGGCAGGCTGCTTAATGAGCGCACGTGCTTTGAGGAAGAACCACGCCGATTTGCTCTTTGGATTGGCCAACGTGAAATCAAGGATGTCGCGCGAGCAATCAGCCCACTCCGTCTTGTAGCGACTAACTTCGACGCCGAAATCATACTCACGCAGACCGCGCTTCTCGATGGCCCATTTGAAAGTGAGCGCATTCATGACGGTGCCGATACTCAGCTTGGCAAATGCCGGGTCCCAACCTCCCTGGAAGCCCCAAATCTTTTCGTCGTAGATGAAATCATATCGGACGGCTGCTGGGACCCCATCGACATAAAGCACGAACATCGCAAGCCATCCCTTCTCATGCAGCAACGGCATCAAGCGGCGGTGAAACTCAATGAATTCAGGCGTGTTGAACGATCTGTTTTGCTCCCCCCATCGGATGGCATTCAGTTTGAGTAGAATGTCGAAAGCGGAATCGAGTGAGATGTCCTCACCCGCAGTCTTGAATTCCCAACGATGTTGCGTTTCGAGTTTTCCCAGACGATTTCGAATGGTGGAACGGAACTTCGGAGACCTTCCTTTGAGGTAATCTTCCCACGTTTTGGGCAGATCAGCATAGGGTGCCTCTCGTGTTTGAACCTCAGGCTTGGCCCTCGTCCCTAGTTGATTCCTCGCTGTCCGCAGGGTTCCCGAAAGCTCAAAACCGGCGGGCAAAGCCAGGAAATCCCAATTGGGCATTGCTTTGTCCCACATCATCCGACAGAACGCCGCCACGATATCGTCCTTCCGTTCGCTGTGAATGATGAAATCCTGGCACTCACTGGTGGAATCACAAATACCCCCCATGAAGGTCAAGTGACGTAACAGTTTCCGCCTCCACTGACCCGGTCCCACGGCCATCGGCGCGATCCCGCACAAGCGACCGCTCTCGTCTCGGGCGGTTAGAACGCAGAGTTGGTGGTCCTCTCCGTAAACCTTCCACCACGTGAAAAGGTACTCCCAAGTCAGGTAAATCGTCCCGACACCTGAGAGCGCCAGAAGCTGATTCCACTCAGGCTGTAGAGTGCGCAGCTCACGCTCCGAGGTGATTCTTGAGAAGGTGAAAGTAGCTAAAGTTGACACCGAGGGCATGAGAGAGCTGGATTCGCTGCGTTAGAACGGTCCATCTGGAGTCTGATAAAATCAAATAAATACTATAAATTTGATATTTTAGGTGCTCAAGCGTAGATTTGGTCTCGCCCGCCTTCCATCCTCAATTGGACTTCCTCCCTCCCCCGATTTGCAAACACCCTCCCCCATCCCCCAAGGCTTGAAAAAAGAGACCCCATCCACTCGGTCCACCCGCTACCGTTGGCTTGATTCCTGGCGTGGCATCGCGTGCCTGATGCTGATTGTTTACCACGCCATGTTTTACGTCGATGAATCGATCGGCATCTTCGCAGGAGACGTTTGGCATACATTGGTGTGGGCGGCGCGTCGAATGTGGATCGGCGTTCCCATCTTCTTCGTGATCTCAGGCTATTGCATCGCGGGCAGTGTGAGATCGCTTCAGGATCAGACCGGAGGACTGAAGCAATTTGCGCAGAGGCGTTTCTTGAGAATCTACCCGCCCCTTTGGGCAGCCTGTGCAATGGCGGCGCTGACTTGGCAGGTTGCTGAAACTTCGCCATTTCTCAGTCAATACTGCCGCCAAATCAAGGGAGTCGGAGATCTCTCAATCTGGCAATGGATTGGGAACCTGACCGCCACCGAATCGTGGCTCCATCATGTCTTTTCCAGCGGATCAGGTCCCAACTATCTGATGGGGATCATTTGGACACTCTGTTATGAGGAGCAGTTTTATTTGATCGCCGCGCTCATGTTAATCGCCTTCCGGAGCAAGGCATTCCTCGGTTCCGTGGCGGTAACGGCCATTGCGGCACTGCTTTTTTTATCAGGCGCTGCAGTCAGTCCGAGTTTGGCTGGATTTTTTCTGGATGGGCATTGGCTTCTTTTCGCGTTCGGCTGGGCGGCCCACCATGCCATCAACGAGTCACGCCTCGCTGGAAAGATTTGCATCATCGGTGCGCTCTTGCTCACGGTGGTGGCAGCGCTACTCGCCATGAGAGGCGAGAACTCTGACACAGCGCTCCACTTTGACCTCTCCCTCGCGTCCGCTGCGTCTTTTGCCCTTTTGCTTATCATCGCCCACCCGTGGGATGCTGTGCTGTCGAAAGCTCGACTGACGCAGCCTTTTGCCGCTGTCGGAAAGATTTCATACAGTGTTTACCTCACCCATTATGTGCCTGTGACATTGATCTCGGCCGCATTTGCTGGAGTGGGACTGCACAGTCACTTCTTCACGCTCGCGGTTGTCCTACCTCTCAGTTTTTTGGCCTCATGGCTGGTCGGGTATCCCTTCTATCTGCTCATCGAGAGACGATTCTCCACCGGACGCAAAAAGTCTGCGAAAGCTGCTGCCTGCCTGCCCGAGAGCATCGCCCCTCAAAAGGCACCATGCTGACCTTGCAGAGACTGAAATTGCTGGTTCAATGTCGGCCACATCCGACCCGCC
Source organism: Prosthecobacter debontii (assembly GCA_945869695.1). GTDB lineage: Bacteria > Verrucomicrobiota > Verrucomicrobiia > Verrucomicrobiales > Verrucomicrobiaceae > JAIBCL01. The sequence continues at coordinate 23,414 of CAMBPV010000003.1, forward strand.
TTCATGCACATCACCGACATTCTCAAGCAACAGAGCCCGACATTCTCATTCGAGTTCTTTCCGCCCAAATCAGCCGAGGCATCTGAAGGCCTCTACCAGACCATCGGTGAATTGGAGACGCTCCGCCCGGCCTTTGTGAGTGTGACCTACGGGGCGGGTGGCTCCACACGGGAGCTGACTCATGATCTCGTCGTGCGGATCAAAAAGACCACCTCGCTCGATCCCATCCCTCACCTCACCTGTGTCTGTCATAGCGAGGCCGATGTTCAGGGCATCCTCGAGCGCTATGCGGAAGCCGGTGTGAGTAACATCCTCGCGCTGGGAGGTGATCCGCCCAAAAGCCTGGAGGGATACAAGCGTGAAAATGACGCCTTTCAGCACGCTGCCGACCTCGTGCGTTTCATCAAAAAGTTCAACGACTCAGGTGTTCATGCGGATCAACGGGGTTTCGGGATCGGTGTGGCGGGCTTCCCTGAAGGTCATCCTGCCACTCCTAATCGGCTTTCCGAAATGGAGCATTTGAAAGCAAAGGTCGATGCCGGTGCCGACTACATCTGCACTCAGTTGTTCTTCGACAATCATGACTTTTACGACTTTCGAGCTCGCTGCCGCCTCGCGGGTATTCATGTGCCGATCATCGCCGGAATCATGCCCATCACTTCCGCGTCGGGGATGCAGCGAATGGCTGATCTCGCCGCGGGAGCCCGCTACCCTGCCAAACTGCTGCGAGCCATCGCACGCGCCGGGAACGATGAAGAGGCCGTGCAACGAGTCGGTGTTCACTACGCCACCGAGCAATGCCATGACTTGCTCGACAACGGAGTCGACGGCATTCACTTCTATACTCTGAACAAGACGAGGGCGACACGTGATATCTACTCAAGCTTGGGTATCCCTGACTCTGCATCCCTTCGGGCAACCAGCTAGGCATGACCTCCGAAAGCACACCGCTCATCGGCGCCATCGAAGCAGGTGGCACCAAATTTGTTTGTGCCGTCCTTCGAGGGCAGACTCAGATCATTGACGAGACCAGCATTCCGACGACGGATCCCGTGGAGACACTGAAGTCCGTCATTCGTTTTTTTGTTGGCGCCAGAGCCAAGCATGGGCCCGTGGCAGCTTTTGGTGTCGGCTCGTTCGGTCCTTTAGACCTTGACCCCAACAGCCAAACGCATGGTTTCATCACCACCACTCCGAAGCACGGCTGGCAGCATGTGGACCTGATCAAGCCACTCAAAACGCAGTTCAAAGTCCCAGTTGCGATCGACACAGACGTGAATGCTGCTGCTCTCGGTGAGTACTTGTGGGGCGCAGGAAAAGGCTGTGATCCCCTCATCTACATTACCGTCGGCACGGGAGTTGGAGGTGGAGTTATCGTCAACGGGCATCTGCTACACGGCATGATGCACCCTGAAATTGGGCACCTCATCATTCCTCCACCACCTGGACAGGGAGCTATCAATGCAGCCTGTCAGTGTCCCTTTCACGAGAGCTGCCTGGAGGGATTTGCTTCGGGTCCTGCCATCATGAAAAGGTGGGGAATGCGAGCCGAATCGCTGCCAGCGGATCACGCCGCCTGGGCAGATGTGAGTGACGCACTGGCGAGTGGGCTTGCGAATTTAACCCTCACACTGTCTCCGATGCGCATCATTCTGGGAGGAGGCGTGATGCATCAGAAACACCTGCTTCCACTCATTCGAGCCAAGTTTCAGCAGAAACTGAATGGTTACCTCCAACTGCCCGCAATCACTCGCAAAGTCGATGATTTCATCGTCTCACCAGGATTAGGGGACCGCTCCGGCCTTTTGGGCGCAATGGCGCTCGGCGAGGGAGCGCTGAGAAATGGCGCGGCTAGCGCCTAGCGATGACGCCGATGCCGGGTCTTTTGGGCATTTGCAGAAAACCCTGCCCGTCGTAAAGCAGGCCCTCGTAGTCATCATCAGCGAGATACAAATGACCATCGAGGTCAATCCAATCAGCCAGAGGTGCCAGATGCGCCGCCGCCGTCACGCCGATGGAACTTTCGATCATGCAACCGAGTAGGACCTTCAGCCCTGCCGAGCGAGCCTCGCGCATCATTTCGGCTGCACGTCGCCAGCCGCCACACTTCAGCATCTTCACATTCACGCCCTCCACAAGACCCTCCAATTTGCGCACATCTAACTGCGTCTGGGCACTTTCATCCGCCACCAGTTTCATTTCGCAGTCCCCCAGATGTCCCCTCAGTTTTTCCCAAGCCTGAATCCCCTCTCGATGACTGATGGGTTGCTCGATGAACTCCAGATTCAAGCACTCCACTTTCGGGATCAGATCGGCGGCCTGCTCGACGGACCACCCGCCATTCACGTCGGCAAAAAGGATAGCATCGGGTGCAGCCGACCGCGCGACCTTGACGATTCTCTGATCCCAATCCACATCACCACTTCCCAATTTCAGTTTGAGCACTCGAAATCGGCGAGCCGTCTCTCTAACCTTTTTTTCAAATACCTCCAGATCCGTGGGAATGCTCAAAGAGCGACATCCCTGAATTTGACCTGATGCAATGAATTCAGCACCCATCGGTTCACCCGAGACCTTACCTCTCCAATCCGCTTGGAGAAGTTCCAACGCGAGTCTGGCGACTCGAGGTGCCTCTGAGGGAATGTCTGAATCCATTTCAAAACTGCTCAGCCCTCGAAGCCAACGAACCGTCTCATCGGGAAGATCGGGATAATAAGGAACAAAGGGCGCCTCACCCACGGCCTCAAATGCTTCAGTTCGGATCCGAAGCCGGAGAACTTGCCGCTCGGCCGAAGACCCATGGGAAATTCGAAACGGCTCTGTCAGGCGCAGGGTCTTGGTCTCAATTGAAAAGTCCGCAGGCATAGACGGATCAAACCGCAATGTCTGCCTTGATCGAAGGCCAAGCTTCGTAATTCTCCAAGGTGAAATCTTCAAAAACGAAACCATCGATGTCTCGCACCTCTGGATTGATTCGCATGGTCGGTAACGGTTTCGGCTCCCGGGTCAACTGGAGTCGCGCCTGTTCCAAATGGTTCGAGTAGAGATGAAGGTCACCGAAGGTGTGAACAAAATCTCCAGGCTCGAGATCACAGACCTGAGCCACCATCATCGCGAGTAGAGCGTAGGATGCGATGTTAAAAGGCACCCCGAGAAAAAGGTCTGCGCTGCGCTGATACAGCTGGCAACTCAGCTTACCACGATCCACAAAAAACTGAAAGAGCACGTGACAAGGAGGCAGCGCCATCTCAGCAACACGGGCCACATTCCAAGCGCTGACGATGTGCCTGCGGCTGTAAGGATTCGTTTTGATGCCATCAACGAGACCCCGGATTTGATCATACGGCTTCCCTCCAGGCTCACCCTCCCACCGCCGCCACTGTGCACCGTAAACAGGCCCGAGGTCGCCCTTCTCGTCTGCCCACTCGTCCCAAATGCTGACTTTGTGATCGTTCAAGTAGCGGACGTTTGTATCCCCTTTGAGGAACCACAGAAGCTCGTGGATGATGGACCTCAGGTGCAGTTTTTTTGTCGTGACGACAGGAAAGCCAGCCGATAGATCGTAGCGTGATTGTTCTCCAAAAATGGAGTATGCACCCACGCCTGTGCGATCCTCACGGTAGCTGCCGTGGTCGAGCACTTTTTGAAGAAGTCGGTGATATTCCTGCATGATGGCGGCCAGCGTAGTTCAAATTGCTCGGGCATCAAGTGCTCCAAGCAGCCCAAAAGGCCCGCGACTGTTCATCGTCGGGGCGGATCTCGATCACGACGGGCCCCGACGGCAGATCGTTGAAGTCAGCGGGTGTCTCGCAAAGCCTGTATCCCATTCCCCACATCCTCGCCCACGGCTCGAAGGAGAGTGAGTGCGCGTTTTCGACCCTCTCACGATTCTCCGCGCTCATGGAGCCAAAAGCAGCCATGCGGCTGAAGATGCGCCCCCCTTTGTTGTTGATCACGACAACCCGCCGATTGCCCTCCTGAAGTTGCTGTAGAATCCAAGGTGCACTCAGATCATACAACGCCGTGAGATCTCCGCAGACCACCCATGATTCAGAGCTCTCAGCTCCGATCCCCAAAAACGTGGATATCTGGCCATCGATGCCATTGGCTCCGCGGTTGGCAAAAAACAACGTGCCCGATTTGGGATTCTCCGAGGCGAGATTCCATTCACGAATTGGCAGACTGTTGCCCAACAATACCTTGGCACCCGATGGAACCGACTGACTGACACGCCGAACCCACGCAACCTCGGAGAGAGGGTTTTCAGCCAAGAGCCTATCGAGGGCTAACCGCTCCCGAGTGCAATCCACTTTTGAAACGGCTCCCGCACAGTGATCCGCATGATAGTTGAGCACTTCCCACCCTGCTGTTTCGACATTCTCTTTTCTCGCCAACCCGGGGAAACCCGGTTCACAAATGTTAAGCACGGCGATCTGGGTCCGAGCCTCCAGGTGACGCCACCAACTCCACGAGGGAACAGCACCAATGCGCAGAACTCGTTTGATCGAAAGACTCTGAAGGCACTTCTCTCCACCCTGGATCAAAAGGCCGATCAACTCAGATCGATCCCGGAGATTCGAAGTTGCTTCCGCGAGCACGGGGGCATTCACCGCGAGCAGGAATGCGGATACAATCTCAACTCTCTGCTCAGACAATCCGCCGACCAAAACGATCAGCCCCTCTCGATTCTCCAACCATGATTCAAGAATCGACTGACCCTTTCCATGAGCCTTGATTTGAAGATTCACCGTTGTTTCCTTCGCGGTAAAGGCCACTCCAGAGATCTGTTCATTGCCCGGTTCTTCCATACAGACGTTCAAATGAAACGGCGATTCCCCCACGGTTGCGGGCCATGCGATTGGAGAATCCAAACCATCAATGTCCAACGTTGCGGACGCATAGGAGCCAAACAAACCCACTTGTTCGATCGACTGGGGCGCCCCGGTTCCTCGATAAGTGCGCGGCCTGTCTGCGGTGACCAAAACCAACGGAGCACCCTGGTAATGGGCTTCGATCACGGCGGGCAAAAGCTCAGCCGCTGCCGTGCCTGAAGTGGTGACGACCGCAACGGGTTCCTTCGATACCATGCAGCGGCCCAACGCAAAAAATGCGGCACTCCGCTCTTCAAAGAAATGATAAATCTGAATACCCTGGCTGGCCAAAAGAGACGAAAGAAGCGGTGCGTTCCGTGCTCCGGCTGCAATGCAGAACTCCCTCACCCCGAGCCGGACCAATCCTGATACCACTTCCAACGCGAGATCGCCGTTTGTTTTCACAATCCTAGGAGTCTAAGTACGGCTTCCCTCTTCAGCCTCAGTTCACGCCATTCGTGATCAAAAGCACTTCCGCCCACGATGCCACAGCCTGAGGGTAAGGTAACCTCTCCTTCCTGCCAAGAGATACCTCGGATCGCGACAATGAGATGATGTTCACCTCGCAGCGAGAAACCAAAGGGCGCCCCAAAAAATCCAGGTGCCTTCAGTTGGGCTCGATACTCTTTGAGTCTGTTCAGCCACTCCTCTGTTCTCGGCAGGCAACCAACTGCTGGCGTCGGATGGAGGATTCGGATCAAATCATTCACGTTCACTCTCTCACTGACCTCAGCTGATAACTTCGTTTTGAAATGAACAAGTCCTGCCGTTTCCAGCACTTCTCGAGTCCCTCGCGTTACGTTTCCGATTTGGCTGAGGTGTTGCTCTATAAATGACACGACATATTCGTGCTCGCCAATCTCCTTCACGTCCGACAAGAAATCCTGTTGATTACCCGGTTTGGCCGTTCCCGCCAGCGCCATCGTTTCGAGGTGCCCGCCTTGCTTGCTGAAAAGCAATTCAGGGGAAGCACCCAGAAAACCACGATCACCGGCTACATGAGCATAGCACCAGAGGTTTGACGGCGCATTCATGATCCGGCTCAGCAGACCCAACGGATGGCCGGTCAAACAACGTCCGTTCTCCACCAAGACCGGAACCATTTTCTCCAATCGCCCAGCCAGCACCTCGCGCCTGATTCGGCGGAAAGCCATCTTAAACCACTCGGTGGCGGGTTTATCCCACTGAATTTTCAAAGCCGAGTCATCCTGGCACGCCACCGTCTTCAGGGAGTCTGCGGTCACCTCGTAAAGGGAAGCTGGCTTCTTCCAAGGTTTCGGATCTGAAAGATCAAAATTGTTCACGTAAAAACACCCCTCTGATGCGTCTGGCTGGTCTAGCGAAACAAAGGGGCCCTTCCCGATCCACGCCCTTCCGTCGGGCAGCCTAAAAAATGCGAATTCCATGATGTGGTTTCAATTTGAAACGCTGGAGACCGCATGCAAGGACGACTGCCTTTCTATGTTTCGATTCGAAAGGAGCAAACTGAGCAATTCCAGTGGGTGCCGCTCCCTAAAGGGCCATTTTGAGGAACCTGAGTTCCTCATCCAGTAGGAGCGCCGAAGGAATGGACTCGGCCATCCGAAAGGCCTCGGTCGGATTGTCATCCAGTTTGCTCACGAGGCCAGCCATGACGGCTCTGACTCCCACTGGAAGAGATGCTGGTTGAGTCACTTCTTGCAGTTCGGCCTTTGCGAGGCGGTAATCGCCCAACCGGAAAGCAGAAAGGGATCTTAAAATGGCCAAATACGATTTCGCTTCCGGTGAACTCAGAAACACTTCCGAGACCTGCACCTTCGAGAGGGAAACAGACGCCTCTTCGAACTGCGTCCCGAGAAGGAGACGAAGGTAGTCAACCCTTGCTCGATTCATCCAGCCTTCCGGCTTCGCTTCGACTAAACGTTGAGCAGCATCGAGCATTCCTCTCCCATCTTTTCGGAGAGCCGCCATCTCATACATTTTGGTTAGCATCATGACCCGATTCCTCGGGTTTTTTTCCTCGATCATCGCATACCCCTCAGAAGCCAATTCCCACAAGCCGAGACCCTCAGCCATATCCGCGCACCGGGCGATGACTTGCATCTCACCGAATTTCGCCGCAGCCCGATAGGCATTCCCGATCTGATGTTTGGTCTCCGTTAGATCTTTTTCAAGCTTGCTCGCGCATTGCGCCAATAAGGCATGCGCAGATGCCTGAGAAATCATCGGAGCAGGACTGCTCAGAATCACTGCCTTCAAGTCCGCCCACTTTTCGGCACCCATCAGGGCTTCAGCATAAATCGGGAATGCACTCGCGGATTTGGAGACAAGTGATTTAGGCACCAGTCCGAGGATGCGATTCATCTCCCCTTCTTTGCCTAACCAGCGCAAGAGTTGAACCATGTCTTCGATACCCTTGCCTTTGTATTTCGCACACTCCTCATCAATGAGCGCTTTCTTCTTATTGGGGAAGATCTTAATGTAAGACGAGAGCACCATCAAACGGTGCTTATCCTCAGACTTGGGGTGTTTTGCGACCGTCAGACGGAGATCCTCTGCATCGCTTGGCGTGAGGTTTGTCTGACTGGACAAATACATGATGGCCTGAAGTGCCGCATCATCCTTTCCCTTGGATATGACGCGAATTCGTTCCAAGGCAGCCCGACGGGTCTCATCAAAAGGCAGATCCAGATCGAGCATCGCGAGGCGCAATCTGCAACTGGTGTCATTCAAATCGAGCGTGAGGGCTTTCCTGAGTGTGCTCAACGCAAGGGCGTGATCACCCTCGCTATCTTGAATTTTAGCCAGCAATTCGAGCCCGTGTCTGCCCTTTTTTTCATCCGCATCGAGAGCTTCGAAAACCTCCTTTGCTTTTCCGGCGTCTCCACTCAGCAGCAACGCCTCACCATAAAATACCCGATCCTCAGTCGTCGCTCGCGGTTGAGTCACGAGTCGATGGAGAATCTGGCGCATTGCGGCGGGATCACCCCTTGTTTTCAAAAGAAGACTGGCTGCTGTCCTGAGCACCTCGGGCTCGTTAGGAGAAATCTTTATGGCATCCTGCACAGCCAAAAAAGCCGCCTGCCAATTTTCATCCGCCAGTTCCTTTTTGGCGACCTCCACGGTCTTTCTTGCGCGGTAGTCCCGCACCTGGCGGTAGAGCACTCGTCCGCCGAAGATCAACCCGATTCCCGCCAAAATCAGGATCACAATCAATGCATAAAGAATTGTCGTCCACTTCCCCTCCCGTGAGTTGACCGGGAGGGGAAAGTGCTCGACGGGGTGATTCGTTCCCGATGATTCTTTGCTCATTTTTCCAAGGTCTAAAACTGCAACACACAACGAAAGCCCAGATCATTCCGAGCGCCTTCGATGCCCAAATGACCACGGAAAGAGGAAAGCAGGGATTCCTTCTCGGAAAAGAGCCAAGAGCCTCCCCGGATCACTCGCTGGTTATCCCCCGTGGCCCATTCATCTGCACACCACTCCGCTGCATTGCCGCCCAGATCGTGAATGCCTTTTGAGTTGGGCTCAAATGAACCCACCGGACCGGTGTATGAAAATGCGTCCCGATAGGTCGGCACCACTTTGTCACTCTCAATGTTGACGCTGTTGGCAACCGGTGGCCAAAGATCATTGCCCCAGGGAAAGTGTAGTTTGTTGCCGAGGTGCCGCTCTGCAGCAGTGGCACCGGTCTCTTCTGGCAGGTCAGCCATGGCGCTCCACTCTTGGTCCGTTGGCAGCCTGTAAGATGCGGTCGGGGGGATGATTTTCAATTTCCGATCTTTTTCCGTCAGCCATTCGCAAAAGGCCATGGCATTTTTCCAGGTAACTCCCACAGCGGGCTGAACACCCGAGTTGAGGAAGGCTGGCTTCTTGACCCAGTCGCCATCGGTGGCTCTCAAGAAGGCTTCGTAGTCTTGCGCCCTGACCTCGAATTTTCCCGCGAGCCATTCCTTTCCACTCATCGGCACAAAGTCCATCCCTAGACTATTCTTAAAGGGTTGACCAGTGACAGCCGGCGCTAGTTTGGAAACATCCGTCGAAACAGTCGCAGTCGCGCCATCCTTGAGTTTCTCTCGCATCGCAGCGACCTCCTTTGGATCGATATCGGTTTGTGCCATCGAAACCTGCTTTTGTTTCGCCTCGGTCTCTCGCTTGATTTTTTGATCTGCCAAAATGACAGCCGTCCTGCGACGGTCCTCGAATACGCACCGGAATCCAATGGTCGGGGCACGTAGCTCTGCGGGCACCTCGTAACGATAGGCTGACGTCAGACACTCCGAGCGAAAGTATGCCCACGAACCGCCCCGGAGTCCACCAACGGGAAGAGCCTGAAGCTTTCTATCCCAGACCCACTCCCACACGTTGCCCGAAAGGTCGAACAGTCCCTCACCACTCGGGGGGAACTGACCAACAGGTGCGGTGTAATCAAAGCCGTCTTCGTAACCCGGAATTTCCTGAGCCGCAAAATTGGCAAACCGCTTTGGTGGCGGCCAATCCAGCCCCCATGGAAAAACTCTTTCATCCTGCACCTTGTCATCGATCCCAGCATCCGTCTTCCTTGCCTTAGTCAAGTTGATGGCAGCATCCCACTCCTCATTACTCGGAAGGCGGTAGGATTGATTCGAGTCAATCCTTTCAGCCTTTCGTTCTTTCGTGGTCAGCCAGTTACAGTAGGCGATCGCATCCTGAAGATTCACTCCCACTGCTGGATGATCGCCCGTTTGGTTGAAGTGTGGTTTATACGACCAGGCATAATTCGATTCCTTCACGAATTCCTCGTAGTCCGCAACCCGTGTTTCCCAAGTGGCAAACATGACTGTCGTCCCGGGCATGGGAACGAAAGTTACCCCCTGGGAACTCACATGGGGCTTATCGAGGACAAGGGCCGGATCTTGTGCAGACAACACATTAAAAAATAGCAGTGTCACACAACTGCACTGCACGAGAAGGTTTCTCGGAGATTTGATTTCTGAGGATGTCATTGCAAGAGGGTTGGGAGGATCCGACAACGCTCAGACGGAACCGGCGTCCGCAGGGCTGCAAGTCAGAAGCCTCTCACGGTGACTCTGCGCCAATGGAAAAGCAACCTTGGTTTAACCCCACACCGCGATTGCCGTGTTAACAAATCGTCACCGAGTGAGCGCGCCGTTTCGACAAGTCAATGTGCGCAAGCTGTTCCACAAATCCAAACCAACGGCCCGGAATCTCTGGCAATTAGCAACTAGAGGCCGCCGCCCGTCTTCACCAAGACATTCAAGACCAAGGTGATGACGGCGAGGATGATGACAATTAGAGCGAAGGGCATGGGGGAGAGACAGGTTGAAAGGGGGTGACGGTGAAACCCTGAGCAGAATCAATCAGGGATGGTGGGCAGAACTTCCTTAAACTTGTTTTGCCAGACACCCGTAACGGCATTGTATGATTCCCAAGCCACTTTTTCGTCCGAAGGCACCAAGATCGCGGAGACTTCACCCGGACGTGCAGGCATCACTTTATCTGAGCCGAGCATGAGGATGGACATCAAAACCACCGCAACAACGAGACAGGCGATGGAGATTCCGACAAGTCCAGCTTCCGGGTCTTTGTCGTCATCGTAGAATTGCTGAGAGTCAGCCGCTGCAGCACGTTTCACCGGTGCGCTGGCGGGAGCGGAGAGCGGTGCGCGTGCGATTGGCTGGGTCTGCTGAAGTTTAATCGTCGCTTTTGGCAGGGCGGCGGTGGCACCACCCGCGGACATCGGCCCCGTTCCAGCACCACCTCCCGGCGCAGTTGGGCGGGCGGGCGCTGGCCCACGAGCCAAGGGTGCCGTCATTGCACCTGTTTCAGTTCGGACTCCGGCAGGCGCTGCTGAAGGAGGTCCCCCCATCGGCTTTGTCGGAGGCGGACCGGCTGGAGGCCCAACTGCACGCGGAGCCGGAGCGGGCGGTGCACCGGGTGCACGGGCAGCGGGCGGAGCACCCGCGCTGGGTCTAGGCGCTGGGGGTGCCATCGGCCCCGAAGGCCGAGGTGGGACCGAAGGACGCGGAGCCGTCACCGCAGCAGCAGGTGGCGGAGGAAGCGAGACAGGCGCCGTCGAAGCCTTGGGTGATGGCGGTGGCAAGGGTGCGGAAGGAAGCTGAATTGGAGCTGTCGCCCTGCGGGCGGTGGGAGGCATGATCGAACTTGTCGTCATCGTCGGCACGCTGCCTGTGACCGTGCCTGGGGCGACTGGGCTTGTCGCCTCACGGGGTTGAGTAACCCCTGCACCGGGGCGGGCACGCAAGGTGATGCGAACCGTTTCCTTCTTCAGCGGAACAGAAGATGTTTTGGGTGTTGATGCAGGATTTTCGTTGTCGCTCATGTGTCAGATTAATTCAGAATAATACCCGTTTATTTAGCGAGATTGACCACCGGACGTCAATACCTTTCTCCCACGGCAGCGCGGATTTGAGCATTTTTATTCAAATCCAAACTTTATGACTGGCGATCCTACTCAGCCTCGTCTCCAAAACTGATACCCACACTCCGGGCCGCGATCACCACATCGTTGTCGCTTTCGACTAATCGGAGCTTCGAAACCGCTTCTTCGATAGGCACCTCACCCATCCGATAGTTTTGATAGCTCACCATCTGTCCAAACTTACCTTCTTGGGCTAGCTGGACGGCTTTCACACCAAATCGAAGCCCCAGTATACGATCCAGGCTCGTCGGCGATCCGCCACGTTGAAGGTGACCCAAAGTGCATTCGCGTGTCTCCTTTCCAGTCAGGATTTGGACTCGCTCCGCAATCCGCTCACCCACGCCGCCCAGTCGGTCTTCGCCTGATTTGCCAACCTTTTTCTTTTTGACCAAACCATCGTCGGGCAGGCTCACTCCTTCCGCCACGACGATCAGCGTGCTGTGGTGTCCCTGGGCATCCCGCTCCCTGATCACTTCTGCCACACGCTCCATCGAGAACGGAATCTCCGGTAAGAGGATGATGTCAGCCCCACCCCCTACCCCACCCCAGAGGGCGATCCAACCCGCATGGCGACCCATGACTTCGAGCACCATCACTCGCTTGTGACTTTCTGCCGTCGTGTGAAGGCGATCCAGCGCATCCACCACCGACGCCACCGCTGACATGAATCCGAAGGTCATCGCCGTGGCTTCCAAATCATTGTCGATCGTCTTCGGCACGCCGATGACCGGAATTCCCTCACGGAAAAGTTGCAGACCCGTGGTCAGGCTGCCATCACCACCCACCACAATGAGTGCATGGACGTCCAACTGACGAAGCGTCCTCTTCGCTTTTTCGATCACGTCAGGCGGCACACAGGCCACACTGCCATCACCCACTTTTGCCACGAAATGCCCCTTGTTTGTCGTCCCCAAAATGGTTCCGCCTAACTTCAAAATCCCAATCGTCTTGGTTGGATCAAGATGCATATAGTCCCCGGGTGGCAAGAGCCCCTCAAAGCCATCGCGAAATCCCACAACCTCCCAACCCAGTTTGCTGGCAGCTCCCACGACCCCGTGGATCACCGCATTCAGCCCAGGGCAATCACCTCCACTGTTTAGAATTCCAATTCTCATCGCCGTATTCCTCTAAATCTAAAAATCACTGAGCATCTGCTTCCGGTCCGTCACGGGGCGGCCCATTTGCAGCCATTGATCATACGCCTGCCAGCCCTGCGCGAGCAGGGCACGTGCCTCCGCAAAAGGATTCCCCGAGCCGAGAACCACCACCAGCATGCGATGGCGATAGACCAGGTTCGAGCCATCTGCTTGCTTGGAAACATTGGCTGGACGCTCGGCTGAAATGACGACGCAACCGCCCGAGGCGGGTGTATTGCCGGTCTTGATTCCATCAATGCGGTCCACTCCTAAAAGCTGATTGGTATTTGTCAGAGTCACTGGCACCGGCTGGCCACCGCGGTAAATGGTGACCTTCCTTGACCGTTGATTCGTGTAAAAACGAAAGGATGGACGGGCCGATGCATACAGGGCCACGCGGGCAATATCCGCAGCGGTCGAGCCCCCGATGGGACGCGTATTCTCATAACCGTGGGGATTCATGAAACGAGTCCCCTTTGCCCCCTCCCGGGTGGCAAGGGAATTCATTTGCTTCACAAATTCACCCAACGGATCTCCGCCCTTCCCCATTCGAGCGAGAAGATCTGCCCCCACAAAATGACCTAAGGTGATGGCGGCGACGTTATCGCTGGTCATCATGGTCGCATAGATCAAATCACGGACGGTTACTTGGTCTCCCATTTGAAAATCGGGGGAGGCCACACCCGAGATTCGAGTGGCATACTCAGGCACCGTCGCCAGCACGTTTACACCCACTTTTGACGCCTCGGCCCAGTCGAGCGCCACCATGGTCGTCACAATCTTGGCCAGACCTCCGATTGGGCGCTTCTGGTTACCCTGGCCGGCCACGTGCACTTTGCGGTTATAGGCATCCACAACCATCACCGCTGACTGCGCCCTAAGTTGCAGTGCCCCCGGCAACAAACCAGCAGCTAAAACCAACCCAATTGCGACTCGATGTGGACTCTTAAGAGATGCGAAAGACATGGAGGTGATACTAATCACCCCCTCCAGCATCGCAACCTCGGATGTGCGGCTTTCCTCATTCGAAGAGCCGAACTATCGATCACTTCTTTTTGTCCCACTCATTAGCTTTCACGAGGTCATTCAAAACCCCGGCTGCAGGCAGTTCGACAATCTTGAACTTCGACAAATACTGGAGCGCCGCATTCAGTTGCATGACCTCACCTTTTTTGGGCTCAATCTTTTCGGTGGCCTTCCATTCAGTAGCCAGTGCGTCCGTCGCGAGAGTCACTTCTTTGAGAAGTGCCTCGTCAATCGCATAGCAGAGTGACTCCAATTGATGCAAAAGCTTTTCCCGCCCTTGGAGGGCTGCCGCTTTTTCCCGGATCTCCTTGGCGATCGCAGACCTCTTGGCCAGGGTGGCCTCTGGGCTCATGACGCTCACGTCACCGCCCTCGCTCGCACGTTTTGGCAGAGGCCGATACCAGATGTTGCGATAACGAACTGGATTGCCGTGATCTTGAAGCTTCAAAGGCCCGATCTCAGGGAATGCACGATCCTTGGTCCTCGACTTGTGTCCTCCGCCGCCTTGGAGAGGCGTGTGATCTTGCAGGAGCACACCATTGCAAAAAACAGTAAGATACCCAGCCTCCACCATCTTTCCGTCCTTGAAAATCGGACGGCGGAAAACAATGTCGTAAACCTGCCATTCCCCCGGCTTCCGAAGCGCGTTGGCCATCGGCGGATTCACCCCATAAACGGAGCCAGCAGATCCATCTGCATAGGTTGGATTGTTGTAATTATCCAGCACCTGCACCTCCACCTGCCCCATCAGAAAAACGCCGCTGTTTCCACGGCCCTGGCTGTCACCCTTCACCTCGCTCGGAGCAGACCACTCGATGTGCAGCTGACAATCGCCAAATTCCTCCTTCGTGCGGACATAACCTGACCCAGGAACGCATTGGAGAGACCCGTCCTTCACGATCCATTTCGTCGGCTCAGCAGGATTTTTGTCCGCCTGCCATTGGTTGATGGCCTCAGCGGAACCGTCAAAAAGAACGATTGCGTCTGATGGCGGCAATCCAGGCTTTTCCTCGGAGCTGTAAGTGCCGGGCTCCACTCGAACGGGCTGAGGACGATTCAGATCATGAATGGTCCACGGGTGGGTCGCATCCGGCGGGTCGCCATAAAATCCGCCTGCGGCTTGCAGTGAGCCGGAGAAAAATAACAAAGAAACGACTGGGGTCAGAAGGGATGATGCTTTCATGATTGGAGGATACGACATTGAGTGGAACTTCCTGTCCTCGCAAGCTCCCTTCATCTCGGATTGTGCTCCGCTTCCGGTTCGGGATAGTCATCACCGATGGATCTCCACGCCGCACTCGAACAAAACTTTGGGCATCGCACTTTTCGCGAAGGGCAGCAAGCCGTCATCGAGTCCTTGTTAGCCGGGCGGTCTGCCCTTGCCATCTTCCCCACTGGCGGAGGCAAGTCCCTTTGCTACCAGCTACCCGCTTTGCTCCTCGACGGACTGACACTCGTCATCTCCCCACTCATCGCCCTCATGAAGGATCAGGTGGAGACATTGCAGTCACGCGGGATCTCTGCCGCGCGTCTCGATTCCACTCTCACCGCCGACCAGTCCGCCGGAGTCCTCTCAGATATGACCGCCGGTCGGCTGAAACTTCTCTACATCGCTCCCGAGCGCCTATTGAACGAGACCTTCATGAAGCGCCTCCGAGATACCCGGGTCTCGCTACTCGCCATTGATGAGTCGCACTGCATTTCCGAGTGGGGACATAACTTTCGGCCCGAATATCTTCGCCTCGCCAATGTTGCCCGGAAGCTCAAACTCCGACCTGTCCTCGCACTCACAGCCACCGCAACACCCCAGGTCGCACGCGATATTGAAAAAGCCTTTCGCATCAAGGCGGCGGACTCTGTTCTCACCTCATTTCATCGACCCAATCTCAGCGTCCATGTGACCTCTATCGGTATCACGCGGCGTTTGAGTTTACTCACCGAGAAGCTACGAGAGCCCGGCCGACAACCCGCCATCGTGTACGTCACGCTCCAGCAGACTGCCGAGCACGTGGCCACTCACCTCCAGCGTGAGGGACTCGATGCCATGGCCTATCACGCAGGCCTGCCCGCAGAGCACCGTGCCACCGTTCAGGATCGTTTCATGCGAGGTGAGGTTGGTATCATCGTCGCCACGATCGCCTTTGGCATGGGAATCGACAAAGCGAACATCCGCGCCGTCTTCCATTACAATCTCCCCAAAACGCTCGAAAACTATCAGCAGGAGATCGGCCGGGCTGGGCGCGATGGTTTGCCATCCCACTGCGAGATGCTCGCGTGTGCAGATGATCTCATTGTCCTCCAGAACTTCATCTTTGGCGACACCCCCACGCCGGCGGCGCTCCGACAGTTGCTCGACTCCCTCCTGCGAAGAGGCACGGAGATTGAGATCAGCCTCTACGATCTCTCCCGCACGACCGACATCCGGCAACTCGTCCTGGAGACCGTCATCACTTACCTTGAACTCGAAGGTGTCCTCACACCCCTAGGCCCCCTTTACACGGGTTACCAATACCGACTCCTTCAGCCAGAGCCCCGCCTGCTCTCCGGACACGAACCCGCCCGGCAGGCCTTTTTGAAAAGACTCTTCACCCTCGGCAAAAAGGGCTACAAATGGACCACAATCATCACCCAGGAAGCCGCCGATGCTCTCGGGGAAACGCGAGAAAAAATCGTCACCGCCCTCACCTGGCTCAGCGAGGCTGGTGACATCGAGCTCCGTCCCAGCGGGCTTCGGCACCGCTATCGTCTCAGCAACGATTCACCCTCCCGCGATCCCGCTACATTGAAGGATCAGATGCTCGCTCTCTTTGCTCTCCGCGAAAAAAACGATGCCGGGCGTCTCGCCACCGTCATGGCCTACGCTCAGGATACGAGCTGCCTCACTCGCCATCTTCTTCGATACTTTGGCGAGACCCTTTCTGCAGACTGCGGGCACTGCGGCAGTTGCCTCGCTCACACCAAAACAAAAGGTCCCCGCCCGATCGCGACCTCCGCTCTTCCCTCCCTCACCGTCGAACACGTTGCCCAGATCCAGAGTCTCATTGATGAGGGCGAGGCCGCCCTGCGAGTTCCCCGTCAGATCGCCCGCTTTTTATGCGGCATCACCAGCCCTGCCACCACCCGAGACCGCCTCACCCGCCATGACCTTTTTGGCCTCCTCTCCGAGCATCCCTTCCAATCCATTCTCGAACAAACCGAGTCCATGATAATTCGGTGAAAATCCGGACATCCAACACGTAATCTGAATGATGCGAGCGGGGGCAACATCTGAATGGAAGGCGAAAGTCGCAGAGTGGGATCGTGCCAAGGGATATGGCTTTCTCCAGTGCGGCAACCAACGCGTTTTTCTGCATCGGCGCGACTTCGTCGGACCACATCTGACACCCCGAATCGGTGAAGAAATCCTCTTCACCCTAGGCCACGATGCGCTAGGCCGAACCTGTGCAAGGAATGCCGTCAGTCTGCGCAAAGGTTTAGGCATCAGCTTTGTGAGCCTCTTGATTTTGGCCGCACTGCTCATTCTCCCCATCACAGCCTGTCTCAAATTCAAACCTTCAATGGATCCTCGTTGGTTGGGTGCCTATGCGACGTTGATCAGTGCGCTCACCTACTGGATGTACTCGAGCGACAAACGGCGGGCTCAGTCCGGTGAGTGGCGCGTGCCTGAATCCAAATTACACCTCTTAGAGTTACTCGGAGGGTGGCCCGCAGCGTGGCTGGCACAGAGGAGATTGCGACATAAGTCTTCGAAGTTCAGCTATCAAGCGACCTACACTTTCATTGTTCTGGGGTGGCAGTGCGCGGCACTTGACTCGCTCCAAGACTGGAAATTCACCAAGCTTGCCAGAGAGCGAATTGCCTCATTTGCTTCCGAGTTCCAAACGGAACATGGCCAGGACCCGAGATCCATGCGAGGTGTTAAATCCAGAAAGTCTAACACCTCGGAATAGCCCGGAGACAAAGACGAATGAGGGCCCATTCAGGTCACGCCCCTTCGCAGAGCGCGACCCTTGGTGGATTCAATTCCGCGTTGGCGTTAAGCTCGGCTCACGGCCTTTAGATTCCACACTTTCTCTGCGTATTCGCTGATGGTGCGGTCAGAGGAGAATTTGCCCATTCTCGCTGTGTTCAAGATGGCCATTCGATCCCATTTGGCCGGGTTCTTATAAGCTGCATCCACGTCACTTTGCGCTCTGGCGTAGGAGGCAAAATCGGCGAGAACCATGTAAGGATCGCCATGATCCAAAAGGCTGTCGCGGAGCGGTTTGAAGTCTGCGGAGTTTCCGGTGAAGAAATCGGAAGCCAGCCAATCGATGGCATTTCGCACCTGAGAGTCCGCCCAATAATAGTCCCAAGGATTGTAGCCACGGGTATGAAGGTCGTTCACCTCTTCCACCGTGAGGCCAAAGATAAAGATGTTGTCGTCGCCCACTTCCTCTTTGATCTCCACGTTCGCACCATCCAGCGTGCCGATGGTAAGAGCCCCGTTAAGGGCGAGCTTCATATTGCCCGTTCCCGAGGCTTCCTTGCCTGCGGTAGAAATCTGCTCGGACAAATCCGACGCAGGGATGATCCGCTCCGCAAGTGTGACTCCGTAATTGGGAAGGAAAACCACCTTGATCTTACCTTTTACCCGCGGGTCATTGTTCACCTTTGAACCCAACGCATTGATCGCGTGGATGATGTTCTTGGCCAGGAAATAGCCGGGAGCAGCCTTGGCCCCAAAAATGAAAACACGAGGATGAATGTCTGCATCAGGGTCAGCCAGTAGCTTTTGGTAGAGCGCCACAATGTGCACCAAATTCAGATGCTGACGTTTGTACTCATGCAGCCTCTTGATCTGCACGTCAAAGAGGGCATCTGGACTGACCGTGATGCCACAGGTATCCTGAATAATCTTGGCGAGTCGCACTTTTGCATCCCGCTTGATTCTACGGTAGCATTGCTGGAAAGAGTTATCATCAGCGTAGCTCTCCAGCGCAGTGAGTTTCATCGCATCTTTTTTCCACCCTGTCCCAATCGTGTCGCTGATGAGTTTGGACAACTGCGGATTGCAGACGTCCAGCCATCTGCGGAACGTGATTCCATTCGTGAGATTCAGGAAGCGATCAGGGAAAACCGCATCGAACTCAGGAAAAAGTTTCTCGCGCAGAAGACGGGTGTGAAGCGCGGCCACACCGTTGACGGCATGACTACCCACGACGGATAGGTTCGCCATCCGCACCGACTTTGCACCACGCTCATCGATAATGGAAAGCACGCGCTTCTTTTCTGAATCACCGGGCCACATCTTCTCCACCTCACCATCAAGAAAGAGCCGATTGATTTCAAAAATGATCTCAAGATGTCTTGGAAGCACCCGACCAAAGAGCGGCACACTCCACATCTCCAAGGCTTCCGGGAGCAGTGTATGATTAGTGTAGGCAAAAATCTTTTTGCAGATTTCCCACGCCTCGTTCCACTTCAGAAATTCCTGATCTACCAGGATGCGCATCAGTTCAGGTATGGCCACAGCGGGATGGGTGTCATTCAACTGCACCGCCACCTTATCCGGGAAAAGCGACCAGTGGGCGGGATTGTCACGCTTGAAGCGACGGACAATATCCGCCAGAGAGCAGGCCACAAAGAAGTACTGCTGGACGAGTCGCAGTTCCTTGCCCGTTTCAGTGGAATCATTTGGATACAAGACCTTCGATACCGTTTCGGCCATGGCCTTGTCGTGGATGGCCTCCATGTAGCTGCCGGAGTTAAAGACATGAAAGTTGAAGGCGTCGGACGCATGAGCCTCCCAAAGCCTGAGAAGATTGACCGTCTCGGAGTCATATCCAACGATCGGAATATCCCAAGGCACACCGACAATCGTTTTGGTATCCACCCACTCGACATGCCCCTTCCCTTGGTCATCAAACTTCTGAACGGTCTTCCCGTAGAGATTGATCGTCTGTCGATAGTCGGGACGGACAATTTTCCAAGGGTTGCCGTCACGGGTCCAGACGTCAGGCTGCTCCATTTGCCTCCCTCCGACGATCTCTTGGCGGAAAAGACCAAACTCATAGTGAATGCCGTAACCAACAGCAGGCAGATCCAGAGTCGATAGGGAGTCGAGGAAGCAGGCTGCCAGACGTCCGAGTCCCCCATTTCCCAGTCCCATATCTGGCTCCTTGTTCAAAATCGAATCCAGGTCCTTCCCCATCTCTCCGAGCGCCTGCTTGGCCGCGTCATAGAGATCGGAATTTCTCAGATTGTTCTCCAAAAGCCGCCCCATGAGATACTCCAAGGAGAGATAATGGAGGCGTCTCACATTTTTATTCCGGTGATTGGCATTCGTCCGCGAGGATAAATCCAACACGCGATCCCTCACGGCCAAACAGGTCGCCACCCACCAGTCGCGGTCACTCGCGATGCCAATCCCCGTGGCGAGGGTGAATCTGAGATGATTTCCGATCGAGACCTTCAAGCCGTCGCTTGTGTTTTCCACGCTGCTGAGATTACCACTTTGAACAAGATCTGAAGGAGAGGAATTGGTTTCTGACATGATGAGATTTTGAGGGTTCGACAAAGGCACGTCATGAAGAGGAAGGATGGCACTCCTTCGGATTCACGACGCCGCCCATTTGGGCATCTCCTTGGGCGCGAGCAATAAAGTAATCTCGCCTTTCGGAGGTTTGGCCAAGAAGTGCTCTAGCACAAACTGAGCCGAACCTCTCCGAAATTCCTCAAAATGCTTGGTTAACTCACGAGCCACGACGATTTCGTGCTCAGGATTCAAACCGGCAATGATTTCGAGCGTCGATAGGATGCGGTAGGGCGACTCAAAATAAACGGAAGTACATTCTCGATTCATGGCCGCGGAAAGCTCAGTGGCGCGCGCTCCTTTTTTGTGAACCAGAAAGCCGCCGAAGTAAAAGGGCATCGTCGGCAACCCAGAACCGGCGAGCGCCGTCAGCACCGCAGAGGGACCCGGCAGAACTTCAACCGGGAGCCCATTTTTGACCAGAGCCCTCACTAGCCGTTGGCCAGGATCTGAGACCGTCGGCATGCCTGCATCCGAAACAAGCGCCACCGTCTTTCCCTGCCTGACCATCTCGATGATCTCAGGGATTCGGCGTGCCTCATTGTGCTCATTGAGACTCACCAAGGGACGATGAATCTCATAAGCCTGCAGGAGGCGGATCGTGTGTCTCGTGTCCTCGCAGGCAATCAAGTCAGCTGAACGCAAAATGTCCAGTGCACGAAGGGTCACATCTCGCAAATTGCCGATCGGCGTCGCCACGATCTTCAATCCGTTTGACGATGTTTGGGAGGATTCGGTCTTCTCTGCTTCCATAAAACAAAACGGGGCGGACTCCAAAAGCCCGCCCCGCCGACTCAGAATGTTCCGAGAAAAATCACCGTTACCAGCCTTCCGAGATCTCAGTCACCAGCTGCTGTGCAAGTCTCGTGGAGGCCACTTCCATGGCCTGATGCTCTGATAACTGGAAGTTGGGGTCCAGCACGATGTTTGATGCCCCGAAGACCCGACCCGAATGCAGAACGAGTTCCGTCCCTGCCTGCTTGACCCGATAGTCAGCGCTCAATTCAACCCGTAGTTCAGAAGTTTTCAAAACGTTGGTCCGAACTGCACGGAACTGGGAGCGGTTGATGTTCCGGATGGTGCACTCCAAAACCGCATCAGATCCATCAACGGTGCCGATTTGATAGGTGCCGTCTGCCTGCAACTGCTTGATCACGGAGTTGGTAAGCAAAACCGAGAGCCGCGGCTCTAAGGTTTCATTCGAAAAAGTCGGCACCGCCAGCTTCACGATGTTGTCCAAATGATGCGGTTTTGTCGGCCCGATCTTGTAGCCTGCACAGGCCGAAAATAGGAGGGCAATCAGTGGGGCCATTAGCAGGAGACGTGATTTCATAATGAGAGAGATGGCTGGGCGGGAGATGCTCCCCATGATCCACTAGTTCTTCTTTTCGGATTCAGGAACCGGTGCAGGTGCTGGTGGGACAGGGGGAGGTGGCACCACGAGGGTGGGCGTTCCTGGAGCAGGTGGCACAGGCAGCAACATTGGCTTGCTCGGGTCCGCAGGAGGGAGGAGTGAACCCGCCGCAGGTCCAGCCTCAGAGCCAGAGCGGAGCGGGAGCTTTGGTTCCTGGAGTGGGATGGGCTTAAAGCCGTCGTCTGCACGCATCTTGGGTTTCTCACTCAGCCTCGCCAATTCGGGAGATGGCGGGCCAACGTAATCGTCGCGATTTCTCAGGTCGGAAGCAGCAGGCACGGTGAAGTCATTGGCAGCGTTCACCTTCGTATCGGCTAACGCGGCAGGATCAGACTGAGCCAAGGCGGAGAGGCGCGCACGTGCTTCATCAGATGCCTCGGAGGTTCCAAATTTCAGCGCCTCATTGTAGTAAATCGCAGCCGCCTTGGTTTTTCCGCTCTTTTCGTAAAACTTGGCGATTTTCAAAGACTCGCCCGCTTGAGCTGAATCAACCTGCTGAAGCATGGCTTGGGCCTCGCTCGCGCGTTCCCCACTCGGATTCGTCGCGACGTAGCTTGTCAGCGCATCACGAGTGGAGGTCAAGTTGCCACCGTCCTCGCTCTTTTGGGCAGCCACGCGGCTGATGGAGCCGATTCGAAACTGAGCTTCCGAAGCTTGGGTCGTACTCGGGTATTTATCGACGACACCTTGGTAGGCTGCCACAGCGAGATCCTTGCTTCCCTCCTCCTGATAGATCTCAGCAATGCTAAACTGTGCAAGAGGTGCCAGTTTCCCATAAGGCGCGTTTTGAATTACCGTCTGATACATGGATACCACGTCAGTCGTCCCAAGTTTCATAGGAACCACGATAAAATTCTTCTGCTTCTTGCCGCCCTTTGCCTCTTCGGCGATCTCGAACTGCTGACGAACTGCATCAGCGAAACGGGGGCTTTGGCGGTAATCGCTGATGAAAGACTGAAACGCATCAAACGCATCCTGCAACTGACTGCCCTGACGCACGATGAGCGCCCTTGAGTAAGCCGCTTCTGAGGCGCTATTGGTGAAAGGGTATTGCTTGACGATGGAGGCGTAAATCTTTTCAGCACGTCCAGCCGCACCTGTCGCCTCAGCTTCACGGGCCTCACTCAGCATCGCCGAAGCAGCTACTTCCTGAGTTTGACGCTCACTTTGACTCGGCGCGACTTTGCCGCTCTTTTTGAAAAGATTCAAAAATCCGTGTGCCGGAACTTGTGCTCCAAAGAAACACGTGACAGCCGCTGCCAGGGCGGGAATGCGATACAAGGCGGTAGGGATCATCAGTGCGATACTAAAGGAGGGTTAAGAAGGCGTCAAGTTGCCAGAAGAAATCATGCGAGCCCACTTCGGGGGCTCAAAGTGCCTCAACGATGCCGGCCCCCATTTCGGCCGTTGTGACCCTTCTTGTGCCGGATGCCCCTGTAAAGATATCCCCTGTCCGTGATCCCGAGTCGATCGCCTTCTTGACGGCAGCTTCGATTCCTGCCGCCTCTTCCTCGAGCCCGAACGAAAAGCGCAGCATGAGCGCCACGGATAAAATTTGGGCGATCGGATTCGCGATTCCCTTCCCGGCGATGTCGGGTGCTGTTCCGCCGCTCGGCTCGAATAAGCCAAAATACGATCCGTCGTCACGCTGTTTACCGAGACTCGCGCTTGCCAGCATCCCGAGTGAGCCCGCAATCATGGCCATTTCATCGCTCAAAATGTCACCGAACAGATTTTCGGCCAACACCACATCGAATCCCTTCGGATTCTTGATCAACTGCATCGCAGCATTGTCCACATACAGGTGACTCAGTTTAACGTCCGGGTAGCCCTTGGCCACTTTTTCGACCGTCGCACGCCAAAGCAGGCCATTTTCCAGCACGTTGGCTTTGTCGATGGAGGTGAGGTTTTTCCCCCGAAGCTGAGCTGCCTTAAAAGCCACATGGGCAATGCGCTCGATCTCGCTTTCTTTATAGATCATCGTATCCACGGCCGTCATCTCACCATCGATCTCCTTTCGGAATTTAGGTTGTCCAAAATAGAGCCCTCCCGTCAGTTCGCGCACACAGAGGACATCAAAGCCGCCTTCCACAATGTCCGCCCGCACGGGTGAAGCATGGGTCAGGGCCGGGTGACACACCGCCGGCCTCAGATTCGCAAAAAGCCCAAAGTGTTTCCGCAGCGGCAACAGCGCTCCACGCTCAGGCTGCTCGTTCGGTGGTAATTTTTCCCACTTGGGTCCCCCGACCGAGCCAAACAGAATGGCGTCACTTCCCTCGCAGGCTCTCAACGTATCCTCGGGCAGAGCCTTTCCCTTGGCGTCAATGGCAGCACCCCCAACAAGCTCATGGGAATACTCAAACTGAAGCCCAGACTTTGAACTGACCCTGTCCAAAACCTTGAGCGCCTCCGCCATGACTTCGGGTCCAATGCCATCTCCAGGAAGAACTGCGATCTTATGTGCTTTTGCCATCCGTTTGGGTAGCAAGCCTAACTCAAAGCGCAAGCCGCAAAACTCGCCAGCCGAAAAATCCAACCCCAAAAGACAAAAGACAAAAGACAGAGAGCCAATCGTCCCCGCAGGTCGAGAACTTGATCCCCTACTTTAATCCCCGTATAAAATCGACCAACTCCTGGCACTCGAAGAACGACGGTCCCTCCTTGTGGCCTTCGCCGGGGACGATCTTCACGGTGAAGGAGCCGCCAGCGGCTTCGTAGCGCTCTCTGAGGAGCTTCGTGTTCAAATCATACGGCACCACGACATCGTTATCCCCATGCACAGCGAACATCGGCACCTTGTTCTCGACGAGACCGGCGAGGTTGTCGATGGGATTGAACTCCGTCAGCCGCGACACGAGTTCCGCCTCCGGCAGAGCGAAATCGGCGAGCGTCTGGGCCTTCGAGTTCTTCAGCGGCCAGCTGGTGAGGTTGCACACCGGATAGATGCCGACCCAGGCCTTCACTTTGTGCGGGTTCCGAAAGGCCCATGCGAGCGTCATCATGCCGCCGCGACTTTGTCCAAGTAGAATCGGCTTCGCGGAAAAGCCTCGCTTCACCATGGCATCGTAGAATCGAGTGAACTTCGCTGAGCTCGCCGGTGAGCCGCGCACCTCGCCAAGATCAAAGCCAGCCAAGCTGATGCCCGACTCCATAAAAGCCTCAAAATACATCGGCCTTCCCGCCAGCGACACACCACCTTTCAACGTCGGCGCATACCAGACCCACGGCTTGCCCTCCGCGGTCTTCGGTGCGGCATACAGCACGGCTTTGTGACCCTCGATTTCAAAGACCTCGGGCTTCTTGGGCAGAGGTTCTTGTGCCAGCAAGGGCAGCGCAAAAAGGGTGGTGAGTGTGAGGAGACTCTTCATGGCAGAATAAGCGATATACTCTTATTTACGCTGCCACTTGTCGTCTTTCTCCATCACCGAGCGCGGGCTTTCACTATTGAGCCAAGCTCTGGCCTCGGCGTCGCCTTTGAGAAAGGCATCCCAGAAGGCGGTGCTGAGAGCGAGTATGACGCGGTGGTGGTTGGGATTGCGATTCGCACCTTCGTTCGGGAGGGAACGTTCGCCAAAGGCACCGTGCTCGGCGTCGTGGAGGACCAGTTCGTATTTGTCGCCGGGCGGCAGCGCGGGAAAGACGCCGAGACGCGAATCGAGATCGCCACCGATGGTCATCGCACCGAAGCGGGCGATGTCTTTGGTGCCGGTCATGAGCAGCCATGGCAGCGTCACACTACCAAACGCACGCTCTGCGCTGCCTGCGGCGGGCACGCTGGGACTCATGGCCACGGCGGCTTTGATGCGAGGATCGGTGAAGCGTGCGCCGCCGACGAGCAGGCTTTGTCCGCTAACGGCCTGCGTGGTCACGGCACCGAAAGAATGGCCGGACATGCCCACGCGAGTGAGATCGAGCCTGCCACGCAAGGCGTGCGCTTCGTCTGCATGCCTGAGCGTGAGTTGATCGAGCACGGCGGGGATGTCGGCCACGCGCAGCATGAAGTTTTCGAGGCTCGCGGCCTGCTTCATTGCCATCGGGATCTGCCCGGGGCGTTGGCCGCGCCACACGGATTCATCGCTACCCGGATGCTGCACGAAGACCACCGCGTATCCACGTGCGGACCAGTGTTTACCAAGGTATGGGTTATTTTGGCATGAACCGCCGAGCCCGTGGCTGAAAAGCACGACCGGTGCGGCTTGCTTCGTTGCGGGCAGATAGACGCGGATGGGTAGCGCGCGTTCGCGTTTCGGGTCTTGCACCTTAAAGTCGAGGGGCGCCGGCGATGCGGCCTCCGGCAATGCTAGCGGATCATAGGCTAAAACTGCTGTAGCGGCGTAAGAGGCGAGAAAAACGAATACAAGCGACTTCATGGCTTTACAGACTCTCTAGAACTCCGTGAACTGGCAATGGTCGCGGACAACTTGCGATCCCCAAGGTTCCTTAGCGAAAGAGTGTTGGATTTGGTCGAGTTGAAGGGGGATGTCATTTAACCCGGTCATGATTTGGCGTCTTTTTGTTCTTCCCCTCGTCCTACTCGCCAGCGCATCGGCCGTTCAGGCGGCTGACAAAGCTCTGCCACGGAGCACGCCGGAGCAGCAGGGCATCTCATCGGCTGCGGTGCGTGACTTCATTGAGACGGCGGACAAGCAGATCCACACGCTGCACAGCTTCATGCTCGTGCGTCACGGTCACGTCATCGCGGAGGCCTGGTGGAAGCCGGAGTCGGCGGAGAAGCGCCACGTCATGTGGTCGCTGAGCAAGAGCTTCACCTCCACCGCCATCGGCCTCGCGGTCGCGGAGGGGAAACTGACGCTCGATGATCCCGTGCTGAAGTTTTTCCCCAATGAGGCGCCTGCGGAGGCGAGCGAGAACCTCAAGGCCATGCGCGTGCGCGACCTGCTCTCGATGAGCGGCGGGCATGAGGTGGAGCCGAAGTTTGGTTTCGACACCGGCCCGTCGGTGAAGGGTTTCCTCGCGCATCCAGTGACGCAGAAACCGGGCACGTTTTTCCGCTACAACACGCCCGGCAGCTACATGCTCTCCGCCATCATCACGAAGACCACTGGCCAGACCGTGCTCGATTACCTCAAACCGCGCCTTTTTGAGCCTCTCCGCATCGAAAGCCCCATGTGGGACGCCAGCGCCGAGGGCCACAGCCTCGGTGGATACGGCCTGCATATCCGCACGGAGGACATCGCGAAGTTTGGCCAGCTCTACCTGCAAAGCGGCAAATGGAACGGGCAGCAGTTGCTCTCCGAAAAATGGGTCGCAGAAGCCACCTCGAAGCACGTGGACAATTCCAAAGCGCCCAGCGGCAAAACGTCCGATTGGCAGCAAGGCTACGGCTTTCAGTTCTGGCGCTGCCAGCACAACTGCTTCCGTGGTGATGGTCGCGACGGCCAAATCTGCCTCGTGATCCCCGAGCACGACGCCGTCGTTGCCATCACCGCGCAGACCGGCCAGATGCAGACCGAACTCGACCTCATTTGGGAAAAGTTGCTGCCAGCCTTCGCCAAAGGCGCGCTCCCCGCAAACACCGCCGAGCACGCAAAGCTCAAGAAAGCCGCCGCGAACCTCACCGCGCATCCCGCGCCGCCCAAAAAGGCGAAGTGACCACTCGTCGAACCGCCATTCACGCACACCGCTCCATCATGAAACGTCTCCTCCTTGCTCTCGCCTGCTTCACTTCCCTACAAGCCGCTGACACCTACACCGAGAACCCCGCTGGGTCATGGCCGGGATGCGCACGAACATGGCCCTCTATCAAAAAGGCTACCATCACCGCTACGTCTTCAGTAAAAAGAGCGGCCACTGCGACAAACGCGTCTTCGAGCACACGCTGACTGACACGCTCGTGTGGCTGTGGCGTGGATGGGAGGGGGGATGAATAGATTCGATTGTGGATCGAAGCCAACTGAACCGCGTTTTGCGATCCTTGCGTTCTTTTGCTGCGATCAACTCAGGCCAGCTTGTAGCATTCCGCCCACTCGGCACGCGGTGGCGGGCCGGCGAGACGCGCGTTGGCTTCATCGTTACCGATGAAGCGCTTCGTGGCCGGATCGAACTTCAGATCGACGTTCAGATACTCGGCGATGGTGCCGAGGTTCAGCACCTGGGTGAGCAGACCGGAGACGCTGAAGGGGGACTCGGTCTTGCCTTCGCCCATGCAGGCTTGAATGAAGCTGTTGAAGTGATTTCGCTCCAAAGGATGCAGCCCCATGGCGTCTTTGCGTTCCACCATCTTCGCCCGAGGATACAGGAGCGAATGGCGATCGTGCGAGCCACGCTGCACGAGGTAGTCGCCCTGTTTCCGGTGGAGGAGTGATCCTGCATTGCCGGGATTCGGGATCACGACTTTGCCGTCCGGGGCCGGGTCGCCATACTTTTCCTCAATGTCGAATTTGATGTCGCTACCGGCTTTCCAATGCAACTCCACGGCGGGCATCTTTTCGCCACGAGCCGGGAACTCGAAACGGATGTCCGAGCTCAGCGGATAGCTGATCTGGTTGTAGTCTGCGAGCGCCAGCGGCGTGATGCGCGTGGGCAGGCCGAGCTTCAGGTGATCATGCGCAAAGTCGATGATGTGAGCGCCCCAGTCGCCAAACATGCCGCCGCCGTAGAGGTGGAAACCGCGCCAGTTGAACGGGTGATACATCTTGCTGTAGGGCTTCACCTCCTGAGGGCCGCACCAGAGGTCCCAGTTCAGCGTTTCGGGCTTCGGCTCCTCGGCCGGATAGCCCTTCACGAGCGCACGCTCCGCCGCATTCATAAACCAAAGCGAGGGCGACTTCCACGCGTCGATCTTCACGATGTCATCCACGATGCCCGCCGCGAGCATTTGCTTGAACTGCTCCGCGCCGGCCGAGGTGTGGCCCTGATTGCCCATCTGCGTCACCACTTTGAACTTCTTCTCGGCACGCATGAGGATCTCCGCCTCTTCAAACGTGTGCGTCAGCGGCTTCTCCACATACACATGCTTGCCGAGCGCCATCGCGCTGATCGCGGCGACGAAGTGCGTGTGATCCGGCGTGACCACGCTTACGGCGTCGATGTCGTTGCCCATTTTGTCGAGCATCTCGCGGAAATCCTGGAAGCGCTTCACGTCCGGGAAGGCCTTCAGGTTTTTCTCAATGCCCTTCGCCATGGCGAAGTCCACATCCGCAAAGGCCACCGGAATCGAATTGCCTGCTGCGGTGAGCCCGGGGATGACACTGCCGGCACGTCCGCCGACACCGATGCAACCCAGATTAATGCGCCGACTCGGCGGCAGCTTCGGATTGTCCGCCGCGCGCGCGCTGGTGAGGTAGGACGGGATAAAATTGAAGCCGAGTCCCGCGGCGATGGTTTGCTGGACGAAACGACGACGGGATGGGCTGGCGGAGGCTGTAGGTTTTTTCATGGTTAAGGATAAGAGGCGAATTGATAAGGGTAATTGTCTGAAGGTAAAAGAGCCAGCTTGGAATCCTGTTGGTGGGTTGAGAAGCGGGGAAAGTCTTTCAACGCTGCTACTTAACGAGCGGCTTCGCAGGCATCTTCACCGTATCTGCATCTCCAAGCTTCACTTTGAGCAATTCGACACTCTGTTTGCCACCTGCGAAAGCGATGAAGAGGCTATCGCCATGCTCGATGACGTGTGGGTAGTCGATGTGACGACCGCCAACGAGGTAGAGCATTTTGGTGAAGAAAAGGCCGTCATCGCTGATGGAGAGTGTGAGTGGATCGCGCTTCTTCGGGTTTGGATTCGAGATGAGCACGTAACGGCCATCGCGGAGGCGGAGGCCGCTGATTTTGGAGGTGGCATCGGGGAAGTTCGTCTTCTGCGGTGTGCTCCAGGTGCGGCCGTCGTCTTTGGAGAAGGCGCGGTAGAGGAAGCCGCTGCGGCGGTTGTCGCGAAAGACGGCAGCGAGCGTTTGATCCGGCAAAATCCACCAATCGGGCTCCTCGGCATTCAATTCCGACGCACTGCCGAGCACGGGGAAGGACTGCCAGTCGCTGAGCGCCTTCACGCCGCCGACGAGGAAATGCACCCCGCTGTTTTTGTAGTCGAACATGCGGCGGGACATCATCCAGTCGCCGGTGCGCAGTTTTAGCGGCGGGAAATTGTTGATGGTGTTGTTGAAGACGAGCCCAGCATCGCGCCACTCACGGGAGCCTTTGTCGAAGCGGAAGGTGCGGAGTTCGAGGCTGGGGCCGAAAAAGCCCGCCGCTTCATCAAGCGAAGCGAGCGCCAGCAAGTCGCCATCGCGTTTCCAGAAACCGCGTGAGATCCAGCGCATACCTTTATCTGTGCGTGTGCCATAGTGTGGCGAATCGGGCCCCGAGTTCGGCGGGATGGGTGTTAAAAACTGAGGTGTGTTCCACTTCAAGCCGTCAGGACTCGTCGCATACTTTACGCGTTGGCCCACGCGATCTTCAATGCCTGGCCCATCGCTCCACATGGCCCAAAACTGGCCATCGTGATGCGCGAGGTAGTTGTGCTGATTCACGCCGCCGATCTTTTTGTCGAGCGCATCGGTTGAACTGTCTTTGGCATGCACATCGTTGATGATGACGTGCTCGCTGGGAACGCGTGGCAGTGAGGCGAAATCGAGCTGATGCGAATCGTCCGGCAGCCATGGGCCTGAGAGCATGACTGGCGAGGCCGGATTCGACGGCTCGGCCAAGGCAGATGCTGCGAGGAATGCGAGGAGGAGGGCTTTCAGGGTCTTAGATTTGATTGGTGTTCGATTAGGTTAGGAAAACTCGAATTCGAGCGCCACTCGCGTCTATGTCAATGCGGCCACTGGCCGTCCACCATGGGTTTGGAGGTCATCTTGGCGGGATCGACAATGAGATGCTTCACCTTCTGGCGCTTCCAGGTGTAGGTGATGTGGACGAGTCCATCGCTGGTTTGGATGATGGCAGGATAGCTGAATTCCTTCTTCGGCTCGTCTTCGAGAACCAATGCGGCTTCCCATGTTTTGCCATCTTTGCTGACGGCGAGGTTCAGCGGGCTGCGGCCTTTGGCGGTGTGGTTGTAAATGAGGAGGTGGCGGCCGTCATGAAGGGTGACGGCATCGGTGCCGGAGTTTGGATTGGGCAGTGCGGTGAGGGAGATATCGCCCCAGGTTTTGCCAGCGTCGTCGGAGGTGATTTGGAAGACCTTCTGCTGGCGTGTGCGGCCCACGGCTTGGAGTTTATCGCCACCGAGGTAGAGGATACTCGGTTGAATGGCGCTGACGGTAAGACCGTCGTGCAGCAATTCGGTGCGGCTCCACGTTTTACCAAGATCGCTGGTGCGCTCGAAGTAGATGGCCCAAGAGCTGGGTTTGGTATCGGTCTCGTTGCTCGTTGGGCAGAGGATGTCGCCATTCGGAAGCTGCACCGGCTTGTTCTTGATGGGGCCGAAGATACCTTTCGGCAGCTTTTGGGCCAGGGACCATGTCGTGCCGCCATCATTGCTCGTCTTGACTTCTCCCCACCAGGTGCTCGGCGATGAGCCGACTTTGTAGAACAGCATGAGGGGCGCATCTTTGGGCTGAAACAAGACGGGGTTCCACGTGGGATGACGGGTGCCGTCAGGCTGCACTCCATTGGCTGTTTCTACGCTCTCCGTCCACTGGCCATCGACGAGGCGGGAGACCCAGATGCAGACATCAGGATTCTTTTCTGCGGTGCCCCCGAACCAGGCGCAGACCATGCCCGAGGGCGTCTCCACGATGGTGGTGGCGTGGATCGAGGGGTAGGGACCGGTGTCGTAGATGAACTCGCTGGTGAGAACAGCCGGATCGGCGGCCATGATTTGCAGCGTAGAAACGGAAAGAGCACAGAGGAGAGGTTTCATGATGGAGTCTGTTCGCGGGACGAGTTGGGTTTGATCAAGAGCACGATGAAGATTGAGAGCAGAGCAATTCCAGCAAAGGCTCCGAAGATGAGATTCAGGGGGATGTGGCGATCTCGTAGGGCACCGAAGGCGACATCGCCGAAGCCTCCGAAGCTGATGCTGACGAGGTTCATGATTCCGTAGCCTGTGGCTCGCCACTCGGGACGGGCGATCTGGCAGAGAATGGGCATGTTATTGCAATCAAAGAAGCCCCAGCCGAGCCCGAAGACGATGAGGCCGATGATCGCGATGGTCAGGGTGCTGGCATTGCCGACGCTGAACAAGGCGGGCAGGAACATGGCCATGCCGATCGCGCTGGTGAAGATGCGACCGCGAGGTGTTTTACTCATCCAGCGATCTGCTAATGTGCCGCCGATGAGTGCACCAATGAGTGAGGCGACTTGGACATAGAGGATGGCGCTCATGCCGGCTTTGCCTTGACCGAGGCCGAACTTTTCTTTCAGGATGTCCGGCATCCAATCGCGCACGACCCAACCCGCAATGGCTGGCAGTGTGAAGTATAGAATGAGCAGGAGGAAATTCCGATTGCCAAGCAATCCCTTGAAAGCATTCCCGCTTGTTTTGGCCTCTGCGGTCTGCGACGCAGTCCGCACCGGATTGCGGAGCATCGAGAGAAGTGGTAGCGCATAGATCACCCCGATCATGCCGCTGGCGGAGAAGGCCCAGCGCCATCCGTGATCAGGCGAATCGGCCACATAACCCGCAAACCCTCCCAGGATTTGGCCAACGTAGATTCCGGCTTGATGGAATCCTATGGCCCTAGAACGCGTATCCCCTTGATGGAAGTCCGCGATTAGTGCCAGCGCACAGGGTATGTAAAACGCTTCGCTGATCCCCATGCAGGCGCGGGCGATCACAAGTTCATGGAAGGTCGTCACATGACCCGTCCACCAAGTTACGGCTGACCACGCGATCAAACTGAAACCGATGACGTGTCTTTTGCTGAAGCGATCCGCGATGTAGCCACCTAATGGGCTCAAAATCGCATAGGTCCATTTGAACCATCCTAGAACCCACCCCCAGTCTTCTTTGTTCGAGATGGTCGGAATGTCATGCACCATTGATGCCTTCATTGTGGCTAGCATCTGCCGGTCAAGGTAGTTCAAGAGAGCTACCGGAAACAGCAGGCATACGATAATCCAACCGTAGTGGAGCGGGTTGCGTGATTCCGACATTTTACTTACTGCTGCGTGGATTCTTCAGGAAATACAAGCGCCCGTCTTCAGCGCCGCCCACAAAGTCGGGAATGGTGTCGCCATCAAAATCGACCACGGTTGGGCTGACGTCATGGCCTTCAATGTTCTTGTCTGCGAGTGTGCCCGCGTTCTTCATTACCCAGTTTCCATCTTTGAAATCGACCTGCGGAAGAAAGTCTGCATTGGAGGAGTTGAGAAGGATGTCGAACTTGCCATCACCATCCCAGTCGGTCACACAGATTTTTCGCCGTCCACTCTTGCCAGCGGTGCCTGCGTTTAATTGCAGAGGTTTGCCGCTATCATCGATAAACGCGCGCCGCGGGTGCTTGAGGATCAGTTGCCCATCGACCTTCGCACGCTCGAAAAAGGCGAGATATCCCTCGGTGTCGAGCATCGCGAGATCGAGCAGACCATCGCCATCGAAGTCGTAGAGCGCAGGAGTCGTGCGCCACTGAGTGAGCAACCCTTTGCCGTCGGGCTTCAGCCAGCCCCAGGCGAGCTTCGGTTGTTCGCCATTCCATTCGACCTCGATTGGCTGAGGCGCAGCGAGTTTGGGCTCTGCACGAGAACCGATATTCTTGAGCCATTGCACTTGGCTGATGATCGAATTCAGCACGATGTCGGGCAATCCATCGCCATCCCAGTCCGCGATGTTGAGCGTCGTATAGCCCCACTTGGCTTCGGCGGGTCCTTGAATGCTTTGATTGCCTGCCAGAACGCGAAAGGTTTTGCCATCAGCTTTGAGACGCTTCGGTGCGGCCCACTTCGGTTGCGCTACCTTTGGTCCACTGAGGTTCTCGAAGAATTCGATGTACCCCGCCGTGTTGCCGCTCACGATGTCGGTGTCCCCATCGCCATCCCAGTCGAATCCAACTGGCGTCGCGAGCGCACCACATTTTAACGTGCTGGCCTCTTGTTTGAAATACTTTGGCTTTTCGAAGATGGGCGACTGACCGGCAGCAAGTTTTCCCGTGTTCTCGATGAAAGCCACGCGGCCGTCCTCATCGCCACAGACGAGATCCTTGTCGCCGTCCTTGTCCCAATCGAAAGCGACTGGCGCGATCATTTCCAAATCCATGCGCAGGTGCTTGCCGGCCGTGTCAGTGACCCGAACTCCCTTCGCATAGATCGGAGCGGTGCGCGTGCCCGTGTTTTGGAAATAGGTGAACTTGTCCAAAAACTCGCCGCACAGCAGATCGACGTCTCCGTCGCCATCGAAGTCCTCAAACTGGGGGGAGGGGCAACCGAACACATCGAGACGCTTGCCGCCCGCGTCGATGAACTTGGGTTTGTCATACTTGGGCTCAGCGGTGCTGCCCTCGTTCTTGATGAAGTAGATCCAGCCATGCAGTGGACCGTTCTGCCACTTGCCATCCACGCTCCACGCATCATCCCAGCCGTAGTAACTCCAGTCCTCAACCGCGACAATGAGGTCGAGTGCACCATTGCCATCATAGTCAGCGTATCGCCACTGATTGTGTCTCATTTTGGGTCCCTTTGGCTGCGTGCCCTTGGGTTTGTGAAACTTGGCATCGAGAGGCAGCTTCACTTTTTCGTCGAGCCCGGTCTTTGTGAAATTCTTGTACTCCACGCCGGGTGTCAATACGCGCATCCCACCCTCGACGTAGCTCGGCATGACGTAGTGCACCGTTTTACTGAGAAACTTACCCGCCTTGAAGACTGGCATCTTGTGCTTTGCCGTATCGCCCGTGGTGTTCTCAAACAAATACACGCCGTTGCTCGGTTTGTCCGGGCAGGAGACGATCAAATCGTAGTCACCATCACCGTCCGCATCACAGGGAACAGGCCAAGCCCAGAGACCAACGCCCAGATCGACCGCGAGACCGGGATTGTGATAAGGGAGGGGTTCAAGAGCGCAAAGTGGCGCTGTGAGCAAAAACAAGGCGGAGGTCAGCTTCATGATTGATGTTTAGGGAACGAGATTGGAGACCTCTTCCTTCAAGAGGGTTAGCGCCTCGGCAATCCGATTTCGTTCGACGTCACGGAATCGATGGAATGGCTCAGCCATGAAATCGTCGCATACACCCAGGTGGGAAAGCGCACACTTGATCCCTTTGATGATCGCCGAGGAGTGACGCCCGACCTGATAAAGCGTAGCCGAAATGCGCATCACCAAAGCATGCAACTCGCGCGCACGGACGACGTTGCTGGAGACCGCCGCATCGTAAAGAGCCACGTAGAGTTCAGGGAAGATGTTTGCCCCGCCGTTTACTCCACCATGTCCTCCGGCAAAAACCGCATCGAGCAGCAACTCCTCCGGTCCCATGAGCACTGACCAATCGGGGCGTTCCTTCAACAACTGACAGAGCCGATGGAAATAGACCATGTTTCCCGAACTGTCTTTGATCCCAAGAATCTGCGTTTCGTCTTGCAAGGCACGCACCGTGTCGATGTCAAAACTCACCTTGGTCAATGACGGCATGTTGTAGAGGAAAAGAGGCAGCGGCATCTCCGGAAGAAGATGGCGTATGTACTCGAGGAGTTCTGGTTGGGCCTCAGGCAGATAGTAAGGCGGGGCAGCGACGACGGCGTCTGCGCCTGCCTCCGCAGAGTGCCTGGCAATGTTCACGGACTCAACAAAAGCCGTGTCTGTGATCCCGACGAAAACCGGCACCCGTTGATTCACCCGTCTGCAGGTCTCGGTGATAAGTTCGCGCCTCAGACGATAACTGAGACTCGGTCCCTCACCGGTTGTACCGATGATGAAAAGACCGTGAACACCTCCGGTGATGAGGCGCTCGATCAGTTTTTCCAAACCCGCGTGATCCAAGGCGTCGCGGTCCAAGAGTGGAGTAATGAGTGGCGGGATGATACCTTTCATGGATGATTCAGGATCTATGACATGAGTTCGACATCGCCACAGAAGTGAACCTCGAGGCCAAGCTCAAACATGGCCACGGCTTTAATTCTTGCTGCGCGGTGAGCCTGGATTTCATCCGGACAATACACCACCTGAATGTGGTTGGATTGATGTCGGGCCATCATTTGATCACGCGTGATGCCGTTGAAAACTGCGTGCATGATGGGCCACTGTGGAGTCGTCAGCTTCCACCTGCGATGGGTCTCTTCTTCCGGAAGTTGAACAACTTCAGCGACCCCGATATCGCAATGAAGCTTGCCGCCCATGATGAAAATGCGACTCCAAACAATTGAACCCGGCTTGCTGATGCCCTTGAGCGTGCCGCCACCCAAACGAAAGTACATAGGGGGTTGACGTTCGCTACTGGCCCCCCTCCATCCGCCCATAAAGTGCGCAGGCGGCGCCGCTCCACTGATCAAAAGGACCCAGATATACTGATCGCCGAAAGCCTCTCCCCAACGCAAATCGTGAAGGGTATTCTCCGGTGGAAAGCCGAGTTCACGCCAAAGACGATAGGTCACGAGACCATCCAAACCCGCACATTCATCTACCTCATTAAAGTGAGGAACGGCCTCCCCCTCAAACAGAATGCGAGAACCGTCCGCTGACTTGACGGGAGGCCGACTGACATTATTTAGCATCCCCTCAGCAAGATCGCTTGCGGGAGTCAGATCCTTGAGACCCTGCTGATACTGGATACCCATGGCGTCGCAGCCGAACTCGTCAGCGATCCGGAGCACAGCTATATACATTTTACACTGGAGCAGCACTTGAGCTTCCGTGAGATTCGTCTCTTCATCGATCCCCAAGACGAGTTTGAGGCCTTCGGATTGCAGCCAATTCAAAACACCTCGCGCCTCTTGATCGCTTACAAGTTGCATCGCCGCATAAAGGGAAGACTGGCTTAGACGCTCTTTGAATACCCCGGTAGGATGAAGGAGATGATCGGGAACGATGGCGTTAAACATCCCCATGCATCCTTCATCCAAGACTCCCAAAATCGCTTTATGGCGCTTGAAACGGGCTCCAAACTCACTGCCAATTCGGAAATTATCCATCGGGATCTCATGACGCCTTAGATCCCGAACATGGCTTTGGTCATGTTCGACCGCCCCTGATTTCAGCCACTCAGTGAGACCCTTTCTAAAGAAAGTGTCCGTAAAGTCTTCACTCCATAACGTCGAATAGGAAACACCCGCTTTCGTGAGTGATGCATTGAGGTTCAAGAGTCCAACAAGGCCCGGCCACTGGCCACTCCAATTAGCAACGGTTAAGATGGGACCTCGGTGGCTGGTGAGGCCCGCGAGCACATGATGCGAATACTGCCAAACGGCCTCGGCAACAATCAGCGGAGCATCTGGATCAATGGTGCGAAAGACCTCCATTCCCATTTTTTGTGAATCAATGAACCCATGATTCTTCGCAGGATCAAAGGGATGGGCCCGGTTTATTGTGCCACCGAGACGCTCGATCTCTGCCACCAGCGCTTTTTCCATGGCCTGTTGCGCAGCCCAGCAAGTTTGATTAGCGGCGAGGCGGAGATCACCGCTTGCGACAAGTTGAATGGGGCGAGATTCGGGTTTCATGGCGTGAGACCGATGGTGACGAACATCTCCATGAAGCACAATGTTCTTTCGTTGCGAATCCTTGCACGCTGCATGATGATTCTTGACCTGCCCCTTCGGGGCTCTCTTGTATGGCAACCACTCAGCAAGCCGATTACTTTTCAACCCAAGTGGTCAGGAATCGCCGCTTTTTTATTCCGGATTGGGATGAGCGCCGGAAGAACGCTCGCACGCTCTGCCTCGTGGGTGGTGGCTGTGAGTGGTGCGCACCTGAGTTTAAGGTCGAAAGACGGCGATTTCCATTTTTCGCCTTCGAGTTTGTCTCCAAGGGAAAGGGACATGTAATTTTGGACGGAACCAGTCACTCGGTGAGTGCGGGACATGCCTTCTTTTATGACCCCAACATGCAACACACCATTTCATCTGACTCGGCTGAGCCAATGGTGAAGTACTTTTTTAACTTTGCTGGCGTGCGCGCAAAGCAGCTATTGAAAGCGCTAGACCTCTCCCCGGGCACCATCATTCGCGTGCTTGATGTTTCTCGGATCATTGCCCTCCTCGAAGAGGTGATCGATCACGCACTTCGCGGAGGTGCCGGAGGACAAAGAAGCGCAACGATCGCCTTGGAACATTCGCTGGTTCTCTGTGCAGATGGTCAACAAACAGTCGAAACAAAGTTAGATCCCGCCTACGCCAGTTATCTGCGCTGCCGCGGACATCTCCTCAGGAACTACACGGTGCTGGCCAATATCGAGGAAGCCGCTAGAAACTGCGGCGTTTCGGCTGCGTATTTTTGCCGTCTCTTTCAGCGATTCGATCAAGAAACACCGCTCACCTGCCTCAATCGCCTCAAATTGTCTCAGGCCATTATTCTTCTTCGTGAACCCGGTAGCCAGGTCAAGACGGTGGCCGGTGAAATGGGGTTCCGATCAGCCGCCCACTTCTCAAGGGCATTCAAAGCTTGGCATCACCGAACACCGCAGTCGGTGGCAAAAGAGTAAAAGTTGCATTCTTAGCGAGGGGGATTGAATGATGCATCCGCAACTCCACGGATTCGACTGTGAACCTCTCGCCCATTGCCACTCTGCACACCCCGTTCCCGGAGAAGTTTGGCATACCCCGCCAAAGCGGAATCGTGGATTCAGCAATCGGGAGAGTCGAGATGCTTCCGGAGTTCAATCGAATTGACTTTGTGAGGGGTCTCGAATCCTTCACGCATCTTTGGCTGATCACAGTGTTTGATCAATCACCGCCATGGGATGGCAAGGCGACCGTGCGACCGCCTCGCCTCGGTGGAAACGAGAGGCTCGGTGTTTTTGCGACCCGAAGTCCGAACCGACCCAATCCCATCGGGCTAAGCCTCGTGCGGCTTTTGAAAATCGAAACACATCCGCGACTCGTCCTTCATGTGGCTGGGATTGATGCGGTGGATGGGACGCCGGTGCTCGACATTAAACCCTACCTCCCTTGGTGCGAAAGCCGACCTGAGGCCGCCGCCGACTGGGCCGGACGGGCACCTGAACAGAGGCCAATCGAAAGCATCATTCTTCCTCCCGATTTACGCCAAGTCA
The DNA here is from genome assembly GCA_945869695.1 of Prosthecobacter debontii. GTDB lineage: Bacteria > Verrucomicrobiota > Verrucomicrobiia > Verrucomicrobiales > Verrucomicrobiaceae > JAIBCL01. Next base: position 61,955 of record CAMBPV010000003.1, read on the forward strand.
TGGGAGAAGAACTGGCAACCATGGTCACAGAACTCCTCAGACTGGAATCTCAACCGGCCTACCACAGCGCGTCTGAAAGAACTTATGGGATGGCCATAGCCGGTTGGAACATCAAATGGCAACTTCAGGGAGACTTGGTGATCGTCACTGAGGCCACAAGGCTCGGCTAAAAGCCGGGAAAAGCGCCCTCTCGCAACGGCACTACTTTTTTGTCGAGCAAATGGGAGGCATGAATTCGCCTCACCGTGCCACTCCGCGCACGCATGAGGATCGAGTGCGTTTCAACCCGATGCCCGATGAGTTTGACACCTGGGAGCAGGGCGCTGTCGCTGATGCCCGTGGCGCAAAAAAGAGCACTCTCACCGATCACCAGATCATCAGAGCGGAAAACCCGAAGGGTTTCATTGATACCTACTTCATTCTCCACTTCGAGACGATGCTCCTTGTTATGAAACCACATGCGCAACTGCATATCGCCCCCGAGGCACTTCAAAGCTGCAGCTGCAAGAACACCTTCAGGTGAGCCGCCCATACCCACGTAGAGATCCACGCCACTTTCCGGGAGCGACGGTGCCACAGCAGCGGTGATGTCACCATCCGAGATCATGCGCAACGCAGCTCCGGTTTTACGGACCTCCGTCACGATATCTCCATGCCGGGTGCGATCCATGGTCATGACGACTACATCACGCTGATGTTTTCCGAGTGCTCCCGCCACAAAAGCGATGACTTCAAAGAGCGGCATGTCGAGAAAACAACGATCTCCCCTGCCCTCCAGCGCTTTTTTGACAGCAGGTCCATACGCGATCTTATGCGCGTAAAAGCTCGGGATGTTTTTCATCGCTGAAGGCGCGCCATCCGGCACCTGCGCCGCGGCGATGACGGCGATGCTGTTTGGCAATCCTTTGGCAATGTTGGAGGTGCCATCAATCGGGTCCAAGGCGATATCGAATCTCGGTGCATGGGGCCTCCATGTGCCCAACTGCTCACCGACAAAAATCCCCGGCGCATTATCCTTGATCCCTTCGCCGATCACGACTTGAGCACGAACATCGAGCAGATCAAAAACACCGTAAATGGCCCGGCAGGCGGCAGCATCTGCGCGCTCCTTTTCCCCACGGCCCAGCCAATGAATGGCCTGCAAGGCGGCGTTCTCTGTAGCCCGGACAAATTCAAATTCCAACAGGCGCTCGAGGTCCAGCGAACTGCGGAGTGGGGGAAGGTCGGAGTCATTCATCGTGGTGTGGATGATCACTCAGCGATGGCGTAGCGCCGTGCAAGTGTTTGTGTGACACTTCCTTTACCTGAAAATTCACCTGCCCGCTGAGGTCAGGGCGTTCGTGTCGATTCCAGGGCAGAGGCGTAGAGTGACTCGAAGTCACTCTGAGCTACCGGACGCGGATTAAACTGCGCCGTCCACTGCTGAGAAGCCATCTTTGCCAGCTCAGGAATCACTTCTGAGGTGACCCCATATCCTTTGATGTTCAGGGGCATGCGAGCCTCCCACAACAACTCTGACATTCGGTCTGCCAGATCCCCGTCAAAAAGACTCTCGTAGATCCGTGCAATCTCCGGAAGTGCCGAATTGTATCGGATGATGTGAGGCAGCATGACCCCAACGGCCTCGCCATGCACGACCCCGAAATGAGCCGTCAATGGATTGGCCGCAGAGTGAGCTGCACCCAACATGGAGTTTTCGATGGCGGTGCCCGCATAGGCCGCCCCGAGGAGCATCATCCCTCTCGCCTCCACATCAGACCCATCCCGTAAAACCCGCCCAAAACCTGCGTGGCATAGCCGAAAGGCTTCCCGAGAGAAGAGCGTCGAGAATGCTGATCTTTTGTTGGTCACTGCCGTTTCGAGTGCGTGAGAGATCGCATCGATACCCGTGCAGACTGTCACTCGATGGGGCTGGGAGATTGTGAGTTCCGGGTCTAGAATGGCAACTTTGGCCGCCGCCTTCGGATCACCACATGCCATTTTCACATGAGTTACTGCGTCAGAAATGAGCGCATAACTTTGACACTCGCTCCCAGTGCCCGCCGTCGTTGGAATAGCGATCATCGGGAGCATGGCCTTCGCTGCCTTTCCCGTCCCCCAGAAGTCTTCCATACGCCCGCCATTGGTGAGGATGAAATTACAGCCTTTCGCGGTATCCATGCTGCTTCCACCCCCGAGACCGATGATGAAGTCGGCACCCAAGGCGCGGGCCGCATTGACGCAGTGCTCCACGTCCTCAGTGCTCGGATTTTCACGCACGTCACCGTGGACCGCAACGACAAGCCCGGCCGCCTCAAGAAACCCCTTGGCCCGTTCCACATAACCCGCCTTCACGATTCCGGGATCACTCACGATCAGCACCCGACTGCCTCCTAACTCGAGCACAAGCTCACCCACGCGTCCGAGGGCACCCATGCCAAAAACAAGTCGAGTGCGCGGCTGATGATCGAAAGGAAGAAGCGACATCTTAGACTGCGCGATCAATGGAACGACGTTTGTACAAAAACTCGAACATGTTGCCTTCGTGGGGTTGGTCCCAACTGATACTCATGGTGCTGATCGGCCCCAAATTGAGTCGATCAATGGTCGGGCATTCCAGAAGTTCCTCCGTAAACGCCGGATCTTCGGTGATGGCGGTGACGATGAGAGAGTAACCGATTTTTGAGAGAACCTCTTTTTGTGGAACCTCCACCACGCTTGCATAAGGGCAGAGGAACTCTCGATTCGCGAGAGAGTGGGACCAGGAATCACACCGCACGATGGTCGGCCGAAGAAAAGTTCCGCCTTGGAATTCCACCTTGCGTGGACCGTTTCGATACCTGGCCGTTACATCTTCAGCTCCACCTGCCTCCAGGTCGTTGTCGATGGCAGAGTCGATGTAATCCGCCATCTTTGTGTTGGCAAAACCGGACAAACGAGCGTTCTCATCATCGCTCGGGAGAGGTTCGATGGGGCCCAGTTGCTGGGCCAATGCGTCGGCGATTTCCTTCCCATACTTTGGAACGATGACAGCGCTCGCATTGATGCAAGAGCGTCCGCCATTGTCGCTGATCGAGCGGACCATCACGTCGATGTAGTCCTTCCAGTTTTCGATCTTGTCCTCACCGATGATGATCTTACTCCAACCCGGTCCGTGAACTTGTACGCTCGGATTGCCCTCATACATCTTAGCCATAGCCACATCACCAAAGACGAGATTTCGACCGCTCAGCTTCACCACCTCTCCGCTTCCTTCGTGATCTGTCGGGTAGAAGCCAAAAGCCTCAGGTGGCGCACCTGCTGCGATGAATGCCTGAATCAAACGGAACGGCGTCCATGGCTCCTCACGCCCCGGTTTAATCACCACCGGAATCTTCAATGCGATGGCCGGCAACCACAGAGAATTGACCGCAGGGGAGTTACTGGGCATCACGAGCCCGAGGCTTTGTGTCGTCGGGAAATAGGAGACCGGACAGCCCGCCTGCGTGCCAAAACCTTTATCGATCACACTCATATCGAGCCCGCGTGAGAGACCATTCAGAATCATCTCCATGTGAGTCAGCGCGTAATGGAGCTTCGTCATGTTTCGCTTAACCATGACATGGGGCAATCCGCTGGTTCGAGACAATGTGGCAATGTATTCCTGCGGTGTCTGAGTGTGCCCACGATCTCCGAGTGGGAGCGTGCCATTTAAGAAAAGATCTCCCGCTTTCGAAGTGATCTCGATCAATTGAGCGACGGTGAACTTTTTCAGAGCAGCGCGGGCCTCACTGATGCGCCCGAGGTCCTTCCGGACGATGCCTGCATTGACCTGACTGACTTCTGCACAAATCTCACCGGTCTTGTGGTCTTTAACCTGAACCTTATCAAGGGAGTCGTAAGGGCGGCCTTTGCGCAGGGCTGGAAGATGGGGGATGGAACTCATGTGTAGATTGAAGGAATATCCGAATTGGTTAGAACGTCCGAAGAGGCGCTCATCTCGCATACGTTGGCGGTCCTGCAAAGGTTTTCTCCCATCTGCCGACTCACTCTTGTTAAGAAGCGATGGCCTTGAAATACAGATCCATCACGCCCATTCTATTCGCATGGCAAATAATGAACCCCGAGACACCCCTGGAAGACTGCTTTTGCTGGGAGCCGTTCTCTTCAGCACCGTGGTCATCTTCTCGTGGCGTGTGCATTTGGGGCGAGGCCAATTCGATTGGGTTGAATATCCGACCGCCCTCGGTGATGACCAAATTTACTCTCGAATGATCAGCTTGAATGACTTTTTCGAGCCGGCAGTGAAGTTCCCATCGCAAGAAAAGGGTCTTTACAGAAGAATGTTTTCCCCCATCCATCGCGATGACGAGAAAATGGAAAAGGTTGCGTTTGAACCTGTCGGAAGGCACTTCGTTTATGCTGCTGCTGATTCCCGGGCAAAGGATCGGCGTTACTTTCTCAAAGCGGGTGAGAACGCATTCATTGAGTTTGGTCAGAGGAAATATTACCCCACTAACCCAGAAGTCGTGCCCGTGCCCAAGGCGATCCCCTACACACCCAAACCCTGACGTTTTCGCCCTCGCCAAAAACACCTTGGCATCACCGAAATCCCTCCTTTAGTCAGGCATCTCATCCCACTCCAAAATCATTCATGGCCATCCAGCGCGCGCTTCTCTCTGTCTCCGATAAAACCGGCATCCTCGAATTTGCCAAAGGACTGGAGGCGCTGGGAGTGGAGATTCTTTCCACGGGTGGCACAGCCAAGCATCTTGCAGACAATGGTTTAAAGGTGATCGAGGTCTCGGATCACACCGGATTTCCAGAGATGTTTGATGGTCGAGTGAAGACACTCCACCCAAAAATTCATGGTGGCCTGCTGCAACGTCGCGACAACAAAGAAGATCAGGCAAACGCGAGGAAGCATGAGATTCCCGTGATCGACATCGTGGCGATCAATCTTTATCCGTTCGAACAGACGGTGGCCAAAAAGAACGTCACTCTCGAGGAAGCCATCGAGAACATCGACATCGGTGGTCCGTCGATGCTGCGCTCGGCAGCTAAGAATCACCGCTGGGTCACCGTGATTAGCGATCCTGATGACTACACCGTCGTGCTAAACGAAATGCGGGAGAATGAAGGCGACACGACGATGGCCACCCGGGAGCGCCTGGCATGGAAAGTTTTCCACCGCACCTCACAGTATGACGCCGCCATCGCTAGCTTTTTGAACAAAGAGCAAACCACACAAAAGACCTTCAATCTGAGCCTTCCTCTCTATGCCGAACTGCGCTACGGTGACAATCCTCACCAAGCAGCTTCTCTTTACGGCAATTTCGGGGAGCATTTCATCAAGCTTCATGGGAAGGATCTATCCTATACCAATGTGATCGACATCCAATCCGCAGCGGGATTGGTCCAAGAGTTCAGAAGGCCGACCGTCGCCATTTTGAAACACACCAATCCTTGTGGTGTCGGTTGTGCTGACGAGGATCTCCGCGAGGCTTGGCAGAAGGCGTTCGAGACTGATAAGCAAGCTCCATTTGGAGGCGTGATCGTGACAAATCGCTCCATGACACTCTCGTTGGCGAAGTTGATCTCTGAAATTTTCACGGACATCATCATCGCTCCGGACTTCGATGCGGATGCGCGCGCCCACCTTCAGAAGAAAAAGAATCTGCGTTTGATTCAAATGGCGGCCACCGTTCCGGAAGCACTCAGTGAGCCCGTGATCCGCTCAGCACCGGGTGGAGTTTTGGTCATGGATGCAGACACTCGCGCCTTGGGTCTCGATGACCTTGAAAACAAAGTGAAAAGCCAGCGCCCACCTACACGCGAAGAGTTAGAGGCCATGCGTTTTGCCTGGCGGGTCGTGAAGCATGTGAAATCAAACGCCATCGTTTTTGCGAGCTCAGACAGGACTCTCGGCATTGGCGCTGGCCAGATGTCTCGAGTGGACTCATGCCGGATCGCTATCTGGAAAGCGAAAGAGGCCGGTCTCTCCCTCGAAGGCAGCGTGGTCGCGAGTGATGCGATGTTCCCTTTTGCAGATGGATTGATCGCTTGTGGTGAAGCTGGAGCGACCGCAGCCATTCAGCCTGGCGGCTCGATGAGAGACCAGGAAGTCATCGATGCAGCCGACGCTCGCAAAATGGCCATGGTTTTCACAGGCCACCGGCACTTCCTCCATTGATGAGGAGGCTAGGCACGATCTTCCCATGAATCCCATTCTCAAGCTTGGCGTCAACATTGACCACGTCGCCACCCTCAGGCAGGCGAGGTATCGGACGATGCCTGATGCACCGAACGCTGAACCTTCGGTCCTGCAAGCTGCTGAAGAGGCCATTGCAGGAGGTGCGGATTCACTCACGCTTCATCTCCGAGCAGATCGTCGTCACATTCAAGATGCCGATTTGATTCTGGTGATGAAATCGGTCCGGATTCCGATCAATATGGAGATGGGAAATACGCCTGAGATCCTTGAAATAGCCCTCGGCTTACGGCCCGCGTACGTTTGCCTCGTTCCTGAAAATCGGGAAGAAGTAACCACGGAGGGCGGGCTCCATGTCTCCGCCCAAGAGGACTCTTTGAGGGACACGGTTCAGCGCCTTCAGAGCAATGGAACGAGCGTGAGTATGTTCATCGATCCGGATTTGGAGCAAGTCCGTGCGTCAGCAAGGATCGGCGCGCGGATGATTGAACTCCACACGGGCACCTTTGCAAATCGCCAAGGAGCCGAGCGAGGGCGAGAGACTCGCCGTTTGTCAGAAGCGGCAAAACTCGGCCACTCTCTCGGACTTCAAATCAATGCGGGCCATGGATTGACCACCGCCAATCTTCCTGACCTCTTTTCAGTGCCACATCTCTCTGAACTGAACATTGGCCACCACCTGATTTGCAGATCTGTTTTTATCGGACTGAGATCCGCCGTGGCCGAAATGCGTCAGGTGATGAACGGCTACACTAGCTAATTTCTCCCGATGTCGCTCATTGGTCTTGGCATTGATCTGGTCGAAGTCAGGCGCATTCGCGACCTCCTCACAAAACACGGAGAACGCTTCAAAGAACGCACCTTCACAGATTCCGAAATCCGATACTGCGATTCATGCGCAGACCCTGCCATGCACTACTCAGCACGCTTTGCTGCCAAAGAGGCGGGAGCCAAGGCTTTGGGCACAGGCTTTTCGGAAGGTGTCAGTTGGAAGGACATCGAGGTCGTCCGAGCCGAGAATGGGGCACCTTCTCTCCACCTTCACGGGGGAGCCAAGGCACTGGCTGAAAAGAAAGGGGCCACTCAAGCCCTCATTTCTCTGACCCACACCGCCGAAACGGCATCCGCTCAAGTCATCCTCGCCTGCTAGACAACGGGAGATATTGCTCTAGGCAATCGCGCCTAATTGCCAGACTTCCATGGGAACGCGGGCAACAATTCGGCCGGTGTCATTGCGAACCAAGATTTTTCCATGCACCACTTCCGGCGTTTCGCCGATGCCTTTGGCGTAATCGATTGCCAGCTCCTTGCCGCAGCCGAGCGCCTGACGAATCCTCGCCACCAATCCAGAAAACTCTTCGTCATTCATGTTCTGAGAATACACACGTGTTCAGAGGAATCCAGCGCGTAAAACGTCAAATCGAATACTTTTCGAGAACATCTGACGGAATGGGCACGGGTCGCCCCGTTTCCAAACCGATCAGAGTGAAGTAACACCACCCGAGACACGCTGTTTTTCCGGATTCTGACTTCAGCATCTCGAAGCGAACCTCCACGTCCGAGCCTCGAATTTCCTCGACCCAGGTTTCCACCTTGAAACGCTCTCCGAGACCGATGGGGCGTTTATACTCCAGATGCGACACCTTCACGACCCAACCGAGACCACGCAGGAGAAACTCCCCCATCGACATTCCGTAACATCTTTCCATTTGGTCAAACCGAGCCGCGATCAGGTAATCCAAGTATTTGCTACTGTGAACATGCCTGAATAGATCGATATCATCCGGCCTCGGCATCATCTCCGTCTCAAATCGGGTTCGCTTTGAATTCATGCGGAACCCTCGTCGCAGGACTTCGATTGAAGAAGAGAAAATTCGGCCTACTTACTCACGCCGTCTGACGGTTCATCACGAGACTGCGATGAACATTGGATCCCAAAAGAGGCTGAATTAAGTTCAGTGCGGCATGGACCTGAGCTTTCGAACTGATCGCCTGATCATGCACAAAAAGAACCTCCGTCGCGAAAGGTGCCAAAGGAGCCACGTCGGTGAAACTCCGCAGCAAGGAGGCCGTATCGAGGATGATCCAGTCGATCCCCGCTTGTTTGGCCCGGTCGATCCAGAAACCATAACCTTCGATCAGCTCGGACACCTGATCTGACGGCAGGCCACTGGCAGGAAGGACGAAAAGGTTCGTTCCGCCGTAGCGAAGATCCTCGACATCGTGGGCATCGGCTGAGTCGGGGTGAACATTGGGCAACCATTGATGGGCACTGGGCGCCGTCGGATTGCACTCGATGAGAAACGCGCTGCGTCCTTGGCTGGTAAACGTAGCCGCCAATGCTGCAGCCACCAGACTCTTTCCCTCACCCGCTTCGGAACTGGTTACCAGAACCACGCCGGGGCCTTGCTTTTTGCTGCGATTTTTCTCTAGCCCACTCGCCACTTGTCCGAGGGCGGCACCCGCACCGTGAGCACCCTTTCTCATCATGCCAATCAAGAGAGAGGCCTGGTTATGAGCCGTCACCTCTGGTAAAACGGCAACGATTGAGTCCGCAGTCTCCATGACTGCCGCCCTGCCTGAGTGCGTGGTGGGAAGTGTGAATGGCTCGGCTTCCATCGGTTCGGGGTCTGCGGCTTTTGATTCTGCTCCATTCCGGCTGGCACGAATCGCAGGCATCAGATGGTCTTCTGCCAAACCACAACCCACAGGAAGACCCAAGAACACGAGTCCAAAGAGCATCATGGAAGCGATGCCAGCGATCGCCACACTGGGTGAAGAGGGCTTCACCGGAGGAGTCGCGATGTCGGCGACCCGAAGAAGTCCATTCTCTTTGAAATCACCCGTTAATTCAGCCTGATTCATCCGAAGCATGATTTTTTGGTAGAGCTCACGATCCATAGCCACCTGATCACGCAAAAGGTTCTGTTGAGCGGTTTTTCCGCTGAATGAAAACACCTTCGCCCGTGCCTCGTCGAGTTGCTTCTGAAAATCAGCGACTTGGTTGAGCCAATTTTGCTCCTCGGCCGTCAGCATCGCAACCACGTCACCAATGTTCCGCTGGAGGGTGGACTGAAGACTCTCGATGGCCTCATTCAACGCCCGCATCTTCGGATGATTCGGGCCGCACACTTCAGCCAAAGGCGCCCGCTCAGCCAGTTTAAGGTCGAGCATTTTCCGGATGGCTGAGACGTCGGAGTTCTCCGCCACGGATTTCATTTCCAGGAGATCTCTACCCGATGCCTGCGCCTTACGCACTGTCTCAAGATCGTGCCGGATGCGGGTCAGCTTAACCTCTGCGTCAGCCATCGCTGCGGTGAGCAGCTTCACCTTTTCCCCAAACATCTCTTTCACTTCACTGTCCTGCATGATGTTTTCTGATTGGCGAGTGTCGGCAAGTTGCTTTTCACTTTCCGCCAATCGCCGCTGCAGGGCGGCGCTCTTCTCTTCGAGATAAACGGAAGCCGTTTTCGTCACACTGAGTTCCTGCTCAGAGACATACTTGATGTAGCCCTCGACGTATTGGTTAGCAATGAGGGCCGCGAGCCTTGGATCCGTGTGACGGACCTGGACCCGCAAAACATGCGATTCCTTCAGCGGTTCGACCCGAACAGCTTTGTCCAGCTTCGAGCCGAAATGTGACTCTGGAGTGGATGGTAACAGGACCGGTGCCAAACCGATCTTTTCACGCAATTCCCGATGCCAGGACTTGTCACCATTTTTCGCAAGCTCGTCAGAGATGAAAGCCATCCGGTCAGTCTCGGGAAGATGCTCCCAAACGTAGTCCACGTAGCGCCTCGACTTTAACTCGGAGCGGTGATTGTTCACCAGCATCGGCGCACTGAGCTCCGTGATCCGATTTTGTGCCATTTCTGTGAAGTTAAACACATTGGCATCTTGAATTCGAAGAAGCAATCTCGCCTCGGCCTCATACACCTTCTCACCGAACCCGAGTGCGAAAAAAGTGAGAGCCGCGATTGGCAAAGCGACCCAAACGGCCAGTTTCCACCTTTTGCTGAAATAACGCATGATGTCCGACAAGCTCACGACCGTGACATCGATGTTTCCGGGAGGCTGAGGCTCCGCGGTTGGCGTCGCCCGCGGCGCTGGTTGGGACAGGGCTAGTGCTTGGGACGCCGAAATCCGACTTTTGAGAGGCGGCGCGATATCAGCCAAGGAGTAGGCCGGTGCACTTGTGATCTGGTGAGACAGTTTGCTGTGCATGGTTTCGAGGACTGGAGTTTCTAGGATCGTTCTCATGAGGTCTGACGTGTAGTCGGAGTTTCTCGATGGGGCTAGCCGCTCAACAAGGGAGGAAAGCAGCAAGAATCATTATTGATATAATAATCAGAATTGAAAATAGAGCAAATGTTATTCTGGTTTTTATTGTTTGTTTTATATTTTACCCTTTTATTCAATTTTTCCAACAAGAACCTTGAATTAGGTGTATCCAGCAAAAGACCGCACGCGATTTATCGGTCCAGTTTCCGACTCTGACTTACTAACGCCATCCGAGAGGACTGAATTCCCAGCCTTGACCCCCTTCCGAATGGGGTGTCAAATGAACATCGATGAGCACTCCCTTACCGATCGTCTATATCAAAATTGGCTGCCCTTGGTGTGATGATGTGATCGAGTACCTCGACGGCAAAAAGATTGCTCATCGACAAGTGGTCGTTTCCGGCAACCGGGAGGCAATGCAGGAGATGGTGGACCTCAGTGGCCAGAGCAAGGCCCCCACCCTCGAGTGGGATGGCGAGATCCTCGCCGATTTTGGTGTCGATGAACTCATACCTTTCCTCAAAGCCAAGGGAATCGTTTGATCAGATTTGGGAAACCCAATAGCGATAGCCAAGTTTATTTTCAGTTTGGCTGTAACGTTAAGGCTCATTTCTTGTAGTAACCCGTTGCCGAGGCTTCGGGTCACCGCCCCCCGACAGAGTCGCGGCCCACCCCAAAAATGAGCGCTAATATTCAGCCTGAAGCTTCTGCCGCCGGAAGCGATGAGTCGGCCAACCTTGGACCTCGACCCACCGAACGCCCGGATTTGGATTTGATCGATGACATCTCAAATGCCACGGGGCGAACCCCAAACGAAGTGGAAGCGGCCCTGCTGAACCTTCTTCCCGAACGTCTTCCCAATCAGTCTGACGCCTCCCTACCCGAGACAGGACCCTGAGTCCGTGCCTTGACGGCGGGTTTGAGGAGCGACATCTGCTGTTGACACTGGGGCGCGTTATCGTTTAGAGCAGCAGTGTTATCAATGGCTGTTCACACCTCGAACTCACAACTCGCCGTTTCATACGGTGCCGCTCGCGCAGAGGTCGCCGTATCCGGTCAGAGCCTGCAAGTGAAACTCCCCATGCCGTGGTTGGCAGGACCTCAGATCGAGAGCATTCGGCTCAAAGAGGCTGAAATTTCCCAGGCGGGCGCCTTCGTTTTGGCGACTCAGGAGGATCTTATCTTCGGCGCCGCCATGGTTGACGCTTCTGAGAAGCTGGAGGGTGCAGCGGAAAGCACGTACCGCGAGCTTCTTAACCTTTCCACAGGCTGGCATCTTCACCGGGTTTGGAACTATGTACCTCAGATCAATGAGCACCAAGCTGGCCTCGAGCGGTATCAACAGTTCAATATCGGCCGTTGGGTAGCCTTTGAAGAGCATTTCGGGCGGGAACTGCGCTCACACATGCCCGCGGCTTCCGCCGTCGGAATCCAGGGCGGGCACCTCGTCACCATCTTCGTCGCAGGAAAAGAGAAGCCGCTCTACTACGAGAATCCAGCCCAGGTTCCCGCTTACCACTACCCAGCCGACTACGGCCCACGCCCCCCCGGTTTCGCGCGGGGTGTCGTCATCGGAGAAGAGGGAGAGCGCACCCTCTACCTCTCGGGAACCGCCAGCATCGAGGGTCACCGGAGCATTGGCGAAGGAGATTGGGCGCTGCAATTTCGGACGACGATGCAGAACATCCGCACCATGATGGACCGCATGGATGCACCCGAGGCACTCAAGGTCGAGAGTTGGAAGAACGGACTGATTCAAGAGGGAACCTTCAAATGCTACCTCCGACATCCCGAGTTCCTGCCCATTATCCAGGACTCTCTCTTTGAGGTAACCGGACTGACTGAGGATCAGGTTGCCTTCGTTCAGGCAGACATTTGCCGACCTGAGTTGGACCTCGAAATCGAGGCCACCTTTAAGCTATCCCGGGCGTCTTGAAATTTGTGTCTTTTGCCGAACCCTAAGGAATGAGGCTCACGGGCCAGGCCTGGGGCCAGAGAACGGAGAGTCGGTCAGTTTCCACCCAGCCGCGGAGATTATCAGGCACACCGGGTATCTCGACATAAGACCAAGCGCCTCGCTTTTCCTGAAGTCGGATCTGACTTCCTGGCGGCAGATCAATCACCGTGCCAGCCGTGGTGCTCGCCGCCGTAAACGCCTTCGCATCTTCTTTGATCACCACAAAAATATCCTTCACCCTTTGGCTCCCGTCTGGCCGAACCCAAGCTCCAAAGGCACCCAGCGGCAAAAGAACCACTCCGATGATCAATGCGAAGATTCCAACCTGACGAGGCCTGGAATTCAGCCGATAAAAAATCAAACCGGTGAGCCCGAGAATGAGCAGCCAAAATCCGATGGATGCGATCAGCAGCCACGTATTCCGAAGGAACAAAAGACCGACGGTCTGAGTCGGCGTGGCAGGCGGGAAATTGAGATAGCCCAGCTTTTCATCCAAATGACGGATGTTTTGCTTCAATTCTGTCGAAAAGGGATCGAACAGAGCGGCTCGCTCATACCAGAGAACCGATCGTCCAAAATCGCCCTGTCGGTAGCGAGAATGAGCCATAGCCTGAAAAAGCTCGGGACTCAAAGATCCCGCCGCCAAGAGGGACTCCGTGAGAGTTTGCGCACGTTCGTAGTCTTGCTTTTGAAGGGTCTTCACGATCTCGTCGTACCGCTCATCAGGACTCGCTGAAAGCGCGTCACGACAGGTGATGAAACAGCACGCAAGTGCCATGAGCATGACCGTTGCTTGTTGGGCTCCTCGATTCAAACTCGAAGTCACGACGCACGGGCGTGCGTTCAAGAGGGGAGCCAGTGCAGCCAAAACACCCGAACGTTTCTCCCGATTCATCGGATTCTCTTCGGAACCGAGGGTGCCGGCAAAGTTGGCTGCCTCATAACGTTCCCAGATCTCCTGAATCGCACTCGGCGGATTTGAGACGCCCGTGAATCGAATGAAATGAGCTGCTCGCCTGTAAAACTCGGCTTCAGAAACGCCCTCTTCATGCAATTCCTGCCAGATTTTCTGCAAGGCATACTCCGGTGAATGAACCTTCCGCTCTTGATAGCGGAGGTATCCCAGACGTCCCACCACCCCCATCAGGAGCAACAAGGGCGCGCAATTGATGACCCAAAAAAGCGGCCGCTGAAGCCAGGACACACCCTGCTCGCTGATCCATTGGGATCGGGCGGGCATCTTCTCCAAGATATGGGTCAATTCCGGCTCCGGCTTACTCGGAGGGGGAGGCGAGGCTGCAGGCGCTGCCGCGCTCACCGCACCTTCCGCCGCTCCAGGCGGGAGCGCTGCACTGGGTTTGATGGTGACGGGAATCGCAGGCGTTCGCAGCGTCACATACTTTCTTGCTGAGGGGCTGAAGAAAGACATCTCAAAAGGAGGCACCTCGGGATGAGTCCCCTCGGGAACCAAGACCTGCGTGAATCCAATCTGGCGCTCCATGCTCGAAGGCTGATTGGCATCAGGTTGGCCATTGGTATTGTAACGACGACTCGGGTACGTCTTCCATCCTTGTGCATTGATCAGCGCGGGTGCCGTCAGTGCGTCAAAGTTTCCGACTCCCGTGACACTCAACTCAACCGTGATCGGCTCACCCACCGTCAGCGAGTTCGGGGAAGCTGTTGCCCCGAGGGTGAAATCCCCGACCGCGCCCGTGAAATTCGAAGGCTTCCCTTCTGCGGGCAGTGGCAAAACCGTCACGGGAACGGCTGGGCTCTTCACAATATATTTCCGAGGCTCACCCGCCTGAAGGAAGAAACCAGGAGGAAATCCACTCCGCTCCTGCGATGGCTCATCAATGAGAACCTCCAGACTCGCAGGACCCACATCTAACTTTCCGGTCTGAAGCGCAGAGAGTGTGCTGCGGAAGGTGAGCACGTAGTAGGCTTGATCACCGATCATCTCCAGCGATTGCTCACTCTGTTGAGGAAAACGTTGAATGGCAAAATCAGACTTCGCCACTTCGACGAGTCCGATTCGCCTCAAATTCGTGCTGCGGTGAATGTAAAGCGCTGCCTTGATAGGCACGACCTCGCTCTGAAAAAACTCCGTCTTTTCCACACTGATTTGAAGAAGAGGCTCATTTCCCTTCATCTCAGGTTGCGCCCCTTCTTTGATTTGAACCTTCACCTCATTCGTGTTCAAAATTTGCCCACCCACCTGCACTTCCTGTGGTGCGATGACAAAATCTCCCGGCTCCGTGGCTGCCAGCGGCCAGGTGAAGCGGATCCGCATCGACTGCCGATTGTTGACGATTTGGATCTCACTCGACTGCGAGGGCTGGCCTGCCACTACAATCTGGAGCGGCAGCCTGAGATTCGGAATCGACTGGGGATTTGCACCCTCAATGATAATCGAAAAACTAAACGTTTGGTTTGGCTTCACCTCTCTCGGACTCGCCTCCGCCGTCACGGTTTGCCCATTGGCATGAAAACTTGAGACTAGCAAAAAAGCCATCCCGAACACCCCATGCATTGCTATCGACCTTAAACTCAAAATCATAGTGAAGAGGTGAAACCTACCAATCTTTTCCATTTGCAGGTTGGCGGCGTTGTTGGCGCAAAACAGCGGCCTTTTGATCATCCGCATAAGTGCGCAAGAATGCGCGCGCTTCGTTTCGGCTGAATCCAGTCGTTTCGTTCCGCTCAGACTCTGCCATTTCACGTTGTTCTTGAGGGTCGGATTCTTCAGGCTTCTCGCCCCCCTGCCCAGCGGCGATCTGGCCATCAGGAAGCGCTTCTTTCCCCTGCCCCTCCTCACCTTCCTGCTCCCCCTTATCACCCTTATCACCTTCTTTTTCTTCGCCATTCTCGCCCTCTTTTCCCTCCTTATCCTTTTGCTTTCCCTTCTTATCTCCCTGTTTGCCTTCGTTCCCTTCCTCGCCGTCTTCGGATTCGTCCCCCTCTTTGCCCTGCCCTTCTTTGCCTTCTTTTTTGCCGCCCTTTTTTTTCTGCTGTTGCTGCTGCTTTTTCTCTTCCTCAGCCTTCTTGAGTTCATCGAGACGCTTCTGCACAAAGTCCCGGTTTTCCTGAGCCTCTTGATTTTCCGCGAGTGCCAGGGACGCATCAAAGTGACGCAGAGAGTCTGTCCAAGCTCGGATCGTAAATTGAGGTTGCTTGGCGAGTGCACGATCACCCTGATCGTATAACGAATGGGCGATGCCTCGATGAACGCGATTTTGAATCTCCGGATCATCCGTCTTGAGCGCTTCACTGAAGGCATCGACCGCACGGTCAAAATCCTTGAGTTTGTGCGCCGCAGCGGCCAGTCCGTAGGATAGTTCGTGCCTTTCCTTCTCCGAAACTTTTTTCTTCAGGAGCTCAGAGTAAACTTCCTTGGCCTTCTCGAATTGCCCGCCCTCGTAAGCCGCCTTGGCCTCCGCGCTCGCTTCACTCTCGGCGCGCTGGAAAAGCGAGCCGAGCAGGCTTCCCG
Organism: Prosthecobacter debontii; assembly: GCA_945869695.1. Taxonomy (GTDB): domain Bacteria; phylum Verrucomicrobiota; class Verrucomicrobiia; order Verrucomicrobiales; family Verrucomicrobiaceae; genus JAIBCL01. Next base: position 77,852 of record CAMBPV010000003.1, read on the forward strand.
CGATCCCGTCATGAGCTTCGACGCCCGACGTCGAAAACAGTATAACCAAGCTTAAGGCAGCTGCGGGTGAAAGTCTCACCTTCGGTCTCAGTGGGCGGATGAACCATGCAAACATGAGGAGAACGATACCCAAGGTGAGCGGCCAGCGAAAGCGCTCAATCGGTTTTATTTGCTCCTTTGAGCCCTCCTGCTGGCGGTCGAGCGCCGAGAGCAACTCCGTCACGAGGCTACTGGAAATGGACTGAGAACTCAGCTTCAGGTAACGCCCGCCCGTGGCCGATGCGATCTCCTGGAGCACCCGACTGTCGAGTTTCGTTTGCACCACATTTCCCGAGCTATCCCTCACAAAATCGCCCGGCATCGATGGGTCCGGATTGGGAATCAGAGCACCCGCATCCGTTCCGACGCCAACCGTCAGGACTAAAATCCGCTTCTCCGCCGCCTGTTTTGTGAATGAAGCAAGATTGGCGGACTGATCACCACCGTCGCTAAACAAGATCAAACCGTGGCTCCGAGCCGGTGATTTCTCCACCGCTTCAATGGCAATCCTCAAGGCTTTCGTTACATCGCTCCCACCTTGAGGAACCGAGGTGGTGTCCAAAGTTTGAATCGACTCCAAAATCGGCTCGTGATCAGTCGTGAGAGGTGCCTGCAAATAAGCCTGTCCCGCGAATGCGATCAGGCCCACTCGATCACCCGCCAAGGACATCAGAAGATCCTGCGCAGCCAGTTTGGCTCGCGTCAGTCGGTCGGGCGTCACATCCGTGGCTAGCATGCTCCGAGAGGTATCAATCGCGATCAGAATGTTGCGACCCGACTCCTTCAGTTCGCGTTTTTCCTCTCCCCATTGAGGCCGACAAAGCGCCAGAATGAAGAGTCCCAACGCCGCCAATTGAAGACCGAAAATCCATGCTGAACGCCAGGAAGATCCTCCCTTCACCAAAACATCCCGGAGGCGATTCGCGGTCAGTGCGCTGATGACCCCATCCGAGCGCGAGTCCGCCCAAATCCGACCGAGAAGCAGGATCGGAATGACCAAGAGAAGCCAAAGCCAGTCTGAATGAGCAAATGCCATTGAGCGCCAACAAAACACAGTCGCCAGCGATTGGCACTTGTTTTTCGACTCATTCCCCACAAAAACAATTGGGGCCGGATGGCTCCCGATTCCACCCGACCCCTTTTTGCCGTATCAACTTTGACTCCACCGAAGCGGAATCTCTGCTGACAACGATCACTCTCAAGACCAGCCCAAGACGGCTTTCACCATCACATGCTGTATGAGAGTGTTTGACCGGGCTGTATTCCATCCGTTCAAAATCGAACGAAATATTTTTTGCTCTTACCTCTTACTTGAGACGGTTAGCCGTGTAATAGGAAAATCGGTGCCACAGCGGCACCCCATCCGTTGAGCGCAGCGCAGGGAGTTCGACTTCATGAACGAAACCCGCCCTTAAATTTCCCACTTTCACATCGAGGATCTTCCCGTCCTCCGACCAGGTGGAGCTTTTGAATATCAGGGGTTGGGCATCGACTTCGGGGCTTCCATACTTGCTCTGAAACAGATAGGTGTAGCTTTGTCCGGTCAGGGCACCCAGCGTCGTTTTATCGACCGGCAGCGTGAAGGAGTAACGGAAGCCTTCCGGTGTGAGTTCCATCCGCTCCACTTCGAGTGGCGTCTTTTTCGTCCAAACAATCTTCTGCAGGCCAAAGGGGCGATTCCCCTTGCTGTTCCAGCCTCGATTGGACTCTCCGACGACGAGCGATCCGTCCGGCAATGAAGTGAGGGCAAGCGCTGCACATTGCAGATCCTCGATGAATGGAAAACAGGCCCCCTGAAACTCGTCGCCCACTTTCTCAAGGAAAACCCGATTCACACCACTGAGCACAAACTCGCCAAGAAAGAGCTGTTTCCCAAAGGGGCCAAATTTCCCCTCGCTCTTATCGCAGACAATGCCGGTGCCACTCTGGCCCATCTTCACATAGGGCAGCCACACCGCAGGGGGTGTGTAACCTTGCACCTTGTTGATCGCTTCGGCGACAGTGATTCCATCCGGTTGTTTGGCGGCGATCTTCACCGGTGACTCAGGACGCATGGCATCCGTGATCGAGTCCGCGTGGCTGAAGTAGGCACCCTTGCGCACATGAAAAAGAGGTGTGGTTGGCATCCAGTTTCCCTGTTGATCGGTGACGAAGATCTCGCCATCAGCATCCTGTCCGATGCCGCAGGGACTGCGAAAACCTGCGCACCAGGGTTCCATCTTGCCCTCCGGAGAAGTGCGCACCACCCAACCCCGCCACAGGGGGCGCTCTTTCTCAATGGCCTTGCCCATGCTGCAATTGAGCGAGGTGTAAAGATTACCCGCCGCATCAAAAACCGGACCGTAGGCATACTCGTGATAGGCGCCCGACACACCCCATCCTCTCGCCGCGGCGAGATATTCATCCGCGACTCCATCGCCATCCGTGTCACGCATTTTAGTGACCTCCGCGCGCTGGGTGGCATAAAGCGCTCCTTCATGCCAAGCCAGACCCAAAATCTCATGCAGACCCGTTGCGAATCGTTTAAATCCCTTATCACCTTCGATCCAGACCTCGCCTTTCCGAAGACCGACGGCCAGCCTTCCATTCGGCAACACCGCTAGGCCGCTCGCTTCAAAATTCACACCCTGCGGCAGATCATAGGTCTCGATGCGGTAGTAGTCGGACTGCGTTTGCCCGAACGCAGCGGTGGCTGTGAAAAGAATCGCGAGAGTCCGTGTAATCAGTCCAAAACGCTTCGTGACTACCATGACAAGACCTCCTTCGTTTGCTGCCCATTGATCTTAATGAGGCGCTCGAATCCGCCTTGGATAGGCCGAAGCGTGTCCTCGATCTGTTTACCGTCTTCTTGATAAAGGAAAGTTGGCACCCCTTTTGAATCCAACTTGTAGCCACCGAAAACTCGCACGCCAATCGCCGCTGGTAGTTCCTTTACTTCCGTGCCGAGAGGTTTGATCGCAGGCATGGCGCGGTCCTGCCAGTTACTCATCGCATCCAAAAAACGCCCCTTCCACATGAGCGCCCATCGACTCGTTTTGGCATCAAAAACAGCATTCACTCCCTCGGGAAATCCGACCCCAATGGCATGAGTGCCCACACCTTCAATGAAGCTTCGGAACACGATGACCTTCCCCTCCTTGCTCGGCTTCAATTCGAAATCCTCGGCTGACATCAGCCCTTCCGGCAAAGGTTGGCCGTCCACCTCCCTCAGGTAAGTCCAGATGCTCTCGATCTCCTCGTTTACCTTTTTCCTCGTCAGAAACATCGGTGGCATTACGGTCCCCGGCTGCGTCGCCTGAGGGTCGAGCAGGAGTTCCTTAAAATACTCCGGCTTTAGTCGCTCGACGGTGTTCGTCAGTCGGACGACCGGCGGGCCTAAGGACTTCCGGTCTATCAATCCGTGACACGCCACGCAGGCCAATCCTTTGGCACCCAAAAGCTGTCGACCCAATTCAGCGCGATGATGTTTAGCCAAACCGCTTGTATCGATCGCGACGGGCTTTTCAGCCACATCCGCCTCATTCATCCATTCGATCAGCATCTGAGTCTGCTCCTTCCCAAAGTTAGGCATCCGCGTTTCCATGTAGGGTCGCACGGAGCCGTCCTTGCCCCATAGAACTTTTTCAAACCATCCCTGCGTCAGCTTACGGCCCACTTTGTCTAAACTGGGTGGCAAATGCGCCAATTCCCCCAGAGACTCAGCACCTGGATCGTTCACACCAAAATACTGCGCCCTCGGATCTTCAGGTCCGCCTTTG